>DATKZH010000381.1:0-16110 GCA_035528065.1 Thermoguttaceae bacterium | reverse complement strand
TTGGACGCCCACCACGGAACCGCCCGGTGAGTCTACGTCGAGCACGATCGTCTCGACCTCTTCATCGGCGACGGCCTGCTCTACCGCCTGCGAGAAGAGTTGCGTGGAGGTGCCTCCGGAGAATTCAATCAGCAGGTTGGCACGAGGGAGAATGACCCCATAGAGCGGGATGATCGCCACTCCGTGCCCCTCGATCAGTCGATAGGGACGACGATCGCCGCCCCTCTCCGGTCTCGGTCGACCGTCGAGGGCGAACTGGACTTCGGCCTTGTCTAGGGCCACCCCACGCGCGCGCATTGCGATGAACTCGCCGATCTCCGCGAGCTTGGCCGGGGCGATTGCCCAGGGGGTGGTCGTCACGGCCCGATAGATTCGCGGTGTCTGCCGGACCGTTTGTTGTGTGTCTGCCATGGGCTTGCCTTTGGGATTGGAAGTGAGGTGGGGACGGGCCCGGCCGGCTCAGGTCCAATCCATGCCGTCGATGGGATCGGCTTTGCGTTCCGCGAGTGACCGCATCGCCGCCCCTTTCTCCGCGACTTGCACTCGCATGCCCGGGTTGTGGCCCTTCGCGGCTTCGAGTTGTTGCAAGCCGTGACCTTTGCGTAGGGTGGTTACCTCCCGGTCGATCGCGGGATCCGCGCTTTCTGCGAGGGTCCTCCTGGCATCATCCAAGACCCGTTGCGCCTCGGAGAACGCCGCGGCGTAATCCGCCTTCGCCTGCTCGCACGCCTCGGTCGCGTCGGCAACCATCTTGGTCGCTTTTGCCCGGGCCTGTGCGAGCTCTTGCTCGCCGCGTTCGGCCGAGGCCTGTGACTCGCGGACCCGCTCCGTGGCGGTCTCGTCCTTGAGCTGCTCGGCCGAGGCGATCCGCGCCGCGAGCCTATCGCGGTGCGTTCGCATCATGGAGAGATTTCGGCCGGTGGCGCTGGCCAGTTGCAGTATCTGCTGCTGATCGACCGACTCGCCGCGGGCGAGGGCAGTGATCAACTCTCGGTATCGGGTCTCGGTGGTCTCGGCGAGCTTCGCCAGCTCGTCGGCGGGTTGTGCTTTCGTGCCCGTGGTCATTTTCGCTTGCTCCTGTTGAAAAAATTGGTGATCGTGTCGTCGTCTCGGGACGTTAGGCAAATACCCCAGAGCCGCCCGCGGTGTGCTGGAGAAGCGAATCCTGCCAGGCTCGTAGCTCTTGCCGGGACCAGAGGGAGCGGCCGCCGATCTTGTGGGGTTTTGGAATGACGCCGGCTTCCCCCCACCTGCGGATGGTGGAAGTCGCCACTCCAAGGAGACTGGCAACGTCGGTCACGGCAATCCACTGGAGCGAGGGGTCGGACATGGGGATCTCCCGATTTGGTGGGTGCGGTGGTATGCAGAGCCATCCCTACTCACCTTTCATCATAACAGCCCGGAATTAGTCCCATCGGGGGCCCGGGTCTCCGTCGCCGGCCTCGACGTAGGTGACCGGCTTGCCCAACGCCCGCGCCCAGGCAACCTCGGCTTGGACTCCTTGGCTTCGATCCCAGCCCGGGAGTTTCAGCACGACCACCTCGTCGGATTTCGTGACCATCTCCAGGTCCAGGGCCTTCCAAAACTCCCAGGTACTCGGGGCGCCGCCGTGTTCAATCGGATGCGAGTGGGCGATCGGCGAGAAGACGAGCTTCCCGGCCCGGAGCATCTCGGCCGCCACCTGACAGACCGCCCGGAAGCGTTGCTCGCAAATCGCGGGGTCCGGGTGAGTGTAGGGGCTCGATAGGTAAATCACACCAGATCTCCTCTTTCCTCGCCGGCCGCCCGCCGCGCCATCACGCCCCCGGGCTGGGCTGTGACCGTCGCTCCGTGCCAGACGGTGAACCGGACGAACGCCTTGCACTTCGCGCAGTCGCGGCGAACCGATCGGCCGCGGTGGATCTCCGTATCGCGGAAATCACGCCCGCCGCATCGCGCGCAGGCTTCGTCGCCGCGGGCGTCGATCGTCCGGGCCTCGGCCGCGGGCTCGGCCGGCGCCGATCGTGTCGCTGGCTGGTCGACGGCCGGCCGGTCGGACGTCGACGTCCGCGGGGCCGATCGTGTCGAGGGTCGATCGCCGGCCGCCGGCGGTTTGGAGGGCCCCGCGTACTCCGGCGTGGTCCAGACGATCGCCCGCCGGCCGCTGCGAGTCGCCCGCCGCCGGCCGCTGTCCACCAGCTCGCCGGCTTGGGCCAGCTCGATCCTTCGCGCACGGCAAGAGCTTTCGCAGATTTCGAGGGTTTCGCGGATTTCCTCGTCGATCGCGCCGCGCCTCCCCTGTGCGCGCACGTGGTCCAAGACGGCGCCGCGCTGGTCGTGGACGAACGGTGCGATCCGCTCGGCCGCCTCCCGTCGGGTTGCGGCCGGTGCCTCCGCCTGATCGAAAAGAGGCATGTTGGTTTTCATTGCTTGACCTCAAAGCCGTGTCGGATCAGTCCGTCCGTGTGCTCTTCGCTCCACTCCCGAACCGCGGGCACCAGCTCGCAGGCCCGTTGAAATTCCCGATCGGTCGGGCTTCGGAAGGCTGGCTCAAGCACGCCCGGGCTGGCGGCGATCGAAACGGACACATGCCACAAGAGCCGTCCCCCCTTGCCGATCGGCTCCCGACCGGCCAGCACGCGGACCACGCCGTCGGGAACCTTCGCCACCCAACGCCGCAACTCTCGCCCGCCCCGCCGCTCGTGGTCTTGCCGCAGGGCGTAGGGGACGGACAAACGGCTGAAGTACAATCGCGATCGCCGGCTCATTCGGTTGGCCTCTGCGGGTTCGTCGCAGGTCTTGGTTACGCCGATTCGGTCTTCCCCTCCCGCCACTCTTTCCATGCCGCTCCGAAGCGCTGTTGAAACACCGTGTGCAAGTAGGGGCCATGCGCGGTGATGGGCCGGCCCTTCGCCATCCGGTTGCGCCGGGCGTCGAGATACGCGCCGAGTGCCTTGTCGAGAAGTCGCGGCTCGGCAACACCATAGGCAACCAGCTCGGCCGCCCGGCTGGCGATCCACTCCCAGGATGTCCCCGCGATCTCAGGGGCCGCCTTGAGCACGCGCGCTCGCAGTCCTTCCCGGATGCGGTCGCGCTCGGCGATGCCGTCGATCGGCGCGTCGAGGGCGCGCTGCCAGATGTCGCCATTCGCCGGCGCTTGAACCTTAGATTGACCTTGGATCTTAGATTCATGAATGGGATGCGCTGCGCTTTCTTGGACCTTAGATGGGGTATCCCCTACCCCATCCTCAGGCCACACCACCCCGTACTCAGGCCGTCCGTCTTCGGGCTCGCGATGCTCCATGCTTTCCCTTTCGCTTGGCATTCCCATCGCCTTCCGCTTCCCGCTCCGCTACCCCTTGGCCGCGTCAATCGCTTGGTCCAGGGTCGCCCCTCGGAATCGCCTGCCCCCAACGGTCACCACGTGCTCCCCCTCGGCGACCCCGTGCAACGCACCCTGCCCCAGCTCGCGGCGCACCCTGGCCCCGTCGACGATCGCCCGGGCCCGCTCCTCCCGGGCCCGTCGCCGCGCCGCGTCATCCCACCCATTGCGCCGGATTGGTCCGATCACTCCCCGTCCTCCTGGGGCTCGCCGTTGGGGCGGATGGCGAACAGGTCGGATCGCCGGATGCGGACGTTCCGGCCGATCCGGACCGCGGGCAACTCGCCGCTCTTCATTGCGTGTCGAATCGCGTCTTCGGGCACCCGGGCCCACGCCGCGGCCTCGGGGATGGACATCGCCCAGGCCGGGCTCTCAGACAGCCGGGCTTCCAGGATGTCGGCCACGCGGGGAGCGAGGGCGTCGGCGATCGCGGTGATTTCGTCGGAGTCGAGTTTCATGCCATGAGCTTAGCCCAGCCCTGAACGGCGCGAATAAGACTGCGAGGTTTCGTCACGGAATACTTGCGCACAAGAAACCAGCCCGTGACGAAACAGTTTCGTCACGTCCGGTTGTGCATGCTTCGCCAGAGAGGCAAACAGACCGGCAGGGAGGGGAACACAGAGGGTAGGGGCCGCGGATGGCTGGCAAGAACGTGACGAAACAGTTTCGTCACGGGGGCCCAGGTGCCTTGGAAAAAGGCGTCGGAAAAGGCGTGACGAAACTGTTTCGTCACGGTTTCGTCACGCCGGGCAAGACGCCTTTTTGGCGCATTCTCCTGATCATTGCCCGTAGACCGCCCGCCGTCATCTTGCGGGGCACCTTGCTACCGATCAGGTGTTTGCATTCGGTGTTGATCGTCTTGCGCAGCTCGGTCTGATCGACCTTTGCACCTCGCTGCCTCGCTGCCTTGAACTCTCGCAGTATGATCGCGCGGGCTGGGGAGTCATTCCGGCCGCCCTTTCCACCACTGCGGCCGTTGGGCTTCCGGTTCCCGTTGCTGCCGGCGGCGCGCAACGAGGGCGGTATGGGCCTCCCCGTCCCCGTTGCCTTCGATCGGAAAGGTCCGAGCCCACGCGGAAACTTGCTAATGGGCGTGCCATCCCTTTTTACAGTTCGCGCGCAGCGAACTGCGCCGGTTGGAACGCACAGGACACGCCGCGCCCACTTCTCTTGTTTGCGGAAGTATTTCACTGCCGAGGGTAGAGGTTCATTTTCCGTTCGCGGCGGACCGTTGACGTATCTCGACATCATAATCGACGTAACGCCCACACACTTGGCGGTCTCCGTCTTGCTCAATCCGCTCGTTAGAAGCAAGGCCGCCTTGCGGATTCGCGCACGCAGGCAAGGCGGCAAATCGAGCCCTCCATCTGATTCGGAGCCGCCAATTCCCGCCTCTTCCAAGGCCGCTTCCCATTCCTTCGGGTAGGCGTAGCACTGGGCGCGGAAAGTGTACAGGTTCACGTCGAGTTGACGTGTGGCTTCCGTGATAGGAACGCACTGTTCGGCGACGACCCTGGCCACCTGATCAAACCGCTTGCGGGTTTTCGGCAACGGGCCTCGCTTATGCGCTGGACTAAGCCGCAAGCCAGCCGCTTCCAATTCTACTCGCCACTGCGATCTATGCCTCCGACATCGGGACTGAAAATTTCCGCGATTTATCCCCAGGCGGCGTAGCGCCTCGCGAATGCTGATCTTCTCTTGGGCTGCCTTCGTGGCAACTTGACGAAAGAGTGCGAGGGTACGGAGAATTGGGAACGTCTTCCCCAAGTTTCGTGGTCGGGACATAGAATCTATCCTCCATGTTGGCGAGCCGAGGGGGCGCGGGCACATGGAGGAAGGCCCGGCCCCGCTCGGATCGCAAGCCGGCGGTAGCGAGCCGCCAGCCGCCTATAGGTCCGTCAAACGGGCTTGCCGGCCGGTCGCGAGCCGCGCCGGCCGCCCGGTTGCGTCAGACTACCGCAGCCCCCGGAATCGGGCAAGCAGGGGCGTTTGCTCCCGTTTCATTCCCGTTCGGCTCCAAAAGCTTCCCGCTGTTTTCCCGCTGTTTGGACCCCATTCGAGTCCTGTGCTGGCTACCAGTCGTTGGGTACAAATCGCCGTAAACCCCTTGGTTCCAAGGCTTTTCGGGCCTCCATTTACCAAAGCTTGGGTAGCTCGCACTGCATTTAGGATCCAGTCCTGAAAGGGGTCGGGGTTCGAGTCCCCGCTCTCGCACTGACGGGCCCAGAAGGGTCCAGGAGCGGCCGCGAAGGCCCGCGAGGCCTTTCCTGCCGTGGGGCACGTTTCCAACGTGCCCACAACCCAACGGCACGTGGGGAAACGTGCCCCACAAGATGCGCGCACGGCGCGCGCATGCTACCAAGCAAGACCCTGGCCCGCCTGCGACGAACCGGTTCCGGCTTGGGCCACGGCATTTTCTTGAGCGAGCCTGGCCGGCCGATTACAATTGTTCGTTGAGAGGCCGTCCGGAGCAGCCGGGCAGAGATCAACCGGGAAACGTCGAGCCAAGAAGGATTCCAACCCATGTCCAATTCTCGCCAGACAACACGCCGTCGATTTCTACAGGGTGTGGCCGCCACAGGAGCCGCAAGCGTCATGCTCCCGTCGACCAACCGAGCCCTCGGCTACCGGTCGCCTAATGACCGCCCTGTCTTCGCAACGATTGGCCTTCGCAATCAAGGCTGGGCCATCACGCAGAAGACGTTTCGTTTCGCCGATTTCGCGGCACTCGCCGACGTCGACTCGGGAGTGCTGGGGACCAACGTCGAACAGACGGCACAGAAACAAGGCAAGAAGCCGGATGCGTACAAAGACTATCGAAAGGTCCTCGATCGCAAAGACGTCGACGCGGTCATGATCGCCACGCCCGACCACTGGCACACGAAGATCGCGGTCGAAGCGATGTACGCGGGAAAAGACGTCTACGGTGAAAAACCGCTCACGCTGACCATTGACGAAGGCAAGTTGATCGAAGAAGTCGTCAAGAAGACGGGGCGTGTGCTCCAGGTCGGCACCATGCAGCGTACCGAATGCGGTCATCGCTTCCTGCAAGCAGTCGCCCTGGTGAAACACGGGCGCATCGGCACCGTCAAGAAGGTGACGTGCGGCATCGGCGGCATGTCGCCTTCGCCGGTCATTCCCGTCGCTCCCGTTCCCGAAGGACTCGATTGGGAGTTCTGGCTCGGACCAGCAGCGGAAGTTCCTTATCGAGCGCTGCCCGAAATGCGAACCGGCTACGGCGGCGGCGTGCCGCTGTACAGCAACGCGCACTACTCTTTCCGGAATTGGCATGAATACTCGGGCGGAAAACTGACCGACTGGGGCGCCCATCACGTCGACATTGCATGCTGGGCAATCGGTGCCAGCAGCTCGGGGCCCAGCAAAGTGACGCCGCTCGATTACACGTTGGCGTGCGAGTACAAGGATGGCTATCCGGTGGTCCACGATCGGTATAACGTCGCGACCGAATTCACGATCCGGGCCGAGATGCCCAACAACGTGGAAATGATCATTACAAACGAAGGCGACAACGGCATTCTCTTCGAGGGCACGGAAGGGCGGTTCTTCGTCAACCGCGGCCGGATCTCCGGAAAGCCCGTCGATGACCTCAAGGACAGTCCGCTACCGGAAGGAGCTATTGAAGAGGTTTATGGTGGAAAGATCGCCGAGAATCATAGCGCAAACCTCATCGAGGCCATGAAGTCTCGAAAGCAGCCGATCTCCGACGTCTGGTCCCATAACCGCATGCTCGAGGTGTGCCACCTCGCGAACCTTGCCATGCGTCTGGGGCGAGAACTCACCTGGGATCCGGCCAAGCGAGAAATCGTCGGCGACGCCGAGGCGAATTCCTTCCTCGCGCGTGAAAGCCGCCAGGGTTACGAGATCGCGACGTAGAGTTCGCTGGGCCTATGGGCTTGCCGGATTTCATCGCCGCGGTGAGACGGCGCCGCGACTATCGTCGGGAACAAGCCTACACACGACTCGGTTCCAGCGCGACTTGAGCCGACGGGGCGATGCTACCTCTTCAGCCAACGGTCGAGCCAGTCGATCACCGTCTCGTGCCAGAGGATCGAGTTGCGGGGCTTCAGCACCCAGTGGCTCTCGTCCGGGAAGTAGAGGAGCCTGCTGGGGATCCCGCGCCGCTGGAGGGCGTTGAACGTGGCGAGCCCCTGGGTATCGACGACCCGGTAGTCTCGGGCCCCGTGGATCACGAGCATCGGCGTCTTCCAGTTGCCGACGAAGTTCACGGGGTTGTGCTTCTCGTAGCCTTCGGGGTTGTCCCACGGCGTGCCGACGTGATCCCACTCGGGGAACCAGAGCTCCTCGGTGTCGAAATAGGCCATCCGCTCGTCCAGGTTCCCATCGTGATTGACCAGGCACCGGAAGCGGTCGGGCCAGTTGCCGGCGATCCAGTTGATCATGTAGCCGCCGAACGAAGCGCCCAGCGCCCCGACGCGGTCGCCGTCCATCCAAGGGTATCGCTCCAGCGCCGCCTCCAGCCCTTTTTGGAGATCCTCGAGCGGCTTGCCGCCCCAGTCTCCGCGGATCGAATCGGTGAATGCCTGCCCGTAACCGACCGATCCGTGAAAGTCGACCATCACCGCGGCGTAGCCGGCCCCCGCGTAAGCCTGCGGATTCCAGCGGTAGTGGAACGTATTGCCGAACGACCCCTGGGGGCCGCCGTGGATCAGGAACGCCACCGGGTACTTGCGGCTCGGATCGAAATCGACCGGCTTGACCGCGTACCCGTAGACCGTCTCGCCGTTGTGCCCGGGGAACGAGAACTGCTCGTAGTCCCCCATCCGCGCCGCGGCGATCCGCGCCGCGTTGAGGCGGGTGAGAGGACGCCGGTCGGAGCCGTCGGCACGGATCGAATAGAGCTCGGCCGGGGATTCGAGATGATCCAAGCTGTAGATGATCCTTGGGCCGGACACGGCCGGCGATCGCACGTATCCGTCCGAGATAATGGTGCGAACGGCCCCCGAGATCGCGTCGATCGCGAACAGCGAGCGCTGACCGACGTTTGGGGCAGTCGCATAGACGAGGCTGCCGTCGCCCGACCAGCAGATCGAGGAAGGCGACCGGTCCCACTGCTCCGTGAGGACCCGCTCCTTCCCGTCGGCCCATCGACGGAGCACGATCCGGAAGCGATCCGACTCATAGCCCGGCCTGGTCATCGCCAGATAGGCCATGGTTTGTCCGTCGGGTGAGAACGAGGGGCAGCAGTCCCAGGCCGCGTTTCTTTCGGTGAGACAGACGGGCGGCGTCGAGCCGTCGATCGGCGCGCGGTAGAGGTCGAAATCGGTCGACCAGGGCTCCGTCGGGCCGGCGTCGCGTGCCGTGAAGACGACGTCTCGGCCGTCCGGCGTGAACGTGAACTCCTCCGGCCCGCCGAACGGCTTGGAGGGCGTGTCGGCGTCCATGTTCCCCATCACGTCGACCGGCTCGCCCTTGCCCGTCGAAGGCATCGCGAACAGGTGCGAGCGGCGGCCGTCCTTCCAGGTATCCCAGTGGCGGACGAAGACCCGGTCGTAGATCTGCCCGGTGCTCTTTCGTTGGGCCTCCTCATCGAGCCTCTTCTTGGTGGCCTCGGGCGAATGGCCGTCGGGGAAGACCTCCATCGTGAAGGCGATGTGCTGCCCGTCGGGAGAGAGAATCAGGTTCGCCGTATCCAGCGCCAGATCGGTCACCTGCTCCGCTTCGCCCCCGTCGAGGGGAATCCGCCACACCTGGGACGATCCGGATCGGCTCGCCAGGAAGAGGACCGCTCGGGCGTCGGGGCCCCAGCGCGGGCTGTGATCGTTGGCCGGGTGCGAGGTCAGACGCCGGAGTCCGGTTCCGTCCGCCTCGACCACCCATAGATCGGTTGTTCCCTTGTTCGCTTCGAGGTCCGTGGATCGGACGGTGAAGACGATCCGGCCGCCGTCCGGAGAGACCTGGGGCTCGGAGACCCGCTCCATCGCGAGCATGTCGTCAGCGGAGAACGGATGCGACGGTCCGGCGGCGGCCGTCGTGGCCCACAGCACCCCGGCCGGGACCAGCAAGATGAGACGGTTCATGGCACGTTTCCCCGGAGGTTTGGCCAAATCATGGCGGACGGGAAGCCCTCCTGCGGAACGTCCGGGAGGCCCGAAGCTCGCGCGACGTGCGCGGGTTCTCGGAGGGCCGTTTGACGGATCTCAACTCCAACGGAAAGCAAGCGAGCGGTGTGCCACTGCTTGCCTGCAAGAACGGGATGACTGGCGGCGGCGTTGCACTGCTTGCCGGTTCCCCCGAACCACTACCGTATCCGGCAAGCAGTGCCGTGCTGCAAGTCGAGCGTTTCCAGGCACTTCCGCAAGCAGTGGCACACACAGTGTGGTCATCCGCTTTCACTCTGACATCTCAAGATAGCCGTCGTGAGAGCCCCGATCAACGTCCCCTCGCCGGGTCCTGCGGTTTGACCGCCGGAACCGGCTTTTGCCGGGTCGCTGTTCGCGGTAGAATCCGGCTGTGGCATTGCGGCAGCCGACCTGATTTGGGGACCCCTACCGATGACCACCGAAAAGACGACGGCCAGGAACGTGTCCGGCGACGTTCAGCCCTACGTCCCGGCGTGGCAGACGCTTCCCGAGTTCACCGTGCAGGCGGTGCTCCTGGGAATATTCCTGAGCCTGATCATGTGCGCGGCGAACGTCTACGTCGGCCTTTACGCGGGCATGACCGTGAGCGCGGCCATCCCGGCCTCGGTGATTTCGATGGGGGTGCTCCGCGGCTTGATGCGGCGCGGGACCATCCTGGAGAACAACATCGTGCACACCATCGCCAGCTCGGGAGAGAGCCTGGCGGCCGGCATCATCTTCACCGTTCCGGCGATGGTCCTGCTCGGCCTCTGGGAAGGCTTCAACTACTTCGAGACGACGCTGATCGCCATGTCCGGCGGGGTGATGGGCGTGGTGATGATGATCCCGCTCCGCCGGCCGATGATCATCGAGCAGAAGGAGCTGCGGTTTCCCGAAGGCGTTGCCTGTGCCGAGGTCTTGAAGGCCGGAGACCGCGGCGGGGCGGAAATGCTGGGCATCTTCACCGCGTTGGGCATCGGGGGCCTGTTCAAGGCACTGGGGTCCGTGGTGGGGCTGTACAAGGGCACGGTCGAATGGGGATGGCGGGTCGGGAAGACCGGCTTCTACGTGGGGACGGACATTTCGCCGATGCTCATGGCCGTCGGCTTCATCGTCGGGTGGGAAGTCTCGCTGCTCGTCTTCCTGGGAGGAGCGATCTCGTTCGTGGGCGTCATCCCGGTGCTGGCCTACGGCGCGGATTTCGGCGGCGGAGCCCCGCTCGACGTCCTGATGGGCATTTGGGACGAGAAGATCCGCTTCTTCGGCATCGGCGCGATGCTCGTGGCGGGGGTTTATTCGATCGGCAAGATCGCCGGCAGCATGGGAGCGGCCATCCGCACGGCGCTCCGCGGCGTCCGGGGGCTGGAGGATACGTCCTCCTTGCCGCGCACCGAGCAGGGCATCAGCGGGCGACCGCTCTTCGGGCTGATGCTCATGAGTCTCCTGCTCAGCACGGTCGTGTACGCGGTGATGACCCGGAGCGTCGTTGCCACGGCCGTCACGACGGTCCTGATGTTCGTGCTGGCTTTCTTCTTCGTTGCCGTGGCCAGCTACATCGTGGGACTCGTGGGATCTTCCAACAGCCCGGTCTCGGGGATGACGATCTGCACCGTGCTGATCACGGCCGGGCTGCTGTTGGTGTTCGGATACACGGGCGAGGCCGGGATGCTGGCCACGCTGGGCGTTGCCGGCGTGGTGTGCTGCGCGGCGTGCACGTCGGGCGACATCTGCCAGGACCTGAAGATCGGGCAGATCGTCGGCGCCACGCCGCGACGTCTCCAGATCGGGGAAATCATCGGCACGATGATTCCCGCGTTCATCATCGCGCCCACGATGCAGCTCCTTCAGAACGCCTACGGCATCGGCGAGCCGGCCCGGGAAGGGGTCGCCGCGTTGAGAGCGCCGCAGGGGGTCATGTTCGAGAAGCTGGTGGGGGGGATTTTTGGGGCGGGCCGGGATCTGCCTTGGGACCTGGTGGGCTACGGCGCGGCGGTCGGCGTGGTTGCGATCTTCATCGATCGCTTCCTCCTACAGCCGCGCGACACCAAGTTCCGTCTTCACCCCATGCCGCTTGCCGTGGGGATGTATCTGCCCTGGACGGTCACGTTCCCGATCCTCTTGGGCGGCCTGGTCTACCGGTTCGTCGACTGGCACAGCGCACGCCGGGGCGACTCCGCCGAGACGCGGCAGGCCGTCATCCACCGGGGCCTCCTGTTCTCCTCGGGGCTGGTGGCGGGCGAGGCGATCATGGGAATCCTGATCGCCGTGCTGGTGATAACGCAACTGGACATGCCCTGGCTGAAGGGTTGGGTGGACGGAGGGCTGCTCGTGGACCTGGTGTCGCTGGCGGCCTTGGCTATCGTGATCGGCATGCTCGTGCGCAAGTCGCTGGGCAAGGGGCCGGGCCGGGCGGACTGATCGCTGAGGCCGGGCCGCGTGCCGGAATCGACGCCGCCTATTGAACCGAACGGGACGGCGAGTAAACTAGGCGGTGTGGCACCTCCCTCGCCGGCGGTATTTTGTAGGGTGGGTGCTCTGCACCCACGCGCCTTGTTTGGGCACTGTCCCAATTTTCGCGCAGCGAAAATGGGACTGTCCCCTTCCGAAATGCGGAGGTTATTCTTCGGTTACTCCCAACCTCTGAAGCCCGAAGCTACTCCATGGAGTCTGACATGCGATGTTTCTGTTTCTCGATCAGGGGCAGCAGTCGATGGATCCTGACGGCCCTTTGCGCGGCCGTGCTCCTCGTCGCTGCAATTCCGGCACGGGCGGCTCAATCGCCCGCAGCGGAGGGCTCCGCAGCCGAGCGAGCGGCCGCGGCCCTGGGCATCCCCGGAGGCTTGTGCGTGCAGATCGGCGCGGAAGAGACGGACCTTGCCGCCGAGCTGGCGGCCACGGGCCGCTTCCTGGTTCAAGTGCTCGATGCGGACGGGCAGCTCGTCGACCAGGCCCGGCGCCGATTGCAGTCGAGCGGGGTCTATGGGCTCATCTCGGTCGATCGCTTGCCCGGGCAGGGAGGTCTGCCGTACACGGAAAACGTGGTCAACCTCCTGTTTGTTTCCGCGCAGGACTCGGCGCAGGTCTCGCCCGAGGAGGCGAGCCGGGTTTTGTGCCCCGACGGGGTGCTCGTGATCGGGAGCGGGAAGACAACCGTGGAGCAGTTGAAGGCGGCGGGGCTGGTCGAGGTGCAAGCGGTCGGCCGCGACGGCGCGTGGCTGCTCGCGAGGAAGCCGCGCCCGGCGGAAATGGACGAGTGGTCCCATCCCCGCCATTCCGCGGCGGGGAACGCGGCGTCGCACGACGCGCTGGTTGCGCCGCCCCGCCGGGTCCGCTGGATCGCCGGGGCGTCGGCCGAGGTCCGCGGCATGGTCACGGCCGACGGGCGCAACTTCTACGCGGGCGTGCTCGCGCGAGACGGGTTCAACGGCCTGCGGCTCTGGCAGCGCGATCTCTTGGCCGCGTCGGAGGGCGACGGCTTCACGATGAGGAACCTGGGCCCGCGCAACGCCGCCCCGGTTGCCGGCGGAGATCGCCTGTACGTGGTCCACGGGAAGAAGCTCCTGGCAGTGGACGCCGCGACCGGCGAGACGATCTGCGAGTACGCCGATGCGGGCGAGCCGACGACCGTCTTGTTCGACGGGGGAACCCTGATTGCCGTCACGGGCGACGCGGTGCGAGCGTGGCACGCGGAGTCGGCGGAGCGGAAATGGACGTTCCCGGCGTCGGACCCCCGGTACGTCGTGGCGGGTGACGATACGGTCGCGCTGGTCCTGGGACGCACGCAGCGAGGCGAGGCGATCGAGGCCGTCGTCCTGGACATGGCCACGGGCCAGGTCCGCTGGCGGCGCGACGACTTCCCCTGGTTGCCCAAGGTCAAGCGAACCGTGTACCACCAGGGGTTGGTGACGTACGAAGTCTCCACGCTCAACAACGACGGGCCCGACAACGCCATCCACGTCGTCTCGGCGGCCGACGGAAAGGTCCGGCTCGACCACCCGTTCCTGCCGGGCATGAACCACGCCCGGCAAGCCCGGGCCATGTTCGTCGGCGACCGGCTGTGGCTCTTGCACGGCGGCAGGGGCGCGGACGAGAAGCGACTTCCCGTCCAGGTCTCCGCCCTCGATTTCCGCACGGGCGACGTTCTCGTCACGCACCCGGCGGGCCTGACGCACTGTTTTCCGCCCGTGATGACCTGCCGCTACATGATCTCGGGTGAGTTCGACCTGACGGACCTGGAGACGGGCGACGTCGACGCGCACCAGATCACAAAGGCCGCCTGCGGGCCGGATGGCGGTTGGGTGCCGGCCAACGGCCTGATCTACGTGACCCCGAAGCACTGCGTCTGCTGGCCGATGCTCCGCGGATACACCGCCGTGGCGCCGGAGCGGCGGGCCGGCGGCGTGGCCGGCATGGACCTTGCCGAGATGGAGTTCCCGCTGGAAGCCGGGGTCGATCCGCCGGGCGACGCACCCGACGGAAGCGGCGAGGACGACTGGCCCTGCTACCGCCACGACCCGTGGCGGAGCGGCAGCACGCCGGCCAAGGCCCCGTCGAAGCTGGAAACGCTCTGGTCGGTCGATCTGGGCGGCAGCGACCTGTCCGGCCCCATCGTCGAGGACTGGCGGGAGAACTTCTTCGTCAAAGGGCCGATCACCAGTCCGGTTGTCGCCGGCAATCGCGTCGTGGTGGCACGGCCGGATGCTCACGAGGTGGTCGCCCTGGATGCCCGGAGCGGCTCGGTGGCGTGGCGTTTCACGGCCAACGGGCGCGTCGATACGGCGCCCACGCTTCACAAGGGGCTCTGTCTGTTCGGGGCGAAGAGCGGGTGGGTGTATTGCCTGCGGGCCGACGACGGGCGGATGGTCTGGCGGCTTCGGGCCGCCCCGCTCGAGGAGCAGATCGTCGCCTACGGGCAACTGGAGTCGCCGTGGCCCGTCCCCGGCAGCGTGCCGGTGATCGACGACGTGGCCTATTTCGCGGCGGGGCGGCAATCGTTGGCCGACGGGGGGATTTTGATCTTCGCCGTCGAGCCGGCCGGCGGAAAGATCCGGTGGGTCCGGCGTCTGGACAGCGTGCCCCAGCAGGGGTTCTACGAGTGCTCCGCCCTGGAGTTCGACAACTTCGATCTCCTGCACCGCGAAGGCGACGGCGTGGGCATGTCCCGATGGGTCTTCGACCGGAAGTCGGGCGAGATGTCGCTGGATCGTTGGGCCGCGTTTGCCAAGCTGAACACCGGCGGCGGGGCCGCCATGGTGCCGCAGGGATGCTGGTCGTACGCACCGCGCCATCAGCGGCGGATCCCTTCGTACACGCCGCGGCGGCCCCTGGTCGTATTTCGCGACAACGTCTTGTTCGGCTCCCTCCAGGGCTCCTCCACCGTCTATCGGCGCGACTTCGACCTGGAGGGCGGCGAACAGTTCGACGCGAAGTGGATCACCGGCTGGGCCGCATCCGGCTTGAGTCGCGAGGGCAAGATGCCCTGGCGGAGCCATCGGCTGGCCGAGAAGGCGTCGTGGCGCGTGGACGTCTTCGACAAAGCGGCCGAGGTGCCGTCGATCGACGCCGTGGCCCTTGCCGGCGACCGGCTGCTCGTTGCCGGGTCGGACGGCGACCTGCGCGTGCTTTCCTCGGCCGACGGCAAACCGATCGCCAGGCAGGCACTCCCCGCACCGCTTTGGGACGGGATGGCCGTTGCCCACGGCCGGCTCTACTATTCGACCCGCGAGGGGAAGCTGCTCTGCCTGGGAGAGTAAACCCCAACGTTGCAGGAAACGTCTTCGTACGACGGATTGCCAATCCGTCCTACTGCCTAGGCAACGACGCGGTTGAGCGGGACGGCCGCTGGGGCGTCCCGCTCACACCCGCCACGGACTGCGCATCGGTCGCGTGAGCAGGCGGTTGGCGTCGGCGTCGTCCCCGAATCGCCCGGCGGCCGGGTCCCAGCGGAGCTCGCGCTGGAGGCGCCCGGCGGCCTCGGCGATCATGCCCAGGTACGACGCCACGTAGCCGGATTCGACCGGCGCGACGGGGTCGCGCCGCTTGAGCACGCAATCGAGGAAGTCGGCCTGGTGGTGCTTTGATTCGTAAAGGCTTGGCTCGCCGGGGGCGATCTGCACGTCCAACAGCGATGCGGGCTCGGCCTCGATCCCGGCCCGGTTCACGTGGACCCAGCCCTTGTCGCCGACGAAGCGCGTCCCTTGCGGAAGCGGGTTGCCGGTATCCGTGAAGCTCATCCGCAGCCCGTCGTCGAAGACGTATTCCGCCTGCCACGAGTTGACGTTGTCGCACACCGGATGCGTGCGGTAGGTCAGTTGGCAGGTGACACGGCAAGGCTGCTCACTGATCGACGGGCATCCCCAATGGGCGATGTCCAGGTGATGCACGCCCCAGTTGACGATGAACCCGGCGCAGTAGTCCCAGGTCAGGTACCATCCCGGCCAGTCGATGCAGTAGGGGGTGTACGGCCTCATGGGCGCCGGGCCGACGTACATGTCGTAGTCGAACCCTTCCGGGACGGGCTCGGGCGTGGCGGGACCCTGGTGGCGCGGCTGGTATTTGGGACCGGGCGCGGCGACCTCGACCGTGTGGACCTTGCCGAGATAGCCGAACCGGGCCAGGTTGCACGCGTGGCGGAATTTTGCGTCGGAC
>DATKZH010000380.1:0-4800 GCA_035528065.1 Thermoguttaceae bacterium | reverse complement strand
CTCGCCGCCATGCTGATAACCGGAGTCGCGTTTACTTGCATGTCTGTTTCTCCTGTGTTTCGGCGTTCGGTTGTTGACCGAATCGCGTTATGGGTTTCTCGTGCGCTACCCGACCATTTCGAACCGCTCGCCGATCAAGCCCTGGACGCGCGGACTCGGCGAGTTGGTCGCGCGCAGGTACGCTTCGTGGAGCGTCGGGTCTTCGCGGGCAACGGCGATCGCCGCCTTCATGCGAGCCATCCCACCGGCAACCTTCTCCGCAACAGCCGCGTTGAAATCGGCAACAGCGTCGCCGCCGGCCATCGTCCGCTTGCTGGGTCGACCTTCCCCAAGGGGCTCCACCCCCGGCTTGGCGGCTTTCGCTTTCAGTGCCGTGTTCTCCTCTCGCAGGTGCGACATCCACGCGGCCTGCGCCTGTGCCAACGTGAAGCCCTGCTCGGTGCACTGCTCGCGAAAATCTGCAGTACTGTCCGGCAGGGCCGCCTTGAGTTCGGCGGTAGTCGCCACGCTGGACTTCAACTCCGCCGTTTCGCGCGACGCCGCAACGAGCTTCTCTGCGCTGGCAGCCGCTTCCCTGAGTGCCTCCGCCCCGTCACCGGTGACCTTGGCCTCGATCTCGACTTGTGCTTTCTCCATGATCACTGTCTCCTGTTCAGACCGCGGCCCGCCTGAACGCGCAGCCGCCTTTCGAATGTCAGCGAGTGCCTCGTCGAAGCTCTGTACCGCGTCCACAAGCCCTAACGATTCGGCGCCCGCGGCGACATGCACTCGACCATCAGCCAGTTCCCGCGTTTTTGCGAGGGACATCCGACGTCCGCTCGCGACCCCGCGCACGAAATGTTCGTTCAGATCGTCAACTATTCTCTGCCATTCCCCGAGCTGCTCGGCCGTGACCTCAGTCCCCGGCTCGCCTGCACCCTTGAACTTGCCCGCGCGGATGACGTGCACCTTGATTCCCATCTGCGCAGCCATTCCCGTGAGGTCCTGGACTACTGCGAATGTGCCAATTGATCCGACGAGTGCCGTGCTGTTGGCAGAAATCCGCCGGGTTTGCGATGCCAGCCAATAGGCCGCCGACGCGCCCATATCCTCGATGTAGGCAAAGACCGTCTTCTCTTTGGCCGCCTTCGCGATGTCGTCGGCGAGGTCTTGCGTGCCTGCGACCGTGCCGCCCGGGGAGTCGATTCGAAGCAGGATCGCCCGTACCCGATCGTCTTGAACCGCTGCCCGTAACAGGCGCCGCATGTAGACCGTCGAGGTGCCGCCGCTCAGTGAGCTTGTGTACTTCATCAGCGGGCCCGTAACCTTCAGGACCGCTACCCCACCGTCCTCGATCGGATAGTTGTAGGTGATACGCTCGGCGGCCTTCGCCTCTTGCTCGGCCATGTGGACCGTTAGGTCCATCCGATTTACGCGCTCGACAGCCGCGCGGAATGGCTCTTCGTGGATCGCCCACACGCCGAAGTATTGCTCAAGATGCGCCGGGCTTATCGCGGTCTGATTCAAGTTCATCGGAGTCGCTCCGGTCCTCGGTCTGTTTCTGTTGCGTCCACCCCGCCAGCTCACGGAAGTCGATCTCAGCCTCGGGGAATTCCTGATTGATCTTCTTGGCCTCCTCCAGTGCGCGGCGTGCGAGCTTCGCGCGGTCCTCGATGATCTCGACGTGCACGTCATCCCAGTCGCGACCACGCGCGGCGTTGATCCGTCGCAGGCTGTTTATGTTGCCCTCGACCTCATTGCGATCTGCTTTGACGTCCTTCGACGGCTCGATGTATGGCCACGTCGGGGGGTGCCATTTGTGGGCAAAGAGGTCAACGTCGCTCCGCTTTTCGTAGCCTTGGAGCACCGTGTCGACGGCTGCCCATTGCCGAATCTGCCAATGGTAAATAGGCCGGTAGAATTGACGGATCATCCACCGTTGGATGTCACGGAAGCCGAAGCGCGCCTGATCCATCGCCCCGCGCCAACCACTGAAGTTGGTCTGGCTCGGATCGAGCAACAGCACTTGAACGGGGATGTCGAGATTGATCGCGATGAACGTCAGGATCAAGCGGGCGTGCTGGAAGAACTCCGGATTCGGGATGTTCGGCGAGAAGCCCTCCAGGCGCTCGCCGGGCTTGCCGTGGATATCCATCCCGGGAGCAATTCCCTCGACCGTTCGCGTAGAGCCGTCGAGTAGCGTCTCTGTGCTCGCCTCGCCGCGCTGGGGCGGATCGGACCCGTCGACTTCCGGGTCGTACTCGTGAAAGACCGCATAACACGCCGCGACCTGCGCCCGTACCAGGTTGGCGAATTCGAGATCGTCGTGCATGCCGACCGCATTGCCGATCGGGGCAAGGTGCGTGATCCCCCGCGTCTGCGAAACGCGTTTCGGGTTGTATACCTGCAGGACTTGGCGTTCTCCCGTATCCGGATGCCGGGCCGGGTATCGCCGCATGTCTCCGACGCGCTGCACGTTCTGGTGTGGCGGAATGTTGTCTTTCGTGAACCAGAATTCCAGCCGCTTACGGTGCTCGTCGAGCATCACCCCATGGACGACGTTCAGCCGCGTATTCGTCGGCGTCCGGCATCGATGAGCCTCGATCAGTTCGAGCGATCCGTTTTCGCGCAACGGGAGGATGAACTCGTCACCGTCGACGATCACGCTCCGTAGGGTCAGTTGCGCGAGGGTCTGGAGATCGTGCTCGGCCGCGTTGTCGCACTTGGCCGGATCCTCCGACCAGTCTTTCCATCGGGCCGCCAGGTCGGCATCGACCTTGTCGTCGCCGGTCTGCGGATCGAGTTTCATTCCGCCTTGCAGCACGTTCCGAATAAGCCGCGTGATTCCCTGCCCGACGATCATGTCGTTGCGGTCGAAGTGCCGGGCCAGCTCCATCATCCGGAGGTTGTCGGTCCAATTGCGGATGTGGTAATCAGCCCCGGACCCCATCGCGGAGTAACCGGTCAAACTCCGACGGTAGCGACTGCCCTTAGCCGCATCGTAGTCTGCGCGAAGATCGCCGAATGCCTCGGCCAGGCTGCCCGGGCTGCGCTGTCGTATACGGCGGCTCATGCGCGGAACTCCCGGAAGTCAGCGTGCTTGATTGATCCGGAGGGCCTGCTGCTCGTGGCGCTGGAATCGTTGGCTTGCCACCACGACATGGCATGTTCGAGCCGCTTTTCGTATTTGGTGGGATCATCCTCGACGCGGTTGTCGCCGCTCTCGCTCGCCTTCGTGCAGAAGCCGATCAGATCGACACACGCCTCGATGAACGCCTTGGCCTTGGTGGTCGAGTTGTCCACCATGTAGCCAGCGTTGGCGAAGTAGGCCGCTCGCGCCGCCGTGTACGTCGTGTATGCCATGCGCGGACATTGGGCGTCCGGAAATGGAATTACAACGGGGTCCGAAGTGTCCGGGAGCGGATTCTACGGATTGTGCGGACGGCTTACGGGTCGGATCAGGTCGCCTCGGCCACACGATCGCAGATATGCCGCACGACGTCACCGTAGGTTTGAACAAGTCGACCGTTCGCTAATTTTTGACCGAGCATCCCGTTAAGTAGCCGCCGCATCGCGACCTTCTGCCGATGGTCGAGGTGCACGTCGACGTGATTGCCGACATAGCAATCGGGGTCAATCTCCCCGACATGGAAGTCGATCCGCACATTGCCCGTCTGTTTCGCTGCCGTGTTTCGCTGCTTCGCCACTACAGAGTCCTTTCCGTAAGTAAAAACGGTCGCCCGTCCGGCGTCGTCAATCGATGCCGGCGCGACCTGCCGTCCGTGCGAGCCTGTCGGGGTTTCGCATCAGGCACCAGCCGGAACCCGCAAAAATGCCCTGCGACCGAGGCGTACACCGTCGAGTCGAGGTAGTGATTCGCCCGGCGTAGGGCCTCCCATCGCAGGACCGTGCCCTTGCCGGGCTTGTATTCCTCGATGAGCCGCTCGGCCGTTAGTTCCTTCGTGAAGCGAACGTGCTCGCGAGGCTCAGCCTTGAAAAGTGTCATCGCGCCGCCCTTGTCGGGGTCAGACGCGAGCCGCTCGTGTACCCACGTTTTCCAGAAGTCGACGTTGATCTCGACCAGCAGCACCCGGGCGGTCCGTTGGAAGCTGATATGGTAGGCGTCGCCGATCTTGCGAACCTCGGCCCCGGTTTTCTTCGGCCGCACGTAGCTCTTCGTGTATTGCTGGCCTACCCCGCGACCGACGAGCGGGCGGAATCGCTGCCCGGATTCCCTGCAGAACTTGTATATCGAGTCGGTCTGCGGACCCCATCCTGCGTCGATCCACACCTGGTCGGGTACACGCACGCCGCCGGTGACCAATCCCCAGCCGGCATTGACCGTGTCGCGAAGATCGCGAAGAGCTGCCAGCGTCGCACGCTCAAGGCCCATATCGTCGCTCTGAATCTCAAAGGTTCCGTAGTCCGCGATGTGGGCCCGCCCGTCCGGCAACCACGCTATGAGTGTGTAGCACCCGAACCGCTTGTGCATGTCGACGCCGAGGGTCAGATGCTGCACCTTGTCGGGCACGACGCCGCGACGGAGATCCCGGGTCCGCCGCTGCAGCGCCTCGGCGCTGAGCGGGGTTTCCTCGACGTCAGGGGCGGAGTAGGGCACCGCGAACACAAACTGGCAGAGTTCCTTCTCTGCGTTCTCTTCGTCGACCGCCCGGGCCGCCGTCCAGAGGTCGACACCCACGTCTCCCGCCTTGCGAAACAGGTTGTGGACCGCCGACCAGCGAAAGCCGAGCGTCCGAGTCCGCGGGGGTTCGCCGGAGATGTTCCCCTCCGCGTCGATCTCTTGGCCCCGGTGCACGAGCC
>DATKZH010000379.1:0-19306 GCA_035528065.1 Thermoguttaceae bacterium | reverse complement strand
GTACCTTACCTGCGGGCAGTCCACTCGGTGTACCGAGGCGTAGCGAACGGATAACCTGAGGAACCGAATGCGTTAATCGCGCACGTTCGGGTCTGTGGGAGCCCCGGGCGGGCAACCGCCCGGGGCCACCCGGTCCTTTTTCGTTTCGCCGATCACCCCGTTTGCGCAATCGCCTGATTCACCAGGCCGGGCAGGTCGTCCAGCCCGCGCAGCTCGGCGGCCACGCGGGGATGGGCGAAAACGCGGACCCGCTTCACGTAGTCGTCGAACTGCTCGCGCGCCAACGTCCGCACGACCGGGGAGACCTCTGCCAAAGGGCGATAGCGGTCCTCTTTGGGGTAGTAGACGTCGACGTGGATCTCCACCTCGCGCTGGACCGGCGGGGCGTCGAAGAGGATCTCGTGGGGGGCGATTCTCTGTCCGAGGGCCGCGCTGATCACCGCCGCCAGCCGCTCGGCACACGACGCCAGCCAAGGGTACGGGCGCCGGGCCAGCCGCAGGTAGAGATCCTGCTCCTCGAAGAAGCTGTACTGGGCCAGACGCTTGTACAACCGGCGCGTGGGGCCAAAAAGCCCCGATAGGAGATCTCCGGCCGGCCCGTCCCCCGCCACGCGCCCGAGCTCGGCGATCATCTCCGGCTCGCTCATCCGGAACAGGCGGTCCAGGTCGACTCGCTCGTGCAGCAGGAAGAACGCCCGCTGGAGCATCGCCGTGGCCGAGCGAACGCCGTGATGCCAGTAGACTTCGCTGAACATCACGTATCGGGCGAAGACGATCAGCTCGGTCGCCGTCTTGCCCTTGTCGGTGATGGCCAGCCCGTCGCCGGCCGCGTTCAAGCACAGGCTGCCGATCAACCGCTGCTGGTCGAAATGCCGCCCATAGGGCACGCCGGCATGCAGGCTGTCGCGAAACAGGTAGTCCATCTTGTCGACGTCGATCGGCCCGGAAAGCATGCTCGTCAGGATTCGCGACGTCCTGTCGCGGGGCTTCTCGCTCAGCAGCGAGACCACGTCGAGCGGGTTGAGCCCCCAATGCCGGTCAAGCACCTCGGCCATCTCGCCTTCGAGCAGGAAGGCGCCCACGAACCGCTCGTGGGTCGGCACGCCGGGGAGCCGGATGTCCTCGATCGGGTGGCAGAAGGGCCAGTGTCCCAAGTCGTGAACCAGGGCGGCGGCGATGAACCGGTCGGCGTCTTCCGGCCGGATCGCCGCGGCGAACCGTTCGTCGTGCGCCAATTGCTTCAACAGCAACAGCGCGAGCCGGTAGACGCCCAGCGAATGCTCGAACCGCGTGTGGATCGCCGCCGGATAGACCAGCGAGACGAGCCCCAACTGGCTGATCCGGGCCAATCGGCGGAAGGCTCGGGTGTCGATGATCCGCCGGACGCGGTCGGTAAGCGGCACGTCGAGCTCGGGCGGGATTCGGACCAGGCCTCGCCGGGCATCCAGCCCCACAAGCTCCGGGACGTCCGAAAGCGTCGTCATGGGGGCACCGTCGAGGCCACGGAGGTTCGCAATCGGCCCCTTGTTTTGAGGCCGTTCACCCGGTCAGGAGGGCGTACTCGCCGGATCGCATCCGTGCGGTTGCTACGAGCCCTTGTCCGCCGGGGGCCGATGGCTCGGGTCTTCCGGAGGACTCAAGCGCCGCCTGCGTTGATCGCACCACGTCAGCGCGGAGTGCACTCGGGACGAACCGACGAGGCAAGATCCGACGAGGATCGAACAGGCCACGGCGGGAACCTCCCAGGGCTCCAAAACCTCGGGAGTCTCCCAGACCCAGCCCATCCCCGCCAGCCCGCGAAGCATCGCGGTGACAAACAGAAAGAAACAATAGTGAGAGACTCCCTTGCCGAAATCCAATTCGAGAGACAGGTACGCGGCCCCCGCGCCCAAGGACAGAAAAACAACGAAGACAATAACCAATACAAAGATCTCGTCGGGCGCATGTCCTTTGGCCACGGCGATAAGATACAGTGCGTACAAGCCCCAGAGTGCGATGTACAAGACGGAGCAGATCGCGGTGCGCACGCAGAAGTCCTGATTGCCATACCGGCCGAGATCCTCGTCGTCGCGCAGGAACCAGTAGCCCGCAATGACCAAGGGAGGGGATATCAAGAGAAGCGCGACCGCCGACTTTAGCACGGCGTGCGTCGCGAAGAAGTCGGCCCGGCCCAGGATCGCCGTGACGATCAGGACCGCCAGGGATCCCGCACCGATCGACGCAGCCATGACCGGGCTGAACTTGGCTTCAGTTCTGAAAATCAGCTTGGTGGTGACGGCCCCGCGGACGCCCGCCCCGAAACCTTCCGGCCCCTTGATCTTGACCTCTTCATCCTTCGTGGGGACTCGGATGACGGTCTTGCAGTTGGGACACGGACCGGACCTGCCCGCGTGCTGGTCTCCGACCTGGAATCGTTTGTGACAGCCGGGACAAGTGACGCGGATCGCCATCGAGAGACTCGCCTGGAAGAAGCCGTCCTCTACACCCCGCCCCTAGTTTGGCACGTTCGGCGACCGTGTCAAGCATGGCTCGGGCTCTCCGCCGGCTGGCGGCGCACGAACCGTGGCCCGCGTCCGGCGCGGCACCACCGGCGTTCGACTTCAAACAGCTCTTTTTTCCACACGGATCGGCCACGCAGCATACTTCTTGTCGGGAGATCGACGCATAATGGATCATGGGACGTGCCCGGGCGCTCGCGAGCCCGGTCCCCTCGTGTGTCGCCACAGACTACCCCGAAAGTACCGATTCGGCTTAGGTCTCCAGGAGCGTTGGGCCCCATGGTAATCCAGTTTCTCTGCCCGAACGGGCACAAGATCCACTGCGAGGAGGAGCGGGCCGGAAAGCCCGCCAGATGCCCCCGATGCGGGGTGAAATTTCGCATTCCGGAACTCTCGCAACTCGCCCAGTCAACCGACTTCGCCGGGCAATCGGAGGGATGCCTACCCGAAGAAAGCGGTACGCACGACGCTCCGAGCCTTGCGACGAATGGGGGCCAGATCGAGTTCCTGTGCCCAAACGGTCATCGGTTGCACGGGCCGCGATCGATGCAGGGCCAGCCGGGCCAATGCCCCGAATGTGGGGTTCCGTTTCGAGTTCCGCTCTTGGACGGAGGCCCCTATGAAGGGGAAACCGAGGCGGAGTTGGGGGCCGACCTCGCATCCTCCGACCGTCTGGCGATCCCAACTGAGCTGAGCGGGGGCCTCGTTGCCCCTTTACGGCAGGATGATGGGCCCGTGACACCGCCGAGCCCACGCGATGCGCACCCCCCGGTGGACGGGGTGCCCAGCGCGGCTCCCGTGGACGACTCCGATCGTCCGCAGCCTGCCGGGCCAGTAGTCCACCCGCTCGCCAACCTCCTCTCCCGACTGTGGGCCGAGCGAGCCCACGGCGCCGTGATCGAGCTACATCTGAGCGACGGCCAGACGATTGCCCCGGATCGCTACGCCCTGGAGATGTCGCGGGGAAGCATCGGCGTGTTCGCGCTGAGCGAGCCGGACGGGACCTACACGGTGACCGCCGTGGCGTGGGACTCCGTCGCCCGTGTCCAGGTGCGGAGGCTCCGGCAGCTTCCCGACGAGTTTCGCCCGTAGGCCGGCAGGGGCTCTTTGCCGGCTCATTGGTCTAATTGGTCTTTCGCCAAATCAGCCTCGGAGATCATGGCGAACTGCTTCGAGGCGAGCGTTTCCTGGCCCATTGCGAGGTTGTCGACCATCAGGGCTACGGCCGGGCGGCCCCGGGGCCGGACGAACAACGGGTAGGCTTGGATGATGTTCACCTCGGCCTGGAGAAGCGCCGTGCATATCGCCAAGAGCGGCTGGGGGCCCTCAGGCAGCTCGACGCCAATCAGATCGCTCTCGATGATCGCCAGCCCGGCCCGCTCCAGGATCTCTCGCCCCTCTTCGGGGTGGCTAAGCAGGAATCTCACAAACGCGCACTCGCCCGAGTCGGCGATGGATAGGGCGACGATGTGGACCTGACTGCCCTCGAACCGGCGGACAACCTCCAAGAGCTGGCCGACGCGATTCTCCAGGAACACGGTGAACTGTCGAATGGACGGATAGCTTCGACCCCGCATGGTCGAATAGCCGGTTCCCGCGCTGTCATCGAAGCTCATCGGCTTGGCTCCCAGTGAACGAGACCGTGGGCGGAGGCTCAAAAAGCATCTAACTATAGGGGGGATTGGGGAGTTCCGTCAACCGAACCGGGTGGTGCCGCGCGTCGCGCGGCGCGCGGCAAAACGCGGCTTTCCTCCCTCGGATTCTTACGCCCGGCCTTTCCGCATTCCTCCTGCCTGCACGTCACCTTGCGTATCACGCGGGACCGTCGCGCCGATGCCTTTGGGAAAACACCAAATCCCTGCTTGGGAGGTGGCCGATATATTCCTCACAGGCGGAACAACTTCGCAGACCGGGCCAGGGGTCTCAGGATCGACATGACGACTCGCAGGAGCACGGCGCCCCATTCATGCCCGGCGGCACGCCCTCGTCCCGCCCTGTTTCGGGCCCTCGGCAAGCAGGAGCCGCCTGAGCGGGTCGAGATCAACGGCGCGACGTATTATCGGGCACGCGTGCTCAAGCACGACTCGTGGGCCGCGACGGCCGTCTACCGTGGGCCGGCGGGTCGCATCGTGTGCAAGTTCAACCGAAAGCAGCCCATCTTCTTCTTTCCCATGCGGTGGTTGGGACGCATGCTTGCTCGCCGCGAGGCCTCCTTCTATGTTCGGCTGGCCGACCTGGGGAACGTGCCTTCCCTGGTCGGGGACGTGTGCGTCGACGGGGAGCGGCTGGCGTACGCCGTGGCGCACGACTACGTCCCGGGACACCCTTTGGGAGAGAGGGAGGCCGTCGACGAGCGGTTCTTTTCCACGCTGGAGCGATTGTTCGCGGAGATGCATCGCAGGCACATGGCGTACGTCGACGCCCACAAGCGGGAGAACATCATCGTGGGCGACGACGGTCAGCCCCACTTGGTCGACTTTCAGATCAGCTTTCGGCTGCCCGGGTGGTGGCCGGCCAATGCCTGGCCGGCGCGCGTCCTGCTACGCATGCTCCAGCGCAGCGATTCGTACCACTTCGAGAAGCATTGGGCGCGGTGCCGGCCCGATCTTTGTGGACGCGACGTGCGGGAAGTGGTCCGTAGGCGTCCCTGGTGGATCAGCGTCCATCGGCTCGTGGCCGCACCGCTGCGAACGCTTCGCCGAAACCTCCTGGTGGCGATCCGTATCCGCACCTCAGGCGGTCAGGCCGCTTCCGAGCACTTTCCCGAAGACGTCCACACCGTCAGGATCGAAGCCGAACGGAGATCGGTGCCGCCGCGTCGGGCGTCCGAGGTTCGCAAGGCGGCGTAGCCCTGGTTGCCAACCAAGGCGCGAGCTTGACCGTACTGACCGTGCGCCCCCGGGACGGCCTCGCGATGGCGATTCTACCACGCCGCGTCGCCGCCGGGACCGGCGATCCGACGAGGTTCTGACCCATGATCCGACGCGCCGCCAAGCCGTTGCGGCAGGCGAAGCCTTCGCGATAATGGACGGCATGGACTTCGTGCCGCGTCGGTTCTGTGGCCTTGCGGCAAACGGCATCGTCGAACCAGCTCCGAAAGCACAGGAGGCCAACTGATGGTCCGAGCAGCGTCAACGGGTAACTCCCTTTGGGTGGGAATTTTCTGCGTCGTGTTGTTCGCGTCGGTGACGGTCGCCGGCGACGCCGGCACGACCGGCCAAAGCGCCGAAGCGGATCTGGCTCGGCAGATTCTGGAAGATACCGAAGTGAACGGCGGATTGATCGTTCACCTGGGTTGTGGGGACGGCAGGCTCACGGCCGCGTTGTATGCCGGCGAGAGCTACCTGGTACACGGCCTGGACACCGATGGGGAAGGATTGCGGCAGGCACGAGAGCACATCCGGGAGTTGGGGATCTACGGCCCGGTGTCGGTCGATCGCTTCGACGGGAAGGGGCTCCCGTACGCGGAGAACCTGGTGAACCTCGTGGTGGCGGAGGATCTCGGCAGCGTCGCGACGGAGGAAGTGATCCGTGTGCTGGCTCCCGGCGGCGTGCTGTATGCCAGGCAGGACGGGCGCTGGAAGAAGACCGTCAAGCCGCGTCCCAAGAACATCGACGAATGGACCCACTTTCTCCATGACGCGAGCGGAAACGCAGTGGCCCACGATGAGGTGGTCGGGCCGCCTCGCTACCTCCAGTGGAACGCGGAGCCGCGGCATACGCTGAGTCACGAACACACGCCGGGCATCAACGCGGTGGTCTCGACCGGCGGACGCATCTTCTACATCGCCGACGAGGCCCCCATTGCGTCCGCCCGACGCACTCCCCGGTGGCATCTTGTGGCCCGCGACGCCTTCAACGGCATCTTGCTGTGGAAGCGGCCCGTCGCCACCTGGTACCCCCATCTCATCAACTGGGGCCAAGCGCCCCGTGAGCTTCAGCGAAAGCTGGTCGCCGTCGGAGACCGCGTCTACGTCACCCTCGGTTTTCACGCGCCCCTGAGCGCCGTGGACGCGGCGACGGGAGATACGCTTAAGGTTTACGACGAGACCCGCGGCACCGAGGAAATCATCCTCCACAAGGGGACTCTGCTGCTCGCCGTGCGAACCGTCACCGACGAACGAATCGCCGAACTCGAGAAATGGGCACAACTCGTCCTGAAGAAGGACTCGCCCGTGTATGAGCGAGAGTCGGCGGAGCCGCTTGTGAGTCGCTTTCGCACCACCGAGCGCAAGGCTGCGACGGCGGTTCTCGCCCTGGACGCCGAGACGGGGCAAGCCCTCTGGAAAAAGGGGGATGCGGAAACCGCCGGGCTGAGAGCACTCAGTCTCTGCGCCGAGGGAGACGGCGTCTTCTATCAGAAGGGCAGAGACGTGGTCTGCCTCGATCGGAAGACCGGCCAAGAGCGGTGGTCCGTCTCTTCGCCCCCGCTTCGCCTGGTCTACGATGGGTACGTCGTCTGTGCCGACGGTCAGACCGTGACGGCCCTGGCCGCCGACACCGGCAAGACGCGGTGGACCCAGGACGCCTCGCTCTGCGACGTTCGCGACGCGTTCGTTGCCGGCGGATCGCTCTGGCTGGGTGGATTCAAGCCATGGCAGGGGAGGAAGACGGGGAAGAGGGGACCTGCTTGGGGCCCCTATTTCGCCACCGAGCGCGATCTGAGCACGGGCAAGATGCTGATGCATATCGAGCCCGAGAACCCGGGACACCACCATCGCTGCTACATGAACAAGGCCACCGACCGCTACATCCTCGGGGGCAGAAGGGGGACCGAGTTCATCGATCTCAAGTCGGGCGACGTCCTGTGGCATAGCTGGGCTCGGGGCGTCTGCAAGTACGGCGTCATGCCGTGCAACGGGCTGCTCTACGCCCCGTCTCATGCCTGTGGATGCTACGTCGCGGCGAAGCTCACCGGCTTCAACGCCCTGGCCTCGAGCAGCGGGCAGAGCCCGGCAACGACCGACGACGCCCCCAGGTTGGAGCGCGGTCCCGCCTACGACACGCCGCTCTCCGCACGCTCCTCGCCGCCTTCCGGCGATTGGCCCACCTATCGCCACGACGCCGGGCGGAGCGGCTCGACGCAGATGCCGGTGCCTGCCGCCCTGCGGCGCAGATGGCAGGCGGAGATCGGCGGAAAGCTCACCAGCCCCACGGTGGCCGACGGCCGGGTGTTCCTGGCCTCCGCCGACGAGCACCGGGTCGCCGCCATCGACGCCGATTCCGGCCGGCCTCTCTGGCACTTCGCGGCCGGCGCCCGTGTCGACTCGCCGCCGACCCTGCACGACGGCCGGGCGATCTTCGGGTGCCGCGACGGATGCGTCTACAGCCTTCAAGCCTCGGACGGCGCCATGGCCTGGCGCCTGCGTGCCGCGCGTCAGCAGCGGTCCATCGCGGCCCGCGGCCAGCTCGAATCCGCATGGCCCGTGCACGGCAGCGTGCTCGTCCAGGACGGGGTGGCCTACGCCACGGCGGGCAGATCGTCCTACCTGGACGGTGGGATCGACCTCTGTCGAATCGACGTTCGCACGGGCGAGACCCTGTCGACGACGCCGATCTACAGCCCCGACCCTGAGACCGGAAGACAGCCCAAGCATTTCGCCCCGGCGTCTATGCCCGGTGCCCGTGCGGATATTCTCTCGGGCGACGGCGGCCACGTCTACCTGCGCGACATGGTGTTCGACCGGCGCGGCGTCGGGCTGCCGGAGGGAGAATCTCACCTGTTCACGCTGACCGACTTTCTGGATGACTCCTGGGCTCACCGCTCCTACTGGATCTTCGGCACGCAATGTTCCATCTCGACGGGTTGCAGCGGGCGCGACAAGAATCTCATCTACGGTAGGTTGCTCGTGTTCGATGAGTCGACGATCTATGGGTACGGGCGGGCCGGCGTCCACTGGTCGAACCAACTCCAGGATGGAGCCTACCGGCTGTTCGCCGTGAAGCGGGGCGAAGGGGCGGCGGAGTGGCAGAAGCCCATGACGGTCCGGGTCCGGGCGATGGTCCTGGCAGACAAGGTCCTGTTCGTGGCCGGTCCTCCCGCCGACGCGGGCGAGGGGCCGGAAACTCGTGAGGAAAGCCGGAAAGCGCTGCTGCTGGCCATCTCGGCCTCCGACGGCACCGAGTTGGCACGGTACGAGCTCGAATGCCCGCCCGTCTTCGACGGCATGGCCGCCGCGGGCGGTCGGCTATACATCGCCCTGGAGAACGGCCGCCTCGTCTGCATGGACGAGAAGGGGCCGGGTTAGGGGCCGTTCGCCCTGCTTGACTTCTTCGCACGGGCAACTACACTCAGGCTTCTGCCGTCCGGGCTGATTGTCCGGCGCATACGGGACCTTGCACGGCGACTGATGCGATAAGGATTGTCTCATGGAACTGCCTAGCCGGCGCGTGACTCGACGTGACTTCCTTCGCGTGGCGGCGACCGCGGCCGCTCCGACGATCGTTCCCGCCTCGGCGCTGGCACGAGGTCGGCCGGCGGCGCCCAGCGAGCGCATTGCCATGGGGATCGTGGGGCTCGGCTCGCGGGGGTTCAACTTGATCGATGCCTTCCTCCGCGAGGAGGACGCGCAGATCGTGGCCGTGTGCGACGTCGATTCGCTGCACTACCGCGACCGACCCTGGGGACAAGGGGCCGCGCACGGCCGGGAAGGGGCGAAGAAGCGGATCGAAGCCCGGTACGGGGAACGTTCGCCTGACGGACGGTACGGCGGCCTCGGCCTCTACGCGGATTACCGAGAGCTGTGCGGAAGAGAGGACCTGGACGCCGTGGTGATCGCCACGCCCGATCACTGGCACATGTTGTGCGCGTTAGAAGCGCTCGCCCGCGGCAAGGACGTCTACTGCGAAAAACCGCTCGCCCACCGGTTTGCCGAAGGGCAGGCGATCTGCCGGGAAGCCGCTCGGCGAAAGGCCGTCTTCCAGGTCGGATCGCAGCAACGCTCCGACGCCCGCTTTCGCCAGGCCGTGGAGCTGGTTCTGGGCGGGCATCTCGGCAAGGTCCGCCGGGTGGAGGTTGGGCTGCCGCCGGGCTACGCCGAGCCGCAGGGCGACACGACCGTCGAGGAACCCCCGGCACACCTGGACTACGACTTCTGGTGCGGGCCCGCGCCCAAGCTGCCCTACATGCAGGCGAGGCATCATCGCTGGTGGCGCGGGCACCTGGCTTTCGGAGGCGGCGTGCTGATGGACTGGATCGGCCATCACAACGACGTCGCCCACTGGGCCCTGGGGATGGATCGAAGCGGGCCGCTGACGGTCGAGGCCGTCGGCTGGACGTTCCCCGAAACGGACGTCTACAATTCGCCCCATCATTACGAAATCCGATGCGAATACCCCGGCGGCGCGACGGGCACGATCTCGGACCGCAACCGCGGCGGGACGAAATGGATCGGCGACGACGGCTGGGTGTTCGTCACCCGAGGCCGCCTGGAAGCCTCCGATCCGCGCTGGATCAAGCCCGATTTCGACCGGGGCTCGATCCGGGTGTACCAGTCGCCCGGGCACGCCAGGAACTTCCTCGACTGCGTGAAGTCGCGCGATCCGTGCGTCGCGCCCCCCGAGACGGCCCATCGCTCCATCACGCCCGGGCACCTCGGCTACGTCGCCAACGCCGTGGGGCGTCCCTTGCGCTGGGACGCAGACGCCGAGCGAATCGTCGGCGACGACGAGGCGGAAGGACTGCTCAAAGGGGTATCCTACCGCAGCCCCTGGGAGTTTGTGCCGAGCCAAGCGGGACGGATTATCGACCGCACGGTGCAGTAGGGTGCCAGGGGCATCTTTCCCGTGCACTGGCGAGACGCCAGTGCCACCCGAACGCGCTGGTCCGATCTTCATTGAGCAGCGGGCGCGGGTTGAGGGCGGTTGCGCGTGGCCTCACCGTGGAGGCGCCGTTGGTCGTCGAAGTGCAGCCGATCGAGGCAGATGAAACGGCCCCACTCGCGGCGGGCCGTCCGCTTCTGGTGATAGACGAACCACAAGGCGCCGGCCCCGTCGCGGATCGCGCAGCCGTGGCCGGGACCAAAGAGCCCTTCCGAGCGATGGAGAATCGGATTGTGCTCGGCTCGGGTGAAAGGGCCGAGGGGGCTCGCGCTGGTGGCGTAGCCGACGGCGTAGTCGGGCGTGTTGGCCCCGGACCCGCTGTAGAGCAGGTAGTAGCGGCCGCCGTGCTCGATCATCCACGGCCCTTCGGTGACGCGCCCGTTGCGGGTCTCCCAGTCGGACTCCGGCTCGAGGACGACCTTCGGCTCCCCGGTCGGCTCGGTGGGGTCGCCCATCGGCTGGACCGTGATGCGAAAGCCCGGCAACTCGACGACGTAGAGATACAGGCGGCCGTCGTCGTCCCGGAACAGATGGGCGTCAATCGCATGGTCGAACAGCGTCCGGCGGATGACGAACGGCCCCAGCGGACTCGCGGCCTCGGCCACGCCGACCGTCCGATCGGCCGTGTAATAGAGGTAGAAGCGGCCGGAGTCGGGATCGCGCCACACGTCCGGCGCCCAGACGTGCGGCTGACCGGGCTGGAACACGACCGGCCCCCGCTCCCAGCTCACCAGGTCCTTCGACGTGTAGACCCGGTAGCCGCTGTCGCCGTCGACCGCGCCCGTGGCGTAGAGGTAGTACGTGCCGTCGTGGAAGACCACCGCCGGATCGGCAAGGTTCTCGTCGATGACGGGGTTGCGGTAGTCGCCGGCCGCGTCGGCGGCGTGAGAGGCCGAGGCCGGGATCATCGCCAGGATCAGCATGTGCCGGAATAGCACGTCTCTGCTCCTTGCAGCGTGGTTGTGGCGTCGGCTTCGCGCCTGCTCGGCGCCCGGGGGGCTCCGGGGATCGTCTACTCGGCGGGCCGCAGAGCTTCAGCTTGATGCGCCGGCCATTACGGGTCGGTCAGATTCGGCGCCCAGGGTCTCTCTTGAAGCTCGGGAGTCTCGCCGGAAGCGGGGAACGTGCCCTTCACCGCCTCGCGGAGCTGCCGGGAGAGCTGGGCGACGGTTTCCGCGTGCGCGGGATCGTCGGCCAGATTCGTCAGCTCGCGGGGGTCGGCGTCGTGGTCGTACAGCTCGCGCCCCTGATCGCCTTCCGCCCACTCGGTGTAGCGCCATCGCGGCGTGCGTAGGGTGTAGCCGAAGAAGCGGGTCTCCGGCTTTCGGCCGCCGCGGGTCACCTGGCTGAGCGTCCAACCGCGGCCCGGGGCGTCCGGATCGTTCAGCATGGGCACGAGGCTCTGGCCTTGCAGGTTCTCGGGCGCCTTGACGCCGCACAGCTCGGCGAGCGTGGGATACAGGTCGATCAAGCCCACCGGAGCTTTGGCCACGGCCCCTTGGGCGGACGTGCCCGGCGCGGCGATGATGAACGGCACGCGGGCACTCTCCTCAAACAGGCTCATCTTCTGCCACAGCCCGTGCTCGCCCAGGTGGTAGCCGTGGTCGCTGGTGAACACGACGATCGTGTTCTCGGCCAGCCCGAGCCGCTCCAGCGCGTCGAGCACGCGGCCGACCTGGGCGTCCATGAAGGTCGTGCTGGCGTAGTACGCCTGGACGCATTGCCGGCGCAGCTCGTCGGTCAGCTTGTCCTGCTCCCGCTTGTAGCTCCCCAGGGCGGGGGCCGGCAGATCGGCCTGGTCTTCCGCGACGCCCCGGACCACGGGCATTTCCTGCTCCGGGTAGCGCTCGAAATACGGCTTCGGCGATACGTAGGGCGTGTGGGGGCGGTAGAATCCCACGGCGAGGAAGAAGGGGCGGTCCTTCCGCCGCGCGCAACGCTCCAACACCCATTCGGCATCGGCGGCCAGCAGGCCGTCGGTGTGGTACTGGTCGCTGCGGGGCGAGGCATACCAGCTCAGCGTGCCGCCGAACTGGCCGGGAACCAGGCTGAAGATGTGGGGCTCCTCCTCCAGCCGATCACAACCGGCCGGGTTCAGCTCCAGCTCCCACGACCCGGGATCATCGTGCCCGTTCGTGCCGATCGACTTGGGGACGTTGTAGTGATACAGCTTGCCGATGCGGGCGGCGAAGTAGCCGGCCAGCCGAAACGCCTGGGGCAGGCTGTGGTGCGAAGGGATCGTCTGCCGAAAGATCTGCTGGTTCGCCAGGATGCCGTTGCAGTTGGGGTAGAGCCCGGTGAGCATCGAGTTGCGACTCGGCCCGCAAAGCGGGAACTGGCAGTAGGCATGCTCGAACCGAACGCCCCGGGCGGCGAGCCGATCGAGGTTCGGCGTCTGCGTCCGGGGATGCCCATAACAGCCCAGCGAATTGTTCAGGTCGTCGGAGATCAGAAAAAGCACGTTGGGCCGGGTCGCCTCGCCCGCCACGGAGGACGTCACGAGAGCCAAGCAGGCCGAGACGAGAAGCAGCGTTCTCAGCGGTTTCATGGGGGTCGCTCCGTTTGCAGAAAGGACTGGTCAAGATCCGTGCGTGATTGTACCAGGAGCCGTCCTCGTTCTGAAGCCGGAGGATCGCCGGCTCGCCGGCCCCCAGGGCGCAGCACAGCACCGGCTCTCACCGCGCCAGGACCTCGGCGTGCCAGAGGTGGGGCACCGTCGCCGGGGAACTACCCGTCTCGCCCGAGCTTGGCGGTGTGCCGGGAAGTCGGAAGCGGACGGCGCCGTCGACGACTGCCGCGGCCCGTGGCTCCCGGCCGTCCAGTTTCAGGACAACTTCGCCCGACATGCCGTCCGGAACCACCGCGGCAACTTCGCGATCGGCAGCCGCGTAGATCCATATATCGGCGCGTTGCGCGCCCCCTTCCGTGACGAAAGCGACTCCCTCCTCCCCGAAATCGGCGCCCGCAAGCTCCTTGACGTTCGCCGCGATCATGCCGGGCGCGACGGCCCAGAAGCCGTAGCCGGGCAGGACGCGGCCCGACTCGGTGCGGGCGGTGGGACCGAGATTCGCCGTCACACGGACCGGGCCGTACGTGGCTTGGATGACGCCGTCGTCGCTCTCCGGGGCTTCGTTCGCGCCCTTTTCGCCCGGCGCCTCGGCTTGCCGGTGCTCGAACCCGCGGACCGGCTCGCCCACGTATCGCGCACAGACCGACTTCTGCAACCGGTCGAGCCACTTCAGCCACTCCCGCGGCCCGCGCTCAGCCAGCGACCGGGCCTGCACCCGGTAGCTCATCGAAAAGCCGAGCCCCAGCGTCCATGCGAGCGAGGGGCGGTCGACGACGAACTTCCCCAGGTCGTGATGCAGCATGGCCGCTTTGTCGTGGGCAATGATCTGGGCGACCGGGAACAGCTCCCACGTCTCCGGCGGATACACGCTTTTCATCGGCCGCGCCCACGCCGGATTGCGCCCGGGAACCAACCCGAACGTGAATCCGCAGAGCTGCGCCTCGGCGTTCACCACGCGGTCGAAGCCGTCCTCCGTCGACAGGGGCACGAGCCGTGTGTCTTCGGCGATCATCGAGAGCATCCCCTCGGTGTACGCGTACGGCGTCGGCGACGCGGGATTCAGGTCGTACTTCCAGGTCCGCGCCCCGCATTGGTCCTGGAGGAGGACGTCGACCGGGTAGTCCTCGGTGAAACGGCGGCGGGTTGAGCGGTTGGCGGCCTGTACGGCCGGATGCCAGAAAGTGATCGTCCATCCGTCGTTGCGCGCGTAGCGCTCGTAGGAGGGCTTGCCGTCGAGCCCTCGCAGGAGCGGCGCTTCTCCTTCGCGCTCGAACGTCGGCCCGCGGGGATGATCGCACCACCACGTGGGGTTCGTGTAGGGCATCATCAAGTGCCCGAGGGCATGGGCGCGGTCGAAGAAGGTCCGCAACTCGGCCGGCGTGCCGTATTGCGGACGCGGCGGCAGGTGGTCGGGATACTCCTTGTCGAAGCCGCCCTTCAGGTAGTCGGTGAAGTGGATCAGCGTCGGTACGGGTAGCCGGTCGAGCGAGTCGATCTGCTCGCGCGCGGTCCCCTGGTACTTGACGAGCACCGCGCGGCGGAACTTCTCGAAGACTGCGGGGGCGAGCTTCTCACGGAGCGGCCGCGTGATCGCGTTCGCCCGGCAGTAGTCGTCCAGGTTCTCCGGCGCCGGCTTGCCCGCGGTCAGACGCACCAAGGGCGTTTGCCACTCCTCGCCCGGCTTCACGTACGTCCCCAGCGCCCGCTCGCACCAGCCGCCCTGCTCGTCGCCACCGAAGGCGAGCCGCCCGGGCACGAAGATCGCCTCGGCCGACTCTCTTCCCTCCCAGGGCTTCCAGGTCCGCGGCTGCACGCGATAGACGGCCAGCGATCCGCCCGCCGCGTCGACGTGAAAAAAATCGGCGAACAGCGGCGGGTAGGGGCTTTCGTAACGCAGATGCCGGACCGGCCGGAGGGCGTGGAAGAACGGGTAGCCCCCGACCTCGATCCAGTGGCCGCCGTCACGGACGTACGCGCCGACCGCATCGACGGTCTCCGGCAACGTTGAGTCCACTGGCACGGGCAGCCGCTCGCCGTAGGGATTGAGGATCGCGACGAACTCGTCGCCTCGCGCGGCAGCGACCATGTCGTCCGGGCCGGCCAGCTCGATCAACTCGCAGCCGGCCGCTTCGCTGACCTTCTGGAGCTGCCTCCACCAAACGGACACGGCGACATCACATCCGGCACCTCGCTCGGGGCCGCGCGCCAGTCGCACCAGCCCGAGCTTCCCGCGTGACGACGAGGAGCCGGCGAGGCGTCGAAGGACCGCCGCCACGGCCTCCACCTCGATCCGGCCATCGGTCTCACTGACAAAACCGCCCCAGCGCCAGAGAGCGCCGCTTCCGCCCAGGCGGCTTGCGCCCAGGCACGGGCCGTTCGGCGAGTCGAGCAAGACGAGGTCCACCTGCTCGCGCAGCGAAGGCCGGCTCACGTTGACCTCCCGACCGTCGAGGCGCTTGGCCAGCTCGGGGCCGAGCCACTCGTTGCCCTGCTCGGTCACGTCGAGCCGCACCGGCGGGCCGTGGAGGTCGCGCATCTCCAGACCCGCGCCGAAGAGCCGCTCGTAGCCTTTCGTGCCCGACAAGCGGGGCTCCCACGACGACGGTCGGTCCGCCGGCTGCAACTGGAAAAACGAAGGCCGGAAGGCGGCCCCGATGCCCAAATGCGGATGGAGCGGAGAGATGAATCGCTCCAGGTCGGCGGGGTCGAATCGCAGGCGTCCGGGCAGGGAGAAATCGAGGACGACCTTGTCGCGAGGCGCGACCTTCCCGACCAACTCCACGCCCGTGGGCTGCCCGACGACCGTGACGACCACGGACGCCTCAGGACCGTCGAAAGCCAGCTCCGCCCGGTTGGAGGCGGGATCGTGCCGGCACTGGAGGCGTCGCTCGCCCGGGCCGCTGCGGAACTGCGTCGCGCTGAGCGTGCTGCCGTCGAGAAACTTGATCTGCCAGAGCCCCAGGTCTCCGCTGCGGAGGATGTTTTCTTCCCGCCCCGTCTGGCCGATGCCCACAAGCGAGCCATCCAGGGGACTCACGACGACGCGGCAGCCGCCGCCCTGGATCAGGATCGGCGTCTCGTCCGCTCGCACCGTGCGTCCGGCCGGCGCGGAGACGACGACGGCTGCCAGCACCGCGGCAAGGCAGGTTGTCAGAATCGTGGGCGACTTGGTCATGGGAATTCTCCTGCCATGTAGTAGGCACACGCCGTGTGCCGTAACCAGCGGACGGCACACGGCGTATGCCTGTAATATGCGGACGGCACACGGCGTGTGGGCTGCTCAAAACGGCGGTCAATCACTCGCCACATTGTGTCCCGTTTGTGTTCCACGCCCGTACGCCGAAGGCGTTAGACAACACAGCCCAGGGTTGCGAAGCTACCCTGGGTCCCGGTTCCGACGTCGCCCATCAACCCCGAAGGGGTTGTACATTGGTGCCTGGTACAACCCCGTTGGGGTTGGGGGGGACTCGTTGCCCGCCAACCCAGGGTGTGCTTCGCGACCCCGGGCTGTGTTGTGAAACCGCTTCGCGGTTAGGGGGAACAGAACTGGCACACGCTTTCCGCGGATTCATGGCCGTGTTTTCCGTAGTTTTTTTGCAGCCCACACGCCGTGTGCCGCAACCGGCGGACGGCACGTGGCGTGTGTTTGTCCTATGCGGACGGCACACGGCGAGTGCCTGCTACGGAGGGCTTGTCCTACTCCGTCTTGAACTCGCCGACGCGCTCCTGTGTGTGCACGCTCAGAATCTCCGTTGGCCGAGCACCACCATCTCGGGTCGGAGCGAGTCTACCGTGGTATTACTTTTGCACTGCGAATCCGGGGCGAGCCGGCTGTCTTCGTCGAACTGAGAAGCAGCCGAAGCCTCCAATGGGTGGCCCCAAGGGCGGAAAGAGAAAAGGTATTTCGACCGTTGGAAACTTCGCGCCAGGACGAGTCGGCGTCCGGCGCCCCGTCACCGTCACGATCCGCCTCGATCATCACCTTGGCCCTTTCGCCGCCGAACGTGTATTGTTCCACGTCCGCGACGGTCGAATCTCGGTCGGCGTAGTAGGTGGCGGCCACGAACGTGCCGTCGACCCGGCGCTTCAGATCTCCATATCCGGTATCGGTTCCGGGGTGCATCGGACCGTGGAGCAGCTCCGGTCCCTGCCATGACTGGCCGTTGTCGTCCGACCAGTAGACGACGGGCTTGCGCGTATAGCCACCGCCCATGCTGTGCAATCCGAAGCCCCACAGTCGTCCTTCACCACGCGCGTAATCGAGCCGGTTGTCGTACTGGAAATACGGGTTGCTTTCCTTGTAAAGCCGAACCCGCTGCCAAAGGCCGTTGGGGACTCCGCCGTTGATCTTGTCGGAGATATCGATCGGAGGGCTGAACGAGGCGCCCATGTTGGTGCTCGCGGTTTGCCAGGTGCGTCGGTTTCCCGCCGCGTCGCGCATCACGGCCACAATCGTTCGCTGACCGACGTACTCGATGGCAGGCTCGAAGGTGGCGCCGCCGTCGGGATCCTTTTGGCTGGCCAAGGGACCCATCCAGCTCAAGAACGAGTAGCTCTTGCCGTTGTCCCGAGACCTGGCCAGCAGGGTGCCCGCCTTCGAGTCGTAGCCGAAATACTGGAACGCCATGTAGACGTCGGACGGGTTTTCCGGGTCCACGAAATAATCCTCGGTGCCAATCGCCATGTCGTCATCAGCTCCGGTCACGCCGACGACGCGGATCCTGTCCGCATCCGTGGTCCAGGTGTTCCCCTTGTCGGTCGATCGCAGTTGCTTGGTTCCCGACGAGTAACTGGTTCGCCAGAACTGCAGGATGAGATCGCCGTTGGGCATTCTGAAGAGCCCCGGCTCGCTGTGTGTATGTCCGTCTTCGTAAGGCATTCCGTTGATCGGGGTTCCGTCGAACCATCGATTCAGCTTGCTCCAGGTTCTTCCTTCATTCGTCGACGTCACGAGGTGGATCGCGTCCCGATCGCCCCAGCGGATGTGATTCACGCCGGAACGCAGGGCCATGATCCAGCGATCCTCATCGACGATCGCAATCATGCACCGGCCGTACCAGTCGTGCGGGACTTGATCGGCGTCTGTGAAGGGCTTCTCCGATCCTTTCACGATCGTCTCGATCTCCTTGTTGTCGAACAGGTCGAGACCTGCTTCCACAAGCACCTCCGCCGAATCGACGATGCCTTGCCAATCATGCCACTTGCTCGTCCACTGACCCTCGGCGGCACCGTCCAGGACGACTGCTCCCTCTTGAAGGGCGACGCGGTTCGCCGAGGCTTCTGCTTGCGCCCAGTCCGCGGACGAGGCGATCGACCATGGCTCCTGGGCGACTGAGTGCGCCGCAGCAAAACCAAATAGCAGCAGTGCGACAATGAATCCTGTCTTTTTTCTCATCTCGATTCTCCATCTCCAATCACGGGGGCCCGCTGGCGAGCTTCACGAACTGCATGGGACCGTCGGGTCTCCCGGCCGTCCGGGCCAGCTTCACGGACGGTTGAATCGACCGGGGACCAAGCTGTCGGAATCGTCGGCGAGTTGCTCATGGGAATTCTCTTGCAGTGTAGTAGGCACACGCCGTGTGCCGTAACCAGCGGACGGCACACGGCGAGTGCCTGCTACGGAAGGGTTGTCCTACTCCGTCTTGAACTCGCCGAAGGTGTGCGGCAGAGTGGCCGAATACCTGCGGACGAGGCCCTTCATCTCGGCGAGTCGTGCCTGTTGGGCCGGCTCGGCGGCGAGGTTTTCGCGCTCCTGCGGGTCGGCGCTCAGGTCGTACAACTGGTCCTGGTCGAAGTAGGCGGGATACCGCGCATCGGCGCCATACGTGTGCGTGGCCTTCTCCAGCGGCTGACACCAGTGGTTGAACTTCCGGCCCCGATCGACCTGCTCCTGCACCTCGGGCAAGTATCGCACGGCGATGTACTTGAACCCTTCGCCGGTCACCACGGCCCGTTCCGTGGTGATCTCCAGGAAAATCGAGTCGCGCCGGTAGGACGGGTCTCCCCGGAGCGCTGGGAGGACGCTCTGCCCGTCGAGAATCATCTCGTCCGGCGGCTCGATCCCCGCGACCTCGAACAGCGTCGGGGCAAAATCCAGGTTCGACACGAGCTCGTCGCACACGGTTCCCGCCGGGATCACGCCCTTCCATCGCGCGACCATGGGCAGCCTTGCTCCCCCGTCGTAGCACGTGAACTTGGCCACGTTGCCGTTGTCGCTGGCCAGCAGGACGAGCGTGTTTTCCGCCAGGCGCAGCTCGTCCAGCTTATCGAGCACCGCGCCGACGCCGTCGTCGAGCCAGAGGGAGCCGGCTGCCTTCTCGGTGATTCTCCGGTTTTCGCCGGGGCCGGCGCGCCGAGCGCGATCCAACACGCTCTGCCGTGAGGGCTGGACCTCGGGGACGTCGACGTAACCCAGCGG
>DATKZH010000378.1:0-6164 GCA_035528065.1 Thermoguttaceae bacterium | reverse complement strand
ATACAGCGGGCGCAGGCCCCCAGGGGGGGGTTGGGGAGGACCCGGGGGATTCTGGTCTAGGGGCTTTTGCACCTGGGTTGGTAGGGGCTCTTGCACCTGGGTTGGCTCGCCTGGGGCCGGCTCATTCGCTTCCGGCCGGCTCGGCTCGCTGCTCGGCTTCGGCGATCGCCGCCCACTTCCCCGCCGCCAACACCGCCAGCCGCCCCATCGCCCACTACGCGGCGGCCGTGGCGGTGGTTGTCGCGGCGGCCGAAGCGGGCGGCTCAGCGAACAACTCCGGATGGGCCGCCCTGTACTGCTCGATCACCTTGAGGATCTTCGGTCGATCGCCCTCTCGGTCGAGCCGCTTGGGCAGTTGGATGTAGAACGACTTGTCCAACAGGCCCATCGCGTCGTCGGCATCCATCACCTGCTTGACCAGTGCCTTGCCCTCTGAGTACAGCCCGCTGTAGTCACCCACGGCATAGCACTCAGCGAAGCCGGCCAGCCGCTCTAGGCCCAAGCCTTGCAGCCGGGCACATAGCGCAATCATCTCCCGTCGCCGGCCTTCGATGGCCGTGTCCTTTCGGAACAGGTAACCGGCCCCCAGGGCCGCGATCACCACGCCCATCGCGGTCATCGCCAGATAGGTCGGGGTAAGCGTGACCCCGAACAGAAGCATGTCCGTCATCGTCAAGTCTCCGTATGGTGTGAAAGTAGGAAACACACATCGGCCGGGACGGTTTGGCCTATCGCCCGCCTGCTTCCTTGCGAATCGAATAGACCACCGTGCCCACGCCGGCCACGACAACGGCGACCGCCATGATCCACCATGGGTCGCCGTCCTCTTGCTTGGCTGCCATGGCCGCCTCTTCCGCCTTGGCCTTCTCAGCCGCCTCCCGTTCCGCCTTGTCCGCGGCGATCTGAGCGAGCACGACGTTGACCTCGGTATCCGGCACCTCTTCATCGGGCGGCATGGGCGTGACGTCCGGCACCGGCTCCGGTTGCGGTGGGCAAGGCGGCGGCTTCCGCCAACTGAAGATGTAGTAAGGGCGGTTCTTGAAGATCTTCTCGACCTGGTCGCCACACTCCAAGGCGGACGTGGGCAGGTTCTCGCCCGACGCCTTGTAGTGGACCTTGCCTGTGGCGTCCTGAATCATCACCGCCGGCAGCGTGGGCACAGTGGCCTTGAACCGCGCGGCATAGAGTGGATTGGCCGACGTGTAAAGGTGGTACAGCGAGGCCGCCTTGACCGACTTCAGTCGCGTCTCGGCCTCGAACCAAGCGACCAGCGATCGCTCCTGCGACCGCTTTCGCCAGTCGTCATGCACGAAGATGCTGAGGTGATACTCCTGCCCATCCTCGGGCAGGTCGATCACCTCCTCGCGGGGCGCGGCCTCGACCCGCTGAACGATGACGACGGGTTCGGACGATGCGGCTTGCCCAGCAGCAAGCGCGGCCCGGTTCGTGCCCGTCGAACGATCAAGGGCCATGGAGAGCAACACCACCACCGCGGCCAGCCCCATGGCAATCAGCACACGGGGCACAAGATCGACAGTCCGTTTCATCGTTGGACCTCCTGGGAAAGAGAGTTGGATCGGCCAGAGACACCCGCGGCGGGCCCGGCAAAGGGATACTCCATGAGATAGGCGTCTTCCCATGTGTTTTCGCAGTATTCAGACAGCACGGAGACGGCGCGGAAGCCGTTGCTTCGGAAAAAGAGTTGCGCGTGGAGGTCTCTCTCGTGGACCTCGATTATGATGCGAGTGCGGTTGTTTGGCGTCAACTTACGGATCAGCTTGGCCACCATCTGGTTGCCCACACCACGACGGCGGCAGTCGGCGGCCACGGCGAAGTTGAGCACGCGAATGCTGTTCTTGTGGAGTTGGTAGATCATAAACCCCACCACGCGGTCCTCGTGCTCGGCGACCATGCCGATGCTGTTTTGTTGCCGCAGGCAGCGGATGAAATCCTTCTCCGGCCAGGGGTAATCGAAGCTCTCGCCTTCGATCTCGAACACTTCGGCCATGTCCCGCCGGATCATCCAGCGAATATGGCACTTCAATCCGTGCCCATCCGTGCCCATCTGTGGTTCGTCCACCATCTTCACCTCCACGGCCTCGGCGGGGGAGGGGCATAGACCACGGTCAGGGCAAGCCCGCCGTATCCTCGCCACCTGGAAAGAAACTGCTGCTTGGGCACGCGGATGTACGTGCCCGGCCGGTTGTTGTCGAGCAACACCGCGTTGCCGTCCTCGTAGCCGCAGAACGTGACCGCGTGCTGCGAGAAGTAGTGGATCGCGGCCCCGCGGCGTGTCGAGCTACACCAGTCAAGGAAGGCCGCGTTGCCGTTGGTCGTCCAGGCAAACCGCAGGTCGAGCCGGCGACAGACACGGGCCAGGTCGTAGACACCCGCGGCCCCGTACTCACTGCGGCGCCACCAGTCGGCCAACTCGAACCGGCCCTGCCACCGCAGCACGGAGATCAGTGAGGCGTGCATGCACGATCCGCCGGCGTAGTTCGCCTGCCGCAGTGATTTCGGAAGATCCATCGGTGGCCCGCTCGGCCATGGGCAGACGGTGTTTTCTGGCTCAGGCGGCAGGTCATCGATGGGGCCGGAGTCAACCACGGATCGCTCGGATGCAGCGGGTGCCGACTGGCGGGCGATCGTGATCCCGTCGCAGCCGGCCACGAAGGCCCACATCGCAATCAGCGCGACCCAGAAGAGGACCTCGCCGACCACCTTAGCCGTCTGCTTCATGCCCGGTTTCACTTCATTCTGCATCCGTGGTTTGCCCCTCTTCCAACCCTTCACCCCGTGGCCCATCCGGCACCAGCCGAAACTTTTGCCGGTACAGCAGCGACTTCGCCAGATCGCTCGGCTCGCACCACTCGTCGGCCAAGTGAGGGACGGGGTCCACGCCCCCGCCGATGCGATCGGCCATCGCGCGGGCGGTCGAGCAGACGGGCCTCCGCTTGGCCACCGAGACGTTGTCCGTGTCCGGGCGAATGAACCAGCGGAAGATCGGCAGGTGCGACAAGGCGATCCGCACGATGGTCCAGGTGCCATACCTCACCCCCGGGATGTTCCGCAGCGCCCACTCGACGGCCCCCCAGCGGTCATAGCTGCGGAAAGCGTGGGTGTTGATCGAAAACACCTCGATCGTGCCCGGGTACTCGGCCACGTAGCGGGACAAGGGCATGATCCGGCCGCCGATCCCCTCGACCGTCTCGCAAACGCAAAGGATCCCATTGCCGTCCTGGTAGGGCAACTCGGCCGGCCGCCCCCACCACACGGCCATCGCCGCATGAGTGTATCGCCCACGGCCGGCAATTTGCAGCGCCTGCCCCTTCAGGCCGCGGGAACGAAACAGCAGCAGGTCGCCTGAACGGATGAGGGGGCGGGCCTGGCTGTAGCGGAGACTCGGCAGGCGGCCGTTGTCGATGTTCGGTGGATCTGGCATGGCAACTCCCCCGTCAATATGCAGAAAAGGCACAGCATCGTCAAGCCTGAATAGGCAGTTTATGCACCTTTTATGCTCCTGTGGGGGGGAGGAGGAAAGGGACCACGGATGGGCACGGATGGGCACCGATGGGGTGGAAAGCGGCGAGCCCAGAAACTGTAGCGACGATCCGTGCCCATCCGTGTGATCCGTGGTTGATTTCTGTTGATTTCTGTTGATTTCTGTTGATTTCTTAGGCCAACTCCGCCTGGCGTTCGCAGACGTCCTCCCAGAGCAGGCGGAGCCCGCTGCTGAGGACCACCAGGTCGGCGGCGTCGAGGCAGGGAAGGACGGCGTCGACCACCTTTTGCAGATGATGTAAGGTGTCCTCCCCCGGCGCGTCACGCGCCAGAATCCGCGTCACATCGGCCACGATCGGGGCCGGCGTCGTTTTCCGTTGGCAAGTCTTGGGCATCGTTGAAGTCTCCTTGGGAAGGAAGAAGGGGCCACGGATAAGCACGGATGAACAGGAAAGCAAGAAGAGTAGGGGCCACGGATGAACACGGATGAACACAGATAAGAGAAGTAGTGTTTCCCTTCTTCCGCTAGGGCCAGTGGCTTGGCAGTGTGGTCGCAGGTCATACTCCGCACATCCCTTCACATTCGTTTTGCCAGAGCATTAGTTGGCCGTGATCCGCGTCAGTCCGTAAGTCAACTTCATTGAGTGGAACACACGAACGATGTAGATACGGCACTGCCGAGACCCTGGCTTCTTGCAACGCTCGCTCAAAGTCTATCGCCTGTTTCCAGTGCTTTGGCTCATCGTCCCGTAGTCGCCTCCATTCCGATAGCGAATGAAACGGACAGAACCAGCACGCCGAACGCGGCGGCTCGGGGTAACCGTTGGAATCCATCCAGTCAAGACACGCATTGCGTGACATTCGCTTCTCAATCAGAGGAAACCGGCTCTTGCACCACGGGTCGCGGCTCGGCTTCGCTCGCGTGTACTCGTCCACTGAAATTCCAATCCACTGGACTACTCCCACCGTCTTCTGCCCGCGTTTAATACCCGCAATCTCCCTGGCTTTCTTCATCAGCGGACGAATCTTGAAGTCGCGTGTGCAAGTGCGGTACGGCACGCGGCCGAGCTGTCCGTCTACGTTTCGAGTAAAGACGGGGATTGCAGTCCTGCTATACTTGCGCCCCTTTGCAGATACTCGCATTGTCAGGACTTCGTTTTCTAGACTCCCGGCCGTTACACGATGCACGGGAAATGGAAGTTGTGTTTCGAGCCAGGCTAGCCACTTGTAAACGGAATCTGGCTCGGCCTGCGTGTCTGCAAACACAGCCGCAACCGGCATCGGCTCCACTTCACCATGGGCAGACATGAGTGCAAGCGTACTTGACTGCACACCCGCCCCGAGGCTCAGGATATTTGGCAGTTGGGCCAGCGGCTTCGCTGTGTGGTCGCAGGTCATGGCTCTCTCCGCATGAAGGAACACCAGGATGTTAGCGGTCGGTTCCCGTGGCGGTGGATTGGTGGAGGCCGAGGATCTGCTGGTAGGAGTCTTTCCAACGCACCAACGGGTGGTCCTTCAGGCGGGCGTAGATCTTGCGGACGGCGGCGGGCGTCTGCCACTTCTCCAGCAACGTGATCCACGCCTGGGGCGTATCGGGCGAACACCGCGACCGCAACTGCCGAGCGGTCCCGATCCAAATCGAATCGTTGACCCACGACGCGAGGAAGCAGACGTCCTGGGGCAACATCCAGGGCGAGAGCGCCGGCTCCATGCTCACGCTGGTGGTCCAGCCGGCGTCGAACGTCTCGCGCAGGGCGGTGATCCGCTCGCCGATCGTCGGGGCGTTGGGCTCCCAGCATTGCCGGACGTGGTCCAGCGTGGTCCCGATCGAAAACCGCCACGTCACCCGCGACTGGAACTCCTGGAGTTCGCGGCGGACCTGGCCGACCACCTTGACGTGCGGCTTGGTCACGATCAGCAGTTCGTTTCCCGCGGCGAGGACCTTCCGCATCACCTCGATACAGGCGCCGGCGAACTGCGGCGTGATGTCGTGGCTGGAGGGGAACATCACCCGCCCGCCGGCCACCTTCCCCCGCCCCTGGGCGACGGCCTGCTCGTCGAGGTGGTGATACGTGGTCCCCCACTCCTCGTGCGACTGGATCGTGGCGAACCGGACCGCGTTGGCCCGCGCGTAGCAGTACCGGCAGCCGTGCGGACAGCCGCGCACCACGTTGACCGTCTTGGCGGCCCACTCGCGGGTCCCGGTGGGAGGTCGGGGGTCTTTACGGGGCATGGGGCTACTCGGTTGTTGGGGTGCTCGATCCGTGTTGATCCGTGGCCCCTTCTACATCCTCGGCGCCTTTTGATTCCAGCCAGTCACGAATGTCTCGACGCCACTCCAGGGTATCAGCATCCGGATCGGTGCAATTCCGCAGCAGTGTGTCCATCCCATACAGCACGCGAGACCAGCTTGTACGGACGCCCGGACCATCGGTCCCCCAGTGCTTCGTGACGATCTCGCCGATTGCCTCTCGGTCAACCGCCGGAACAAAGCGGAGGAGCTGGAACTGACCCACTGCGACTTCGAGGTCATCCACGTCTCCAAACGCCTCTTCCAAGTCGTTGAAGAAAGCAAACATTCGCTGCATGTCGTCGAAGGTAGCCCTGGCGATCTTCATTCGGTCGTCTCCTGTTCGGGTTCATCGCGGAGAATGGGAGCGTCG
>DATKZH010000377.1:0-23403 GCA_035528065.1 Thermoguttaceae bacterium | reverse complement strand
CAATTCCGATACCTGGACGCCTGGATCCGCAGGCGGATCCGGTGTATGAAATTCAAGCGCAAGAGCGATCACGACAACTGGCGGTTGCGAATCCGTCCTATACGGCGAATGGGGCTGGCGTTCCTGATGGATCATCTGAAGTCCACGGAAAGTCAGGTCGGCCGGGCTCCCGACGCTCGGGCGATCCTCATGGGGTCGCCCGGTGCCCGAAAGGGGCACGCCGGTAAATATGGGGAACCGACCCCATGGCGACAACGGGGAGGGAGTGGGACGCCACTCCCTTACCCACTGCTGCTACGGGAGTTGGGATCACGTCCGCTCGTGGGGGTCGCACTCGCCGTGATCCTGGTCGCTCTGGACGATCCGGCGGATATCCTCGCGAGCCCGGAAGAAGGCCTCGACCACCTGCGAGTCCCATTGTCTGCCGGCCCCGGAGTGGAAGATCTCGTCGATCTTCTCATCGGGCATTCGTTTCCGGTAGGGCCGGTCGCTTCCCATGGCGTCGAAGGCGTCGGCCACGGCGACGATCCGCGCAGGCAGAGGGATCTCTTCGCCGGTGAGACGGCCGGGATACCCGCTCCCATCCCACGACTCGTGATGGTAGAGCACGACCGGCAGGACGTCGTCGAGCTTCTTGAGATCCACGAGGATCCGGTGCCCGATCCGCACGTGGGTCTTGATGTGCTCGTATTCCTCGTCGGTGAGCTTGCCGGGCTTGCGGAGCACGCTGTCGTCGATCCCGATCTTGCCGATATCGTGCAGAAGCCCTGAGAGATAGATCGTCTCGACGGTCTCCTGATCGCAGCCGATCTCCTGGGCCAGCCGGACCGCTACCCGAGCCACCCGATCGCTGTGGCCGCAGGTATACGGGTCTTTGGCGTCGATGGAGGAGGTCAACGCCCGGACGATCCCGGCCAGCAGCTCCGACTGCTGCCGGTACAGCTCGATGTTGCCGCCGTGAATGCCGAGGATGGCCCCGACGGAGCTGAGCAAGCTCGCCTCGACGGTGCCGAACTCCTCGCCCGACGTGTGGTTGAAAGCGGCCAACCACCCGAAGACGTTCGCCCCTTCGGCCAGCGGAGCCACGATCATCTGCCGCACTTCGGGGCACGGCCAGGTGGGGTCTTGCGTGGCGGGCGGGTTGACCACCGTGGGTCGGTTGCGGGTCCCGAGGTCCAAGTGATCCACCAGTCGGGCGAACTGCGCGTCGTCGATCGGGCACTGGCCGAAACCGAGCGTTACCGACTCGGTCCGCCCGCGATGCGTGAGGCACTCCTCCTCCTTCGCAACCGAGAGCAGTTGGATCGCCAGTCCCTCGGCAGGCAGCACGTCTTGCATCCACTCGATGGCCACACGCCCCAGTTCCTCCTCGCTCTGCGAGATCCTCAGGTTCTGGGTGATCCGGTACAGGAGGCTGATCTCTTCGTAGGTGGCGACCAGGTTGACCGAGAGTTTATCCGTCTCCTCCTCCAACTCCCGGATCCGCACGTCGGCGGACATCTGTTCCGTCGCCAAGCGGCTCACCCGCTCGAGTGCCTCCGGGGCCCACGGAGTCTGACGCCAGGCCCACCCGACGGCCGTTTCGGGCTCCAAGCCCAACCTTTGGGCCGCCCGCGTGACATCGTCCGCCGCTGGGGTCGGATGGGTCACAAACGTGCCCACGCCTACGAGCACCTGCCCGTCGGCTTCCGGTAGCGGCACGGCCAGCACCACCAGCGGGGGCTCCTCTGCAAGGAATTGCGGGCGCCCTCGCTCAGCGATCTGCCGGCACAGCTCGGCCCAAACCTGTTCGTTCTCACCCGGTTGATCGGGGGACGAGTAGACAAGCTCGCCGGACCGTCCGTCGACGAGGCTGAACTCCACGCCGAACGCTTCCTCCACCCGCCGCAAGGCCTGGTGAGCAGGCGGGGCCTGGCCGGTGCCGGCTGGCTCCTGCGTTTCCGTCGGGAACACTGCCTCGGAAATCGACATGCGAGTTGATCCGGTCTCCTGGAAACAGCCTCGATCGGGCGCAGGTCGCGATGACATACGCCTTGGAAAATCTAGGTCACGTCCCCCACGGAGGCAAAACTGCGTGAGCCCGCGAGCGGTAGGAAGATTCCCTAGGGTGCATCGACGGCACGCCCGATAGCCGGTCGTCCGTGTCACGGCCACTACAATCGGAAGGTCGCGAACGATCGCGCCACCAAGCATGCGCGAACGAAGCGGACCGCGGTCTCTGGAGGGTGGCTGGCGGGTGTCTGGAGGCGATCGGTCAGGGATGGTCGAGGATGGCGACGGAAGATGGACGGGGCGGAGGACGCGAGGGCGAGCAACCGACGGGGGGCGGGCCGCACGAGTCGACGTGGCGGGAGATCACGCGAGATCGCTCAGCGCAGGCCGGACGCCACGCCGAAGCAGGCGTCGTCCTGCCGCTCGGGCAAGCGGTCGGACTTCGGCGGCACGGACCGAACGTACCGGAAACGGAACGGGGCAGTCGTTCGGTGAGTCCCGTCGGAGCGGGGCTATCGGCTACGATGGGTCGGGCCGGTCACTTGATGAAACCGACGTCGTCCAGGTCGCCTTCGATCCCACCCCACAGCCCACCGGTCTGTGCGCCGAAGGATCCGATCGCCCCGAAAACGGCCATCAGGATCATGGCCAGCACGACCGCGTACTCGACCGAGGTAACCGCCTCTTCGTTTCGTAGTATTTCAAGCAAAGGTCGCATGGCGCAACCCGTATATCGGAAACGGACATCTGACACGAAAAGCAACGCGAAAAGAGCAGCGTGGGAAGGCAGAGCCTCCCAGGTAACTCTACCTCATAGGTGGAATCTGTCAAAACCACCGACTCAGGATGGGTGCTGGGATCGCTCAACCTCCGGAGTTTTCCGCCCTCTGGGCCGGAGGCTGCTTCTGTCCGTTTCGAGGAATGCACGCTCGGGACTTTTCAGTCCGGATCTCCGGAGCGCGGATCGGCGGATCGAGAGCCTACGGCAACGGCGGCCAACCAGGCGTGCTCTTGCCCGGCAGATCAGCCAACTGCTCCGCCCAGTAGGCGATCAGTTCCGCACGAACGGCTTTGTGAAGATCGTCCGCCGTCTCGGGGGCGTCGGCCACCTCCGCTACCAGCCAGGGGATGGCGATCCCGGCGTCACACATGGCCCAATCCAGGAAGGTCTTCCTGCCCAGCCATACCCGCTCGCTGCGGGACCAGAGTGCCTCGGTGGTCTTGGCGCGATGGGTGAAACGGAAAAACACGCGAGCCGCCAACCGGACTGCGCCGCGGAGGTACAGTCCGCTCGCGCGGTGTCGCACGGATTGTTGGCGAAGCGTTGGGCCGTTCGGTGGCGGAGGGATTTGCGGAGCATTCATCGTGGAGTTCTCCAACTGCTGCTGAAAGCCGCGGCCGGTGGTCGCACCACCATCCGTTTGACACCACCTCAAGCGCCGACCGCGGTGTGGCGTCCTGACCGCACAAGGGCACTCTTGGCGAACGACCCGCCTATTCCTCGGTGGCTGGGCGATCGTCCTCCTCTGTGGCGGGGACTCCGGCCTCCTCGGGAGCCGGGTGATCGACTCCCTCCGTGGCCGCCCGATCGATGTCGTTCGCCTCAACGGCCATGTTGGCATCCTCTTTCTTCTTCCGTCGGCGGGCCCTCTTCTCGTCGGCCTTGCGTCTCTTCTCCATCTCCCTTTGCCGTTTTGCGAAAGCATTTTGGTCTTTTGACATGAATCCTCTCCCTGAACCCGGGCCATTCCTTGAAGCCGAACCAAGCGCATGCCAATTCCAGCGACGGACACTTCACGGCAATCCACATGGACCGGCGCCACACCAGGAATCCCCGGTGTCACCCCCCCTCGTTTGGAGGGCTGCCTATGCGCCCGTAGTCCCCAAGATTGCCCAAGACAGGCAGTTTACCGCCAGGATCCGTCGCCGATGGACGGTCCCGTCGGCCGCGATCGAAGAGGCATCCGCGGCCGTTCGCCGTCAAGCGAACTTGAGAGGAAAAACCTTGAAAGAAGCTGAGGGCCAGCACCATGTACCCCAGCGCGCATGACCCATTCTAGCACGGCCCGGTGTTTGACGGAAGGAGCCGAGGCGGGGACGTGCAAACGCTTGCGGTCGCGCGTCAGGATCCGGATAGCGGGAATTCCAGGCCACCCCACCTCGGAAGGGCATGGGGCAGGACGGCGCGCGACGCCCCTCGCGCCGCTTCTCGCCAGGCGGGGGGTGCCGGGTCCGGGCCACTTCAGGGAACATCGAAACACCCCCATTTACTTTCCCAAGTGCCAGTGCTATGATTCCGATGTTAGCGGTGAGAAGCGATGTGAGCCCCAGCCCGTTCGATGTGCTCTCGTTCTAGTCACCCAGCGATTTGCGTCGCAGCAACCTTTCCTGAAGGTGCTGACCTCCGATTGCGGTTGATTTTCTCCCTCTACCGTTTGGCCGTGGTCTTCCTTAACGAGTCGGGGCTCTGGGCGAAGAGATGGCGGCCTAGTGCGTTTTTCACTTTTTTCCAAGGAGTGGCATCATGCCGCAAGGGACGATCAAAAAGTTGATCGCTGACAAAGGGTTTGGGTTCATTGACGGAGAACGAGGCGATTTGTTCTTCCACCACAGTGCGCTCGAAGGAACGAGCATCGAGGCGCTTCGGGTGGGACAGGTGGTGACGTACGAAGAAGGCCGTGGTCCCAAGGGACCTCGCGCCGAGAACGTCAGGCCCGCGTGAGCGAGGGGGGATGATCGAAGGCTCATGACAAGCATTTACGTGGGCAATCTGCCGTATTCTGCTACGGAGGAAAACCTCCGTGAGGCCTTCAGCCGGCACGGCGAAGTGTCGGCCGTGAACATCGTCACGGACCGCGAGACAGGCCGCCCCCGCGGTTTCGCATTCGTCGACATGCCAAACGGCGCCGAAGCCGCCATCGCCATCAAGGAATTGAACCTTAGCGAGATCGACGGCCGCTCGATCACCGTCGATGAAGCTCGGCCCAAGAAGAGCAATCGACCGCGAAGAGGCGGTGGTCCCCGACGCAGTTGGTGAGCGGCCAGCCTCGACGAAAAGACTCCGGACGTGCCCTGTTCCCGGCCGCGCCTCAACCGGCCCGGCGGGGGACAGGAGCATTCCGGTAGGAGCACTTGCGTCGAGCTCGGGAATCGGACCTCCAACCACCCGGCCCCCTACCGCCGTGGCCACGCGATCGCCTGGGGGTCGATGCCGGGCAGGCTCGCCGAGCGCAAGGGGACTTGGCAACGGACGATCCGGTTGGCCTCCGGCCCCATCTCCAGCGGGCCGGCAAACTCCACTTTGCTCCGTACCAGGCCCGCAATCGAGACCAGCGCGTCGTCCAGGACCTCTACGTCGCCTTCCGGCTTCTGCCACGCGGCGACCACCGCATCCGGCAAAACGAGCGAACCCTCGCCCGTCCACCGGATCTTGCTCAGGATCCGCTCGGGCCGCACGGGCCCGATGAAGCTCAATAGGGCCGCATCCGGCCGGGTGACCAGGGCACAGCCGCCGGCCTGGATGGAAATGGGGGCCGGCTGGTCTGGAATCCGCCTGTAACGACACTCCAGCAACGGCCCCGCGCCCCGCAACGTCACGTTAGAAAGCCCGACGAGCACGGGCTCGTCCGGCTGGGGGCAGTGGTCGAGTTGCACCAGGGGACCGGCGCCTGAGTAGAGCACGTTCGCCATCTGGATGGCCGGTGCCCCGAGCGTTTCGCACGAGATGCCGCCACCAACGTACCGAAGCGTACAGTCGCTCAACTGGAGCTGGCCGCTCGGCAGCGTCATTTCGGCCCCGGTCCGATCGGCGGGATGGGTCCAGCGAATGGTCACCGGCGCACGCGCAGCCGTCTCGGCCGCCTGGAACGAGCAACCGCGGAAATCCGCCCGGGACGCCAGCACGTGGAGGATCGCCGGCTCCCCCTCGGCCGAGGAATTCGGCGAGGCCGTATCTCCCCAAACGAAGTCGATGTTCTCGAACCGGACGCCTTCTGCTCGGACCACCAACCCGGCGAACGGTGCCGCCACCGACGGGCGACAGCCCGGCTCCCCGCGTACGCATTGGCCCGGCCGCAGCTCGAGCGACTCGATCGCCGTCAGGCCGCCCGCCGGCAGAACCAGGTCCTCCACGCGGTTCTCGTCCAGGGGAGGATGGTCCCCATCCGAGTAGGCGGCTTGCTCACTCGGGCCTGGGACGCCGACCTGCCCATCCGCATCCAGAAACGGGGCCCCAGCGTTCGCGCCGGACGCGGTTCGAGCGGCGATCGGCCCGCTTGCCACGCCCATCGGCGACTTAGAAGCATCCGCCATGGTCGTGGGAGCACAGGTGGCAGGGCCTAGGGCACCCGAGTGCCACACGGACCAGATGATCGCCACGGCGGCCACCAGGCATCCGGCGGTGGTGGGGAGCCACGAGGGGGCGGGCTTCGAGGCCCGGGGGGGCGGGTTCGGCGCGGTCCAACGCACGGGACTCCAGCTTGGCCCGCTCAGGTAGCGGCGCAACGCGCGCCTGCCGGCTCGGGTAGGTGGTCCGAGCAGGTCTGCCAGCCGGGCCATTGACTTGGGGCGTAGGCCGGGCTCCCGGTGAAGACACGCGGAAACGGCCGTGGCCAACGGGGCCGGCGTGTCGGGCGCCAGCCAGGAAACCTCGGGGATTCGCCCGGTCTGCACCCCACGCAGCTTCGCCACGCTGCTCGCCCCCGGGATCGGCGTACGGCCGCAAAGCAGATGCCACCACAGACAGCCACACGCGTACACGTCCCCGGCGGTTGACGGGGGCGATCCGTTGGCAATTCGCTCGGGAGCCATGTAGTCGTAGGCCTCAGGTTCCAGGTTGGCCCGCGTGAGACCCTCCTTGGGGCAGAGGATACCCCTCAGCCCTGGGAGCGGAAGGAGCACGTCGCCTCTTTCGGTCAGGATGACTCCCCGCGCACCAATATCGGTGTGGCAAAGCCCCGATTCCTCCAGGGCCACCAGACCGGCGACCATCTGTCGGGCGATTTCCAGCACCAGAGGCGGCGGCAAGCGGCCAACGCGGACCATCCACTCGGTGGCGGTTCGCCCCGCCACGTGGCGACCCGCGGCCCAGACGCGATCGCCGTCGACCCCCACTCGGGTTATCGGCGCCAGGGCCTCCGAGTCGAGCGAGCCCGACTTGGCGGCCAACGCTTCGAGCTGAGCGGTGAGCTCGGCAGCCCCGTCCGGCGGGTGGCGAACAACCGCTAGTCGCGCGAGCTCCGAGGAATCGGTCTCTCGGGCGACATAGCAATCCGCGTAGCCGGGCGATGGGAGTCGCCGGCACAGCAGATAGGGCCCAATCCGGATCTCGTCCCCTCGGCCGGACGCAATCTCACCTGCCTGAAAGGGGGTCAAGATCCGCGCTTGGACCAGCACATCGATCCACACCGAGTCGAACAGCGGGAGCCCTTGGGCAAGCCGGCGCGCGCGGCGGCCCAGCCGGCAGACCTGGCTGGCCGTGGCCAGCTTCAGCCGCTCGACGAGCGCGATCAGCTCCTGCGGCGGACCTTCCCGCATCTTTCCCTCGACTTGGGAGACGGCATCTCCAACGGCGACGGTTTGCTATCAGATTCCGTCCGGACGGACAATACCAACTGGCACCCGGCTCGGTCTGCCTAGTGGTGTGTCAAGCCTTACCTTGTGCGTTGGGTGGCACTGGCGTCTCGCCATTGCGTCCGCGAGAGCACGGGCAAGATGCCCGTGCCACCCACAGACTAAGGGTTGACAAACCAATAGCCGCCCCATTGCGTATCCACGCCATTTGGAGTATCACCACCTGAACGGCCGCCGGTTGCAGGGAGTCGGGCCGCCCGCCGTTTCTCGGGGGCGGCGACGAGGTCTCCGGGCACCTCTTCGCGGGAGCACACCATGCAGGATCCCCGAATCGACAAGCTGGCCGAGGTGCTCGTCAACTATTCGACCGCGGTCCGGCCGGACGACCTCGTCCGCCTGAGCGGACCGCCCGTCGCAAGGCCGCTTCTGGTCGCGCTGTACCGGGCCGTGCTGGACGCCGGGGCCCATCCCCACGCCCAGATGGTGCCCGACGAATGCGAGGAGATCAAACTCGCGATGGCCGGCGAGGAGCAGCTCCGCTATCAAGACCCGCTCGACCTGTACGCGACGGAGCGAATCGACGTGTCGATCCGGGTGAAGGGCGAGGACAACACCAAGTCGCTCACGGGCACGGATCCGAAGAAGCAGGGCCTGCTTGCCCAAGCCCGCAAGGGGCACATGGCCCGGTTTCTGGAGCGAGCCGGCAAGGGGGAGCTGCGCTGGGTGACTACGCAGTTTCCCTGCCAGGCGGCCGCCCAAGACGCCCAGATGTCGCTGGCCGCCTATGAGCAGTTCGTGTTCACGGCCGGCAAGCTCGATTCGGACGATCCGGCCGCGGCCTGGCGCAAGATCAGCGCCGAGCAGCAGCGGTTGGTCGACGAACTCAACGAAACGAAGGAAATCCGTTTCACCACGCCCCAGGGGACCGACTTGACCCTGGGCGTTGAGGGCCGAACGTGGGTCAACTGCGACGGCAAGGCGAACTTCCCCGATGGCGAGGTCTTCACGGGGCCGCTGGAGAACGCCACCCAAGGCGTGGTCTGCTACAGTTTCCCGGCCGTGCACGGAGGCCGCGAGGTGGACGGCATCCGGCTCGAGTTCAAGGAGGGCCGGGTGGTCGACGCGGCCGCTGCCCGGGGCGAGGAGTTCCTTCTGGCGATGCTCGATCAGGACGGCGGCGCCCGCACGCTCGGCGAGATCGCCCTGGGCACCAACTACTCCGTCCGGCAGTACACCCGGAACACGCTGTTCGATGAGAAGATTGGGGGCACGTTTCATGCCGCCCTGGGGGCCGCGTACCCGGAGACCGGCGGCACGAACCAGTCCGGCCTGCACTGGGACATGGTCTGCGACCTGCGTGAAGGCGGCGAGGTCTACGTGGACGGCCGACTGATCAGCCGGGACGGACGCTTTCTCGACCCGGCCATGCCGCAGCCTTGACCCACCGGCTGGTGGCACCGAATGGACCCCCAGAGGGGGTGTGGTGTCCGCTTCTCGCCCAAGAAGCACGGTTCGGGCCCGCCGGCATATTCTGCCCCCGCTCGTGCATCGAGCGTTGTAGCGGCCCGATTCGCCGGGGCCAAGCAGCCGGGTCTGGCTTCCGGCCGAATCAGCGCGGTCGCTCCGAGCGACTTGCGACGAGTGTGGGCCGGCGTGGGGGGGTCTGTGCGGGCTGGCAAAGCTTGCACGGCGCCCTTCACCTTCCTTATTCGATACCAGTTGCCCCCGTTCCTCTACTCCTTCGCCAGCGGGTTGTGTTCCTGTTCCGATGCCTTATACTAAACGGTCTCGCGCGAGAAGGGGCTTTTTCGGGGCGTTCGCCACTTCCTGCAACGACAACACATTGGGATCGCAGCATGTCAGTGGCCAATTGGGTTAGCGGGCGGGTTTTCAACCTGGTTCATCGCCACAACCTCGTCTACAACACCTGCTGGGAAGATCCTCGCTTGGACCGCGAAGCCTTGGAGCTCGGGCCCGACGACACGGTGCTCGTGATCACTTCGGCCGGCTGCAACGCGCTGGACTACGCCTTGACCGAGCCGAGGCACGTCTTCGCCGTGGACATGAACCCGCGCCAGAACGCCCTGTTGGAGCTCAAGCTGGCGGGCATCCAGAACCTCGACTTCGACACCTTCTTCCGCATGTTCGGCGAAGGTCGGCTGGAGGGCGTTCGCGACGTCTATCGCGAGCGGCTCCGCGGCGCGCTCTCCGACTGGGCGCAGAAGTATTGGGATCGCAAGATCAAGTTCTTCGACAGCAAGAGGCGGACGTTTTACTTTCGCGGCACCTCGGGTACTTTCGCCCGAATGATGAACATCTACGCCGATCGCGTCCTCAAGCTGCGACCCTGGATCGACGCCGTCCTCGCCGCCGAGACGCTCGACGAGCAGCGCAGGCTCTACCAGGAGCATCTGCGCGATCGCCTCTGGACCCGGTCGATGCGGTTCGTGATGAATCGCGACGCGACGCTCTCGCTCGTCGGCGTGCCCCGGGCACAGCGGTTCCAGGTCGAAAACCAGTACGAGGGAGGCATCGTCCAGTTCATCCGCGACTGCCTCGACGCGGTCTTCGGCGAGCTCCCCCTGGCCGACAACTACTTCTGGCGAGTCTACGTCACGGGGAGCTACACGCGGCAGTGCTGCCCCGAGTATCTCAAGCCCGACAACTTCGAGCGACTCAAGAGCGGCCTGGCCGATCGGATCAGCGTGCACACGGGTACGGTCGAGGGCTTCCTGGCCGAGCACGACGTGCCCATCTCCCGGTTCGTCCTCCTGGACCACATGGACTGGCTCTCCGACAAGTATTTCGACGCGCTGGAGGCCGAGTGGCAGGCGATCCTCGAGCGGGCGACGCCCCATGCCCGCGTCATCTGGCGGAGCGGCGGCCTCAGGACCGACTACGTGGATCGCGTCCGGGTGACGGTCGACGGCCAAGATCGCGAGCTGGGCGAGCTGCTCACCTATCACCCCGAGTGGGCCGCCGAGTTGCACAAGAGGTGTCGCGTGCACACGTACGGCAGCTTCTACATCGCCGACCTGAGCCTCTGAAGCCACGTCACCCCCCTCAACTGCCGACCGCGCCTCGTAACGTCCGTGGGAGACGATGGGCCTACTCTCCGAACTACGAGTCCTGTATCACATCGCCCTGAAGCCGATCCGCGGCAAGGATCACGCCGCGCGGTTGGAAAGCTTCTACGCCGGGCAGGCCGAGGGCTACGACGCCTTCCGCCGGCGCCTTTTGAAGGGCCGGGAGGATCTCTGGGCCGCGATCGACGTGCCCGAGCGCGGCGTGTGGGTCGATCTGGGCGGCGGCACCGGCGCGAACCTCGAAAACTTCGGCCCCCAAATCGGCAAGCTCGACAAGATCTACGTCGTCGACCTCTCCCCCTCGCTCCTCGAAGTCGCCCGAAAGCGAATCGACCGGCACGGCTGGACGAACGTCGAGCCGATCGAGGCCGACGCGACTGCGTGGCGGCCGCCCTCGGGCGCGGCCGACGTGGTCACCTTCTCCTACTCGCTCACCATGATCCCCGACTGGTTCGCCGCGATCGAGAACGCCCGGGCGATGCTCGAGCCGGGTGGTCTGATCGGCGTGGTCGACTTCTACGTCTCCCGCAAACACCCCGACGAAGGCCGCGTCCGCCACTCCTGGCTGACGCGGACGTTCTGGCCCACGTGGTTCAATTCGGACAACGTCTTCCCCTCGCCCGACCACGTCCCCTTCCTGCACCGCCGCTTCGAGCCGGTCCACTTCACCGAGAACCGCGCCAAGCAGCCGTACATCCCGCTGTTGCGCGTGCCGTACTACACGTTCGTGGGGCGGAAGGGGGAGGACGATCGGTCCGCGTCGTAGCAGGCGGCTTGCCGCAAAGTCTCGCTACCTGCGGCCGCATCGGTCGGAAGCGGACACCCGTTTCGGTCCCGCGTAGCGTTGAAACTGCCCCTGTTCCTGTTCTCGAACATGCGGTAGGGTACAATGTGGTAGGTGGGAAAGGGGCGCGTGGGACTGGCCGCGGCCCCCCTTCAAGCGGTGCCCTCTTCGCGTTCGGAGCCGTACGATGCCTTCGCCATTTCCTGGAATGGACCCTTATCTCGAAGCGCCGGACATCTGGCCGGATTTCCACGACGCGCTTGCGGCGACGATTCGCGGGGACTTGAACCGCACGCTTCCCCGGCCGTATTACGCACGCCTGGTCATGCGGCCGGAGATTGGGATCGTGGGAGAGGAGATCCAAGGGCGAATCGTCCCCGATGTGGCCGTTGTCCGGTCGTCGCTCCCGGAGGCCGCGCCGCGGGCGCCCGGCTTGGCGGTGGCGGACCGCCCCCGTACCGATCTCTCGCCCTCGGTTCGGATGCGGGTCTTCAATGAGCCGCTACGGCACCATTTCGTGGAGATTCGCGATGCTTCCCGTGGTCATGTCCTGGTGACGCTGATCGAGATCGTCAGCCCGTCGAACAAGCGGCCAGGGCCCGACCGCCGCACCTACGAGACGAAACAGCAGGAGATCCTCCAGAGCGATACGTCGCTGGTGGAACTGGACCTGCTGCGTGCCGGGGAGCCGCTCGTCGGAGGCCCGCTGGTCGTCGAGTCGGCCGGGCGATTGGAGCCCCGGCCGGACTACCTGGTGGGGGTCAGTCGTGCCTGGGAGCGGGGGCCGAAGCTGGACTACCAGTTGTTCCCCGTCCGCCTGGAGGAGCCGCTGCCCTGTATCCCGGTGCCGTTGCGCGAGGGCGAGCCGGAGGTGCCGCTCGACTTGCAGTACGTCTTCAACCAGGCGTACGACGGCGGTCCTTACGCCCGTGGCGCCGTCGATTACGGCGTCCCCCCCGACCCGCCCGTCCGCCCCGAGCAGGCCGACTGGCTGGCCGGCTGCCTCGATCGCTGGCGAAGCGGCGCGGGGGCGTGATTCTGCCCGTTCGTTGGGACGCCGATGAGGCGAGCGACCGCACACTCGGCCGCCGCAAGCACTACCGACGCGGGATGACCGGCAGCACGACGTGCGACGGGGCGTCGCGATCGTGGTGGATCGCCTGCCGGGCCACGACGGATCGCGTCTCCAGGCCGACATTGTCGGCGCCGGTATTGAGGTTCCGCAGGTAGTAGGGGAAGTAGCTGCTGGAAATCTCGACGCGAATGCGGTGTCCCTTGGCGAATGCGTTGCCGGTCGCCCGCCAGAACTCGATCGTATACGGATACATCTTGCCAGGCTCAATCGTGCTCAGCCGGTCGGGATTGAACTTCCCGTCCTGACCCGGGTCGCGGTGCCGGGCGCGCATCACCCCTTCACAAAGGAAGGCCGCGTATCCGTCCGTGTGGACGTCCACCAGACGCACCATCCAATCCGTGTCGCCGGCGCTTGTCGAGGCATGCAGCTTCGCCGTGATCGGCCCGACGACCTCGACTTCCTCCTCCAAAGGCGGCGTCGTATAGACCAGCACGTCCGATCGGGCGGCCGACGCGCGCACGTCGCGCGGCCCGTCGATATGCCCGTTGGCGAAGGCCGCCGACGGCGTGGGATCGGCCGGGTCGTACGTGTACCGGTCGGGCGGCTCGTCGCCGGGCGGCTCGATGCTCAGCAGGCCGTCGCCGGCGGAACCGTTCGCCTTGCCGCCGCTGTGCAAGTAGTACTTGGTCCACTCGGTCTCCGGCAGCGGCCAATCGGCGGCGGCGAGCCACTCGTTGCGGCCCATCACGAACACGTGCACGGGCGGGTCCGCCAGCACGCCGTTGTCGACCTGTTTCAGATGGTGGTCGAACCAGCGGCAGACGTACCCGTCCCAGTCGATGATCGCCTGCGGCCCGAAGTCGATCCCCGCCGCCTTTTGGCTCCGGTTGATGATGTGTTCCCACGGGCCGATGACCAGGCGCGGGCGGCGTGCTTCCGGCGTGCCGCCGTGCTGTTTCATGGCCAGGTAGTTCATCGGCGTGCCGGGGAAGTTGGCGTCGAACCAGCCGGAGATGGCCAGCGAGGGGACTTTGACTCTCGCGTAATCGGCCGGGGTCTGATACGCGATGGCCCGCCAGTACTCCCCGCCGGCCAGATTCTGGCGGATCCACGTGTCGTACCAACGGGTATGGCCGTGCTTGCGGCAATCGTCCAGTTGGATGTAGGGCGTGAGCATGTAATCGGCGTCGCGCGTGGCGGCAAAGCCGCCGTAGGCCCCGGGGCCGACGACGTTCGGCGTGCGCCCGGCCATTGCCCCGGCCCAGTCGACCGCCCAGCAGACGAGGATGCCGTTCTGATAAGGGCCGTTGTAGAACTGGTCGGGCGGGGCCACCTCGGGGACGATGCACCGCAGCGACGGCGGCGCCTGCGTGGCGGTCCACCACTGCGTCCAGCCCATGTACGAGAGGCCGTACGTGCCCACGCGCCCGTTCGACCAAGGCTGTCGGGCGATCCACTCGACCAGGTCGTATCCGTCGGTCTTGTGCTTCGGCGTGAACGGGTCCCACTCGCCTTCCGACTCGAACCGGCCCCGGCTGTCGGAATTCACCACCACGTAGCCCCGCTCGGCAAACCACTTCGCACGCGTCGCCAGGCCGTTCTTGTTGTAAGGCGTCTGGCAGAGCACCGCCGGAAATCGGCCCTCGGCGTCCGGGCGGAAAACGTCGACGACCAATCGTGCCCCGTCGCGCATCGCGACTCGCTCATTGCGGGCCTCGATCACCGCATAGTCGGCCGACGAGTACTTGCCCGCCTGCGGCGCCTGGCCCGGCGCTGCTCGGGCGCCGACCAAAACGACGAGCAAGGCCCAAGCATGACGAAATCGAATCGCGTCCATCGGCGCATCTCCCGGTGAATACTTCTGTTTCCTCCAATCACGCTCCTCCCAGACGGCTCACAGGGCACTCACAGCTTCTTCAACATCTCCGCGACGCTTTGTTCATACAGCTTCTGCCACTCGGGTGCCAGCAGGCAGTCGCTGTCCTCCTGGGCGCCGCCCACGTTCTTGAGCTGCTCGGCGGTCGGCGCGTAGTAGATGTAGCCGTTGGAGCAGCCGGCGACGAAGGTGAGATCGTGGGGGGAGTCGCGCTTGATGTTCAGCCCGATCTGGACGGTCAGCTCGCCGGGGAAGCTGACCAGCACGAAATCCCCGATCCTCATGCCCACGAGCTCGACGTCGATCGTCCGCTTCTCGGCGGCCGCATTGGTCGCCTGGTGCTTCTCGAGCAAGTTCAGGTTCGTCTGGAGTCGCGTCAGCTCTTCCATCACATGGACGTTATGGATATACCGCTCCATGTTCCCCCGGTTCTCCGCATCGAGCCGCGCCAGGTGATCTCTTCCCATCATCTTTTCGTGCAGGTAGCGGTGGGAATAGTAGGAGGGGAACTCGGGCGACACGCCGTACTTCACGACGAGAGGAATGAACGTCTTCAAGTTGAGGCTCGTTCCTTTCAGGGACTGAAGAAGCCTTGCCTGCTCGGCCTCCATGGCCGAAATGCGCCCGGCAAGGTCGGCTCGGGGCAACTCGAGGGTCTCTTGGATGACTCGCAGCTCGCCGTTGTCGCTGCTCTCGATCCCGTTCAGGGCCTTGATGGTGCTCAGCCCGAGCATGTTTCCGAGCGGCTCGGCGTCTCGGGGATTCGCCACGTCCTTGTACAGCACGGGATTGACGTCCCCGGCGCATCCCTGCAAGAACACGGCGATGGCCCCCTCGCCCAGGCTGGCTTCAATCGCCGTAGACGCGAACCCGGCAAGATCCGCCGTGGTCCCGCCGCTCGGAACTCCCTGGATGGGATGGCACGCGAAGTTGTAGACGACGGCCAAGGTCTGCCCGTTCTGCCGGTCCAGCCGAAGGATGCCGATTTCCGGGTCAACCGGCCCGACCGCGGCGACGGCCTCGTCGGGCGGAAGCGCATAGGCGTGGCGCACGTCGGCCTCGCGGCCGCTGGTCAGCTTCAGCCGCCGGTTCTCCATGATCCGGTCCTCATGTCCGACGCCGGCGCCGACGTTCACCGGAACCATGTTCTCGTGCGCCTGTTTCACGGCCTGAACCGTGCGCTCGGCGACGTCCGCGCACACCGCCCCGTGACAGTGGCTGGCGTTGACCAGAACGTTCGTAGCGGGGACGTTCAGCTCCTGCTGGAGTTGCGAACGCACTTGGGGGAGATAGTCGTTCTTGATGGGTCCTATCTCGCCGATTGCCACCGCGTCGACGGTGACGATGACCGCCGTCGTCGTGTCGTTCTTCAGCACCAGCGCTTTGGCATACAAGGGGTCGTTGACCGGCCCCGCTTCCGTATTGGTAACGTCGACTTTCGCGACTCCGGCGCGGAGCTGAGCCGCACGGGCAGTGGTGATCGGGAACAGTGCGACGGCCAGAACGATCGCGAGAGACAGTGCCGGTTGTATTCCGTGCCGATTCCGTGCACGGCGAATCGTAAGTGAGCGTGGCTTGGCAGAGCGTCCGACGATAGTGGTTGTCATTCTCATGAGTTCGTACCCTGTCGCTAGTGGTGGCCGCCAGCATGGAGCTTTCTCTTCGGTCAACCTGTCCCGCGGCAGCCGCTTGGCTGCCTGCTGCGCTCGGGCTACGCCCTCGCTCCGCAGGCAGCGAAGCTTGGTTCATGCATCTTGCGATTGGGACACTCCTTTCTGGGACTCCAGTCTACCAAACGAGTGTCCAACGAAACCCTAGGGCGGGAGAGCTCACGGCAGTTGCCAATCGTCAAGCAACAGTCCGGGGACCCGGCTGAACTCCCCCGTGTTGTGCGTCACCAAGGTGCAGTGGTGCGCCAAGGCGATCGCGGCAATGATCAGGTCATTGGGTCCAATGGGAGTTCCGACGCGCGCCAGATGCGCCCGAGCCTTGCCATACTCTTCGGCAGCCTGATCATCGAAAGGGAGGGAGACAAACTGTTGCCGCAGCGAAGCGATCAGGGCCAGATTGCCCGTCTGGTGAGCCGGCCCGCCGTGCCAAGCTCCGTAGATCAATTCCCCAACGACGACGGAGCAGAGATAGACGGTGCCGGGAGGCGCAGCCGCCAGTTTGGCCGTCACCTTCGAGGTCGGGCCACGCCGCAGGTGATCGATCCAGGAGTTGGTATCCAGCAAGTAGCTCACGACAGCGGCTCCCGCTGTTCATACTCCCCTTGTTCGGGCCGCTCGAATTCCCCTTGCCACCTTCCCGCCGTGGACAGGATCAGTCCTTGCCACTCCTCCTGCGACGCGGGCACGGGGAGCACCGGCTCCACGGTGACCTGTACCTCTTGGTTTGCCGCCTCGATCCCCACAGGCAGCGTCAGGTGCAGAACGCCATCGCTGCTCACCGTGGATTTCACAACCATCCGGTTCATGTCGATTCCTCCTGGCCGGTTTTCTGGGCCGGACGCATCTCACGCCAGTCTTTCCCCCGTTTGTCCGATCATTTCCGGGTCGGGATCATCATATGGCGCGGATAAGGTCGACCGGGGTCTTGGTTTGGCCGAAAGCCTTTCTCATAATTGATTGTACCGGGCGCCATGCCGATCCGTCAACGCTCAGCGCGGTGTGGCCCCGGTGGCAATTGTACACGGCGTGCATTTGGTCGATGGTGTCGAAGGAGGCGACAATGAAGGCGGCGGCGAGGGACTGGGCGGTCGGCGGCCCCGCTGAGGCGCTGGAGCGTACGGCTATCGGTGCCATTCGGGAGCCGAGAAACCGATTGCCTCTTCAAAGGTGGATTTCCGGCGGAAATCGGCCGGGTCGTACGTGGGGGCGGCGGGGTCAGGATTGACCCACTGGGGATGGTACCGACCCCAGTAGGCGCCGTAGAACTGATAGTTCGTATCCACCCAGCGGCTGAGAATCATCAGATCCGTTTCCGTGAGCATCCGGCAGTGGTCGTCCTTGGCGTTCTTCGGATGCGCGGGGTCGGTCAACACGTCGATCAGCGTGCTCGTGGGACACCCCAGGTGCCGGGGCGGCAGATACGCGCCGTTGTAATTGCCCTGGTCGCCCTGGAGGAACGACGTGAATTCCGGGATGATGGGGCCGGCCAGTTGCTTCCGGGCAAGCTCCTCGTAGGAGGTGTTGTAGAAGGAGGTGACTTCCCCGGTCAGCCTCAATGCCCCGGCCGGCTCGCTCGCGCCGTGGCATGAGACGCACTTGGCGTCGAAGATCGGCTGGATATCGGTGGGGTAGTGAATCACCTGGCCCGCACGGCCGTCGCCGCCGCCGGCCGCGAGATCGCACGGTTGCGGCTGGGGCGTGCTCGGCGCCCGGGCGAGCGCGAGCGGCGTTGCCGAGCCGCCCGCCGACGCGGTCCGGTTCGATTGCCCATGACAGCCGGTGCAGGAGCGGACCTCCCCGGGCGCGTAATTCACGTACGTCCGCTCTCGCTGGATCTCCCGGAAGTTCGCGTCCAGGGCCTGGAAGAAGATGCTGCGACCCGCCGGCACGACGAAGTGGGCGGAGCCGTCCTCTTCCACGGGCACGACCCCCCACTGCACGCGAGGCCACAGGGCGGCCTTCCAACTGGAGCTGCTCAGCGACGGCGCCCAGCGCCTGCCCGTCGACCAGTAGCGCGGCAGCGCCTCGTTGATTCGCAGCCATTTGACCTTACCCGGCTCAACCCCCGCCATACCCTGGTAGATATCGCTCAGCACGCAGAGGGCCTGATTGCCGGCGGCGTATTCCGGATCTCGGGAAGGCTGCACTCGCGGCGGGACGCGCCGCGCGACCAGCGGCAGGGGATGCCAGCAGGAGAGTTCCTTGTCGGCGTGAACCAGACGGTGATTTCCCTCGGTATCGATGAGGTACAGCGCATAGGCGTCGGCAACCTCCTTGTAATGATCGGCGGGATCGACCTTGTAGGAGACCAGGAACTCTTGATCGCTGACGGGATAAGGATGGGTGTAAAGGTGCCCCTTCCGGCCTTCCGGATCGTGCGCGTACCCGCCTTCTTCGGTCCGGAAATGCCACCCGGCTTCCGTGCGGCGTTCGATGAACACGTGCGGCGTGATATTGGTGACCGAGTATCGGGTATCGCGTTGGAGGTAATCCGCTTCGTCCGGATCCGGACCGCGCGCACGGACCCCCTTCTTGAGGTCGATCAGCATGATCGCTCCCAGGCAACCTCCTTGCGGGTAGTGGCAAGTCCCCACGCACACCAGGCGATGATCGCCGCCGGGAATGGCTTGCGGGTACATGTAGACGGTCGTCGTGTCGTCGGCTACGCCATAGAGTTCCTGGGGCCTGCTCCCGTCGGGATTCATTGACCAGATGGTCTTGGCGACACGCGCGCCCTTGTCGATATACTCCCAGCGGTGGTACATGACGCGACCGTCGTCGAGGACCACCGGACAGAATTCGCTGACCGGGCTGCGCGTGAGCTGTTCGACGTTCGTGCCGTCGGCATCCATGCGATGCAGGCCGGGCGCCACCAGCGAAGCCGACCCGCCGCAGAGAACGGTGTGCTCACAACGGGTCGAGGAGAAGATGATCTTGCCGTCCGGCAGATAACACGGATGGATATCGTCGGTGTGCCAGGACGGGCGCCACCGCGCCACCTTCTCCGCCTCGTCCTCCGGCGGGAACGATATCTGGCACAAGCCCGTGCCGTCGACGTTCACTTCCCAAATCCGAAAACCGGAGCCGGCATCCCGGCGAAAATCAAAGACGATCTTCTCGGCGTCGAACGACAGGCTGATCTTGCCGATGAAGCCGTTCCCGCCGGGAAAATCAGCGGCCGTTACGACCGCCCGCTCCGACTGGGTACGAACGTTGTAGATATAGATGCCGTTGTCGGGAAGGAATCGGTCCGGACTGGTGCCGTTGTTGATGTCGGTGTAATAGTGATCGGAAGAGTAGGGCTTGCGTTTGACAAAGACGATCTCCTCGAAGCCCAGCTCCGCCGGGTCGATCGGCGTCCGCCCCGAACCCGGGCCGGCCTTGGCCGCTCCCGCGACCTCGCCCGCACTGGCGGCACCCGTCGCCCCCAGGGCGTTGCCGACGATCGCGATCGTCGCCCAGCCAACCAGGGCCGTTGCCAAAAGCACGATCAGAATTCTTGGAGAGTCTTGCATCAGGTATTCCACGCGGCAGGAGGTGCGAATCGTTACTGAGTGACAGGGCGTCTGATCCCCCGTGGTAGCTTTGCGACTCGGCCACGGCCGGTCCTCCGCCCATCGCTGCATGATGATCGAAACGCTCGGGCCGTGCAAGACCGGCCGAGCCCGATGGCGGCTTCCCGAGGCACGGTGCCGTCACCTCGGCGCCTCGACCAGCCGCGCCTTCCACGGTTCGAGATGCAAGTCGATCTGCCTCCCGCCCCACGTCAGCGTGCCGGTTTGCGGTTTGTCGGTGACGTTCACGGCGATCACCGCTTCGCTGCCGTCGGGCGCGCGGAAGGCGTTGTGCAGAATGGCCGGCAACTCCCACTCAGAGCGGCCTACGCCCTGCGTCTTCATCCACAGGCTCAGACGATACGTTTTCCCCTGACAGAGGGTCTTGCCGTCGACGGGCAGGCCCTGGGAGAGCTGGACGACGTCGCCCGTCTGATTGGCCAGTCGCACGGCAAAGCGGCCGCCGTGCTTCTCGACTTCATCGCGGGACAACTTGCCCATGCACTCGATTTCCCCCCACCGCCTGGCGGCGGTCCAGGCCGCCGCGGTGGCCGAGGGGTCTTCCCACTGCTCGAAGTCGCCGTTGCGCAGGAGATTCTCTTCGCTGCCGATCTCGGTCAGGACGACGTCGTCAAACCAGAACTTGCCTTTCACCTGGAAGTGCAGGTACAGCCTGGCTCGTTCCGCCGCCCGGGGCACGGTGAACGTGACTTCCTTTCGCACCCAATCCACGTCGCCCGCGACGTCGATCGCTGCGGTCTCGATAATCTTGCCGTCACCATCGGAAAGGTGCAGCGGCACCCGCGCCTGGATCGCCTGGGTCGCCGGGGGCAGGAGGTACTTCGTTTTCTCGGCGACGAGGCGGGGCGGATGCAACATTCGCCCCATCAGGAGATAGGGGCGGCCTCGGCCGTGAAACAGCCGCACCCATTGCAGGGCAAGATCGTGCTCGGCGGGCAGGATGGGGTCCCGCTTGGCCACGCGGTACGCGTCGTCGTCGCCCAACGCTTCCAGAACGACGTCGTCGATCCACGCCTTGCACGGCCCGGCGATCTCGACGGTGATTTGCAGGCGGACCGCCGCTGGGGGTATGGTCAGCGACGCTTCGCCCTGCCGCCAGTCGTCGCAACGCGCGAGCGGGATTTGCCAGGTCGCCGTGGGAACCCGCTCGGCGTCGATCGCCTCGACCCGAACCGCACTCGGGTCGCGCAGTTTTTCCGCTTTGAACCAGAGGCGCAGCCGATACGTCCCTCCCACTTCGAGCCCGTGGTCGCCCACTTCGAGCTCGTGCCGGCCGATGCCGATGCTCTGCTCGAGACGGACGACGCCGTCGGGGAGAGGGCTTTCGAGTCGCAGGCTGAGCTTGCCGCCGTGCTTGGTCTTTTCGTCGCAATGCAAGACGCCCGAAGTGCGGTCGTCAGGTCCTCCGTCGCAACTCCAACCCTCCGGTGCGTTCCCTTCGCGCCGTTCGAAACCGCCGTTTCGCAGGGCCGGCGTCGGCCCGAGCGGCCAATGGGGCACCAGGTGGGGCATCTGCCCGTTGACCAGGCAATAGGCCATCATGAGCTGGTTGCCGCCGGTCGGTTTGCCGCGAAACCCCTCCGGGTTGCTCTGGAAGAGGGGCACGAATTCGTGGTAGAGGTAGGCGAACACGGAAGCGGGGGTCTGCCCCGGCACGTACGGTTTCCAGTAGATCTCGAAGTCGCGGTAGTCCTGGACGCCGATCTGCTGAAGATGAAACTCCTGCGCTCCCTCGAACCCCAGGATCGTATCGGGATGGAGGCGTCGACACGCTTCGCCCATCGTTCGGAGCTGTTCGGCGAAGGCCTCGGTAAACCAGGGCCCCGGCCCGGGCGGATGACCGTGCTCGCCGCGGTAGCAGACTCCGCGCTCTTGCGGCCCGCAGCCGAATACCACCTGGTCGATCTGAATCGCGCTTGCCCCGCGCCGGACCAGCTCCACGGCGGTCTCGTCGAGGCGCCCGCGCGACCAGGCGTCACCGCGGCAGAGCATGCAATTCGCGCCGCCGCGCAGCCACCAGTCCCGCCGCGTTAGGAGGGAGCCGTCGCGAGTGACGCGCGCGTGCGGCGCAGCGAGCTTCTCGAACGCCTCGCGGTTATCCCACTGGAAGGTGCCGTCCGGGCGCTCGCCGAAGGTGAGGGCCCACTGGTATCCCGACGGCCAGAAGAAGGGATGCCCGCCGACGTCGCGCACCGCCTTCACGCGCCGACGGAGCCCTTCCTCCGACGGGTAGGGCGGGAAATACTCCGGAGCAACCCAGGAGGCCACGTGCTCCCACCCCCAAAACGCCACGATCAGCGGCACGTCGGGAAAGTGCTCCTGCCAGTATCCTCTCAACCATCCCTCGATCTGCTCCGGTTGCGAATACCAATCTCGATGGTTTTCCAGGCGCACGGGCATGTAGTCGTGCCGGCGCCGGAACCGCACCATCGCCGGCCCCTGTTTCAACCAGCCGGGCAGATCGTCTCGCTCGGCCAGCGTCCGCTGGCACCAGGGCTGGCCGAGCGCCCATGCCTTGTAGAGATCGGCGGCGTCGCGCCAGTCGGTCGGCGTGGCGGGATCCCGGGAGCGGAACGTGGCTTGGGCCACGGCGTAGCCCAGATCGAAAGGCGTCGACGTCGCGTGATGGCAATACTGCTTCCAGACGAACTCCAGGCCCGACTTCGTCCGCTGGAAATGGAGCCTCTTCGGATACCCCCTGCCGTCTCGCGTCGCCGAGTAGAAACCGCACGCCGGGTCGTAGTAGCAGCCGAATTGGGCGGCCAGCGGACCCGGTTGACTGAAGTCCAGGGCCGTGCCCGCACGCCATTGGCTCGGCCCGGCAAAGACGCCCCCTTTGACGTGACCGGCGACGAATGCGTCGTTTCCTTCGTCCTCGCGCTCCGTAGCGCGAAGGACCACCACCGGGTACTGCACCTCTTCCAGGATCAGCGGCTCCGAGCCCTCGAGGCCGAATCGCCAGAGGATGCTTTCGTCGTCGGAACCGACGGAAACCGTGCACCGCGCCTGAAGCTGCCGGCCGCCGAGTCGCTCGAAGGTCAACGTCGCCGTCTTCCTCGGCCCGTCCTCCGCGACCGCGTACGCCACCGTCTCCGCAGACCGGCTCGTGAGCCAGATCAGCTCGCCCGAGGCATCGCCGGGCTTCGACAACCCCAAGCGAAACAGGCACGACGCCGGATCCCGCTCGACGAGCTCTCGCCCCGTCGAGGCGTCGATGAGCGAGGCGATCGCGCCGTGGGCCTGCTTGTCGATCACGATCGTCGATTGCCCATTGCGCAGGATGAGCCTGCCCGGCTCGTCCCGCACCTCGACCTGCCCCCGGGCGACCGATGCCAGGCAGAGCAAGAGAATCCCTTTCGCAACAACGGGCGTCGGTCGAGCCGGCATGATACGGTTTGACTCCTCAGGCATGCTTCCTGTTCCCCTTCCCCGTTGGCCGTCGCGCCGGATTGGGCCATCGCCCGGCTCATCGAAGTGCCGAACCTTCTTCCGCCGCGTCGGCATGATGATCGGAACGCCCCAGGGGAGGAGTGGAAAAGGTGACAGCCACCAAATTTGGGTAAACCAGGTATTCTGTCAGGCGCCATCTTCTCCAGATTTGGTGGCTGTCACCTTTTCCCGAGAAGCAGACATGGACGGACCTTGGCAGCCAATCCGAGATCGACGATCCAGACTTCACCGGGATTGGCGCGCGGCATCCTCGGCCTCCATCGCGTCGAGCATCTGGAAGGCTTCGTCCGCCGTGCGGCGAATCGCCTCCAGCGACGCGGCGTC
>DATKZH010000376.1:0-9772 GCA_035528065.1 Thermoguttaceae bacterium | reverse complement strand
CTAGTTAAGCTCCGCGAAGAGAAGGTCACGCGGTTCGTCGGGTTCTCCGCCCACGGCTACTTTGACAAGACGTTGGCCCTGATCAAGTCGGGCGGATTCGACCTGTGCATGCTGTCCTACGGCTACATCCCCCGGGGCCACGACCAGTTTTGGACACCCCGCACGACCAAAATGCGCGACGCCTGCCTGACCAAAGCCCACGAACTCGGCATGGGCATCGTGGCCATGAAAGTCGTCGGCTGCGGGATGCTCGGGGCCTGGTCGGGATACATTGTGCCAGGATTCGACAAGGACCGTCTCAAGCAACTGCCCGCCGCCGCCATCCGCCACGTGTTGCAGGACCAGCGTGTTCACATGCTAACCATCGGCATGCGTCTGAAGAACGAAATTGATGCCAACCTCAAGGTTCTTTCCGGCGATCCCACCTACACACCGGAAGACCGGGCGTTGCTGGCGGAGTTCTCGACCAAGCTCTATGACACCAACGCGATCAAGAAGCTGAGAATTGAGTGACCGGCCATTCGCTCCAGCATCGAAGTGAAGTCTCATCTACTCATACATATTGCGAGACACGCCGATAAAGGACCGAAATCTCGGAGACGGATGGAAGCGGCTACAGCGGCCCCATCGGGGGGGCGACCCGGGATGCGTCTGTCGAAATCGCCGTCCCTTATCTCGGACTCGGGCCAGACCGAGGATTCCGCCTCCAGCCGATCAGCTTGCCCCCTCATCACGGCCGTTTTCGCGATCTTTCCACCAAGAGCGTTATATCCGCCAACTTGGGCGAGCCTTCTTGATTGGGCGTCCGGATTCGGAGCATAATGACGGTGGACATCGGTGACTGGGTCGTGATCTCCGGGGACAGGCCATGAATCGCCAGCCCTACCGACGACCGCCTCGCTGGTGGAGCCCAGAACCCAGTGCATTTTGGGTGCGCTTCTGGAGACGGGGCCGACGACGGATGCAAATCCAGAAGCACCGTCTCCTCGAAATCGAGGTCCGCGGTTTGGAACACGTCCGCCAGGCCCTCGACGACGGTTGTGGCGTGTTGATCACACCCAACCATGCCAGCCACGCAGACCCGTTCGCCGTCTACGACGTGGCAGAGCGGCTTGGCATGCCGTTCTACGCGATGATCGCCTGGCAGAACTTCGTCCGGGATGGAGCCCTGCGAACTTGGATCTTGCGGCAGCACGGCGGCTTCAGCGTCGATCGGGAGGGTAATGATCTGGCCGCCTTTCGTCAGGCCGTCGACGTCTTACGATCCAGGCCGAATCCGTTGGTCATCTTTCCGGAGGGAGACGTTTACCACATCAACGATCGGATCCTGCCGTTTCGCGAAGGCCCGGCCGCCATTGCGCTATCCGCCGCACGACGGGCGGACCGGCCCGTCGTCATCGTGCCCTGTGCGATCAAGTATCGCTATCTTGATGACCCGACGCCGGAGCTCGTCGAAGTGATGGGCCGGTTGGAGGAATCGATTCACTGGCGTCCTCGCACCGACCTGACCTTGCCCCAACGGATCTACCACCTGGCCGAAGGCGCGCTGTCGCTCAAGGAGATCGAATTCTACGGCCACTCCTCTTCGGGGCCCTTGCCGGAGCGAATCCGCGAGCTGATCGACTTCATTCTCTCGTGGCTGGAAGACCGCTGCACGCTCGATGCCAGCCATGCCACCGTTCCCGAGCGCGTCAAGCGGCTCCGCCAGCAGGCGATCCGACGTCTGGTCGAATCGCCAGAAGGCTCTCCCGAACGTCGTCAGTGCGAAGAGGACATTACCGATCTGTTCCTCGCCGTGCAGCTGTTCAGCTACCCGGGTGACTACGTCGCGGAAGACCCGAGCATCGAGCGAATTGCCGAGACGATCGACAAACTGGAAGAGGACGTGCTGGGCGTGAAGACGGCGACCATCAGAGGATCGAGGAAGGCGACTATCACGCTCGGCGAACCGATCCCGGTCCCGAGCGGTCGCAGGGAGCGGCTGTCTGCCACTGAGCTGACACGGCTTCTGGAAGCCCGCGTACAGAGGCTCCTGAACGGCCGTTTGGCAAGTTGGCACCGAGCGGGTACGCATGTCGGGTGAATCGCGGCGAGTGCTGAGTTGCCAGCCCTCGACCGTGATGTCAGTTCCAGAGTCGGAGGCAGGCCCACTCCTCGCCCAACCAAGGCGGCTCTGATGATTGGCCTCCCATTACCCCGACTTGTCGCATTAAACCACCCTTAACTCGGGCGCGCCACGAGTCCTTGCAAACATCCCCCAGCCCACCTTGCAGAGTTCCTTCAAAGCCTCTCCTGGCTGCGTTTGCGATCGACGATTGACAACGCTGTCCTGTTAGGCCAGACTCAGGGCTGATTCAAATGCGTATCAGTCTCTTGCCGCCGTGTAGGGCTTCGGCCAGTCTGTATCCACAGAGGACAGAGGCCATCTCGGCCGACCCAAGAGAAGGCCGTCCGAATTCACCCCAATGTCGACATCCAGCGCCATGAACAGGACGCTGCTAGCCATCGGTGCCCACTACGACGATTGTGTCTTCGGCATTCCCGGCATCCTGCTGAACGCCGTGCGGAGACACTATCGCGTCGTCGTCCTCAATATCATCGGCGACAACGCCGATTGGTCGCCCGTCAAGGGCCGCGCGGACGAGTTGCGCGAGACCGCTATCCGCCTCGCGCGGGAGCGTTCCATTGAAATGCGATTTCTCGAGTATGCCTCGATGCAATTCGACGTTAATGCCGATGCCAAGCGTGCCGTGGCCGAGGTTGTCGCCGAAGTCAAACCGGACGTCGCCTTCATGCTATGGCACCGCGACCGTCACCCCGATCACGAGGTAGCGTCCAGGTTGAGCGAGATGGCCTTGCGCCAGCCCGGCAGGATTCTCGGCCGCGACGACGCCAGAGCGGTCAGGCGGATCTATGCCTACGACAACGGACCCGGCCACACCATCGGCTTCGAGCCAAACACGTTCGTGGACGTCACCGACGACTGGTCGGATGCCATGGAATGGCTGGGGCGTTTGATGGCCTTCCTGCGCGATCGGCCTTACGACCCGCAGTCGCCGGATCCGGCGCAGTCCGTGAAGGAAACGTTGGCTCGTTATCGCGGCCTCGCCTGCGGTGCAAAATATGCCGAAGCGGTCTGGGCCACCGGCGCTTACCCTCGCGAGATCTTGTGACGCGGCACTTCGTCGTCGCTACCAAGAGGGGGCGCAAAATCTCAGACTATGCCAAAACTCGAACGGCCGTCGATCCAAGTGCCAAGGAGGACTCCCCCAATGGCTAGAGCAACCAGACGCACCTTCCTCACTCTCACCGCCCTGCTGCCGGCTCGGCTGGGCGCGCTGCGCGCCACCGACGCGATCGACAAGGCACGTCGATATGATTCGAGCATGAAGTTCCGGTGACACCCTGGACCATGTACGCGAGTTCCTCGTCGCCTCACGCCGTTCAGGGGGTGGCATGCGCCATCGTCGAACCTGCGCCCGATCTGTTCGAACGTTTTGGTGGATGTGCCGAGAAAGGACCGTATCCCGGGGCGCGGCGGCGAGTCCGGCGATGCCTCTGTCGGCGGGGCCGAGCGTGCCGGAAATCCCATACGATTCCTCGGACTCGGGTCGTTAGCATAATTCGAGCCGGAAGGGCCCTCGCCGCGCAAGATCAATCCAGCCATTTGTCGAACGGCGACCGGTTCGACTATGATGGGAACTGATGACTCCGCCGGATGCCGAGTGCCGTGCGGCAGCGCATCTGTGTGCCAAGGAGAATCCCTTGTTCCACGCCCACCCGCCGCCACAGGTGGGCTTGGGCAGCATTCCAGCTTTCAGGAGAAACAGAATGAAGACATCCTATGGAGTCTTGTCTGCATTGACAGTGATGCTCGCCGCAACACTCGCCAAGCCGAACTTGCTGCCCGCGCAGGAAAACGGCGAGAAGGGGTGGACCACGCTCTTCAACGGCAAGGACCTCGACGGATGGAAGTTCCACCTTGGCAAAGAGGGCGCCGACAACGACGGGACCTTCACCGTCAAGGACGGGATCTTGATCTGCAGCGGAACGCCTTCCGGCTACATGGTCACGGCGAAGTCCTACCGCAACTTCACGCTGCAATTCGAGTTCGCCTTCAAGAAACCCGAAGGGCTGAAGAGCGATTCGGAGTTTCGCGGCAACAGCGGGTGCCTGATCCACGTTGGAGAGAAGAACGCCCTTGGGGTCTGGCCGCGCAGCATCGAGGTGCAAGGGGCGAACCGGCAACTCGGGTTGATCCTTCCAATCCCCCGCAGCTTGAAATGCACCCGAACGTTCGACATAGAAGCTTCGGAGAAAGCACGCAAGCCGGTCGGCGAGTTCAACAAGGTCGAGATCGACGTCAAAGGTGGCGACATGATCATCAAGCTCAATGGCGAGGTCGTTTCGACGGTCGGCGATTGCGAACTGACCGAAGGCGCAATCGGCCTCCAAAGCGAGGGCGCCGAGACCCACTGGAAAAACATCCGCATTCGAGAGCGGTAGAATGATCAGGCCGCCAAACCTGATCCGATTGATCCTAGGTCAGAATGCCGTCCCAGCCTTTCCGGTACGGACGCCGGATGAACTGGTCGGCTTCCGGCGCATTCCGGGCGCGGAGGTTGACGTAGTCCCACTCGAGCTTCTTTCCGGTCCGGTAGGCCACGTTGCCGAGGTGGTTCGACTCGGTGACCCAGCCTGAATACAGGAAGTTCGAGCCTGGCGCCGGACCCTCGCCCTTGCACGCCTGGATCCATTCCATGTAGTGGCCGGGCGAACGGGGGAGCGTCTCCGGCGGCATCGGGTAATCCTTGAACTTCTCTTCGGGCAAGAGCTGGGGCCCGCCGCGCCCACCGCTATAGAGCATGCCCTCGTCGCCGATGAACAGTTGCGCGCGGTCGCCCATCTTGCTTGCGTCAAACTGCGGCGGCCTCCCCTCGCCCTGGTACCAGACGAGCTTGAGCGGCGGGTCCGACCTGCGGGCCGGGAACTCATACGTTACGGTCATCGTTGCCGGAGCCAACTCCGGGTGGGCCTTGCCCATCGGGGAAACCGCCTCGACCGTCAGCGGCTGACGGATGTCGAGCACCTGGAACACGACGTCGTTGTCGTGGCCGCCGAGGTCGCTCATCGTGCCGTTGCCGAAGTCCCACCACCGGTACCAGCGCGGTCCGGGCAGGTACGTCGCATGGAACGGCCGCATCGGCGCAGGCCCGATCCACAGATCCCAGTCGATGTTCGACGGGACGGGCATCTCTTCCTTGAATCGCTCCGTGATCTGGATGCCGTTGTAGAACCCATGCGGCTTGTCATACTTCTCAGCCGACGCGGCGCTCTGCAGCCCCCACGCACGACCCGCCCAGACGTGCACCTCGCGCACCGGCCCGATCACACCGGCCATGAGCAATTCCTTGATCTGGCGGCGAACCGGCGAGGCGTGCCCCTGGTTGCCCGTCTGCGTGGCGAGGTTCGGGTGCTTCGCGGCGGTCTCGCGAATCAACCGCGCCTCCCAGACGTCGTGCGTGAGTGGCTTCTCACAGTACACGTGTTTGCCGTGCGTCAGCGCCAGATATGCTGCGAGCGCGTGGGTGTGCTCGGCGGTGCTGACCATGACGGCATCGAAGTCGTCCGGGCTGTCGAATACCCGGCGGATGTCATTGTATGTCTTGGCTTTCGGGAATCTCCGGGCCGCAGCATCCACGGCGTCCTGGTTGACGTCGCAGAGGACCGTGATGTTCTCGGCCGGAATACCGGTGGGAGGGTCCGACGGACCCGCTGCCTGGGCGTCTGTTGCGCGGCGACGGCTGCCGCCATCGCCGTTCATGTTTGCGTTGGCACGGCCTCCGCAGGCGATCATCGCGATATTCAGCTTGTTGTTCAGGTTCTGGCCCCGCAGAAAGGCCGGCGCGCCCGTGATCACCCCAGCAGCAGCCAGGGCGCCGCCGATAATCTCGCGTCGGGTTAACTGACGCTCTCGCGTGTGTTTGGTGATCCTTTTCTTCATCGCGTGCTCCTTGGTCGTATACGTGAAACAGGCGCCCTTCGTATCCAAATCCATCTGCGACTTCTGCCAGCGATTGGAAACTGCTTTTCCCCCACAGGGCTGAGGTTAGCCAGCGAGAACCGGTGAATCAAGGATGGCAGTTGTTGCGAGTCGCCTCTACAGGGAAGTTGCCAGCCGGCCATGCCACACACCGGCAGGGACAATGTGGCTCGACTTGGGGGGTGGAATTCGCGTCGCGCACGCTCCGTCCCCGTGCCGGCAGGCGTCGGTGAGCATTAGAAGGGCGGCTTTGGCCATTTCTCGCCAACGGGCCCACCGTTGGACGCCGCTCGTCGGCCATACTCAAGTCGTACGTTATGCGGGACATCTCGATAATCAACCGTGCCTGGTACACTCCTCAGAGGGGTGCGGTCTCGCCCCAGGTGACGCCCGGGTCGGGCCGGTTTGAGGATTACGGGACACGTTTTGTGGCACCCTCCAGAGCGCCGCAAGAACTCGTGAGCTGGGGCGCCTTGAGCGGATCCGGTCCAAACCGGGCCCAGAGTGCCCGGAAATCCCAACGGTTTCTGATATTTCGACTGACACTTGCGTCGATGGCGAGCCCGAACATGAGACCGAATCAGAGCCGTTTCCCACGATCTGGAGGAATCGGCGTGCCAGCCCCCCGTCCACCGCCGAGACTTCGTCGATCCCCCGAGAACTGAACGGCGCAGGACTTGGTCCGGTCAGCCGGGGCCATCGTTGCGTCCCTACAAGACCTAATCCCAGGGCCTCGCTCGATTCTAGTTGTTCGGCTCCCGCTTCGGGTACTCGACGATCCTGAGGTTGCGGAACGAGAGATCTGTGGTGGGATCGTGGCCCTGGAGGCTAATGATGCCCGCCTGGAGGCGGCAGCCCTGGCGCGGGCTGTCGTTCAGCGGGCGAGGGTCAGTCCAGTCGCTCACCTGGTAGCCATCGACCCAGACGGCCATGTGGCGGCCGTGGGCGACGATGGTCTTGCTGAACCACTCGTGGTCGCTGGGGACCACCCTGCGAGCGGGCTGGTGGCCGTAGATGCCGCCGGTCCCGAAATCCACGGGCTTCGTGCGGTCGTCGCCCTCCCACTGATTGCGAATCTGGGACTCGTACCCGCTCCAGAACTGCCCGGGGAGGCCCCGGAAGAACACGCCGCTGTTGAGGTGCTTCCCATTCGAGAGGATGTCGAGTTGGAGGCAGAAGTCAGCCCACTGGCCCTCCGTCTGAATCTCCCCGCTGCCATCCTTCACATTCAACTCGCCCGCTGGCGTCACGCTGTAGACTGACTTGTGGTCCGGGAGCACCTGCCAGCCGCTGAGGTCCTTGCCGTTGAAGAGGGACTTCTGGGCGCGCGGCCTGAGGTAGACGTTGCGGAACTCGACCTTCCTCTGAGGCTCGCCGCGTTGGAATCCCACGACGCCGCGGCTGAACTTCGGGCTGTAAGTATCCACCAGCTTTTCGCCGTCCAGGACGACCGTCAGGTGGTCGCCCTCCGCCGTGATGACCGCGCTCTGCCAGGCGCTTGGTTTGCGCGCTCCAGGCTTGGCTGCGGCCACGTGCTCGATGCTGCCCGTCGGCTCTTTTGGCATGTGGTCACCGATCTGCATCTCGAATCCTGTCTCGTAAGGCTTCGGCCCTTTTGCGGCGCGGAAGGCAATCCCGCTGTTGCCGCCGTCCCCGACGCGGAACTCGGCCTTGAGCGTGAAGTCCGTGAACTCCGTGTTTGTGAGGATCCAGCCCGTGCCCTCGTCGCTCACGAGCGCGCCATCGGCCACCTTCCACTTGGCCCCGCCATGCGCCTCCCATCCGAACGTCGTGGAACCGTCAAAGAGGAGAATCCAGCCGTCGGCGACTTCCTCTTTCGATAGCGTGTTCATCTCGCCCGCGGTCAGTCGCCCCGCCAGCACCAGTGTGGCCGCGAGGATTGCACAAGTATTCGTCCGCCCGTGTAGCATCAGTGGATCTCCTTGCTGCCCGGTTGTCTCAAACCGGTTGGACATGTGTGCGGCAGGATTACTGATGAGGATTCTGATCCCCCGCCGCCCCTGATGCAACCGTCCGACCGCCCTTCTTGGGATTTCTTTCACCCTTTCCTCACCTGTTGGTGGGAGTGGATTCGCTCACATGGAGCGGATGAATCGCCAGCAGTGTGAACCGACCTTCGAGGATGCTCAAGGCCGCTTCCACAACACTCCGGTGCCTCCCGTGTCGCATGAACTCAACCGTTCCGCAGGAGTCCTATCAAACGACGGTGAGTGAAACGACCATACCCCCCAACAGTGGGTGACTGTTTGAGAACCCGTTTCGGGCAATCCGGGACACGTTTTCCGGGATTGCCATAGCGCCTCATCTACTCGTTGTCTGAGACGGCACCGGCGGGATCGGCAAAGTTCGGTCCGAATCTGCGTCATCAACCCACGATTGTTGATGCGCAAGCTGGTGCGGCTATCGGTGCCGACGCTGGAGCAAATCAGGTGGCCGGCGATCCCACCGCGATCGGTCGCCGGAGCACATGCGTAGCATGAAGGGACGCAGGGACTTGGCAACTGGGGAAAACCTCGCCCGCCAGCCGCCATAAGCCGCCGCCGTTCCCCTGGCGGGGGCGTGGCATGCGGTTTGGAGGCGAAAGACAATGGCTGCCAAACAGAGAAAACCCGCTGGGGCGCTAGACACGAGGAGGGGGCTCCTTGGTAAGATGGTCGGCATTGTGAGCCTGGACGGCTTCGGGTTCACTGCCCATGGGAAATCTCGGACTAAATGTAACGACATCCCTTGGTCACCAAACGCAACGAGGTGCCCCTTGTGTGGAGCTGAAAAAGCATGATGAAGACCTGCGTAGCCTTGACGTTCATGGGATCGCGGGCTGAGTTGTGGCCGAAACACAAGTTTCCGGGCGTCACGGGCGACTTCTTCAAGCCCACTTCTGTCGTAGTGATGTTCGCTACGTTGTCAGTCGGCCTCTGCACCGCTGCGGAGCCAATAGTAAAGGCACCGGATGCAGCGCCGGCCGAGCTTTTCCCGACAGATTCGCGCCGCTGGAGCCAGAGTCGCGCGGCGGTGATTCTGTCGGACTTCTCCAAAGCCGGACCAGCGACTGCGCTAACGAAGGGGCGGCGTGAGAAGGGCAAATGGAAGGTCATTCCCTTCGCCACGGCGGACTCGCAGGGTTGGGCTCTTTCAACCTATTCGTTCACGGGTGCGCCGGTTGTGAGCGTGCCTCTGGCCGCGCGTGGCTGGCACGCGGTCTACGTCGGCGCGGCCACCGTCTCGACCGGCTTCAAGGAGGCGAAGAACGGTCTCAGGGCGAAGCTGAGTGACGAGCCGGTCTTCAAGCGAATGGCCAACAACCTCGCCCTGCTGCCCAACCGCGTGGATGTCATCCAAGAGGAATTCCTCACCGTCGCCAGGCTCGAAGGCCAATCACTGGAAATCGCGCCCTTGCCCAATCTGCCAGCGACGGTGTGCTATGTGAAACTGGTGCCGCTGACCGCAGCGGAAGTGGCTGCGTGGTCGGCCCAGCGCGCGCAGACGAACAGGGCGACACGCACGGCCATCGCCACATTCGACGGGCACAGTTGGATCTGGCCTTACGAACCAAGGACCGCAAATGATTTGGTTGCAACCCCCGTCGCGCGCCCCCGCATGTTACCCAGTCTATCCGGGCTAACGCGATTGCGAGGTATTTGCGTAAACTGGGGTGCGAAGAAAAGGGGCCCGGTGTAGAACATGGAAGCGGTTTTCACATGTTCCCAT
>DATKZH010000375.1:0-3217 GCA_035528065.1 Thermoguttaceae bacterium | reverse complement strand
TAACCGGCCCGTAGCCCAGGGCAGACGGCAACCCGTAGTCAGAAAGGAGGGTTCCCGCTACAATGGGGGGCGGAGATTCAACCCAGGCTTTGCTTGCCTTGCTTGGCTGCGAGGAATCGCATGGAGAGGCTGGTCGACAGTCCTGTGAACGTGAGGATGCTCGAACAGGCCGACCGATGCTGGCGGGAGCTGACTGAGGAAGCCCTGCGGCGCGGGTTCTACGGTCGGGCCTCGGTAGAGTTGACCGTCTCGGACGGGACGATCCAGACCGTGGCCCGGGAATTCAAACGGGTCGAGAAGTGACCCGGGCCCGTTCTGCTCGGATCTCGCGTAGGCGGGCAGCTCGAACCGCCTCATAGCGTTGGCCCGCCCCCTGGAGATCAAGATCCTCTTCGCCCGGCTCGGGGGGCTCCGGTGCCTCGTCAAGGACGCCCAACGGCTCGGTCAGCGCATCGGCGTAGGCTTCGAGCACGCGGGGAATGAGTTGCGGATCCGCGCTCCGCACGGGCCGGCGCAGGCCCACCCGGACTTCGCGGACGGTTCGCTCGGGCAGCCCGTAGCGCAGGGCGATTTCGCCGGCCGAGAGCCGGCCCAGCGCGATCTCGCCTTGGATACCGCGGATGGTGGGAGCGTCAAGCATCGGGCGGAGGGGCCTTCGGCTGCGATCGGGCTCGAAACAGATAGACCGCCTGGGAGTTGCCGGAGAAACGCCGCTGGTTGTCGGCCCAGCAGTCTTCGCAGCGTGCCGGGCGGGTGGCGTCGTAGGCGGGTTCCACTTCGAGGCCACACCCGCGGCATGCGACCCCGCGGAAAGCGGCCTGGGGCCGCCCCGGCGGTATCGACCGGCGCGGGCGTGGCCCCTTCCGCTTCGACATAGAATCCCCCGGGGAAGTGCTGGCGTCGGACGTCCGTTCCGAAGCTTACCATCACGTCTCCCTTCGATCAGGGGCTGTTTCCGGCCAGTCACTACCGGCCTGGTCGACGGAGCCCGCCCGTGTTCAACGGGCGAGGGGGGGCGGCTTGGCGATCGCGCTCGGCCTGTCGGGCGTTCTCACGCTGGAGATTAGCGGCTTCGAGCTGCTGCTGGGCGGCTTCTTGCGTGCGCAGGGAGGATTCTTGCAGGCTGGCTCCGACCCGGGCGAGCTCGGGCATGCGAACCTCGACGGTGATGGGATCGGCTCCCTGCCTCTGCGGATACCGGGCCCCGCCGGACACGTCCACGTTCATCAAGTCCTTGCGGTCAAACCCCTTCTCCCCCGCCTCCCATCGACGGAGGTTCTGCATGTACGCTTCCCCCGCGTCCAACGGCTTCATCGGGGGAAGCGTCAAGGGCGGCCGTTCGATCGGCGCCGGGGGCTGTTGCCGAATGCGCTTGATGACGGCGGGTGCCTCGGTGATGACGGTCTCCGGCTCGCGTGGCCGCTTCCCGACCGCCTGGGCCTCGCGTTGGATTTGCTGGAGTTGGACGCGGCCGCCTTGCACGACGCCCGCCATGGTCTTTTGCAGCCGCTTGCCACGCTCCGGGTCAAACTTCGCCCGGAGCAAATCCTCCGGCTGGATGGGGCGCAATAGTGAGAGAACGTGTTCGATTCCAGCCTGCGCAGCGCGCTCGATGACCCCGCCGATCCCCGGCCCTAGGACGGGGGTCAGCTTTGCAGCGAGGGATTGGGCCTGGGCAAAATCCCCTTGCGCCCGGCCGGTCGTCATCTCGCCGGCCACGGCTCCGGTCACTGTCCCGTAGGCTTGCTCTCCGCTCTCCCGCATGAGGTGCCGACGCGCGTAATACTCGGCTCGCGCTTGCAAGCCTCGGGCAATCCCGACGCCGGCCGACTTCAAGTCTTCGGACAATTTGGGCCAGTCATACGCCGCTTGGACGGCCGCCGTCTTGCCGCCTACGGTCCCGGCCTCCAGCGTCTCGCGCCCTGCTTCTCGCTTGCGCGTGCTCTCCGCGATCCGCTGTTCAAGCGGCTGGCGAATACCGTCGATCATGTCATCGGCGATCGCGGCCGCCTGCGCGCCAGCGACCATCTTCGGCAGGGCCAGGTCGACGAACCTCCGCGTCGCGTCGCCCCGCTCGGCCACGCCCAGGAGCTGCTCGACGGGCACCTGGGCTTTCGTCTCAAAGCTGGCCTTGCCGAGAAATTTGGCCCGGGCCGTCGCGTCCTGTTGCATGTAACGAATCTGTTCGATCGTCGAATCCGTCTGCTCGGTGACCAGGTTGTTCTCTTGAAAGTAGGCATCGAGTTGCTTCGCCAGATTGATCGACGCGGTTGCCGCTTTCCGGCCTTCGGGGTCAGCCATGCCTTGGGTCAAACCGGCGACAATCGCCCCGGCCTCCTGGGCGGTGCCTCCGTAACCCGTTACGCCGATCACGCCGGGGGTGAGGTTCGTGCTGATCTTCTCCATCGACGTGACGGCCGCTTGCTGGCCGAGGCCCAGCAGGAACCCGAGGTTGGCCTTGGCGTCGGATGTCTTGGTGGCTTTTGAGAGGTGAAGCAAGGCTTCGCTGATCGCCATCAGCTCCTGAGGCAGTTCGGGGGCGATCTTCGCCGCGGTGCGGATCGCTTCCTCCGTCGCCTGCACGTCGCCGCCGCTGGCGGAGAGCCCCATCGAGGCTGCTTGGTAGATCGTTTTGAGTCCGCCCGCCGGGCTGACCTCGGTAGCCAGCTTCTCCATCCGCTTGACGAAGTCGGCCCGGGCCTCTTGCGACACGGGCCCCAGGTTTCGGAGTGAGCCAATTTGGGCCTCGGCGATCGTCTCCGTCTTCTGCCTGGATCGCTCCTGTAATTGTTCCTGGTCCTTTATCACGGCTGTGACTGCCCGAACGGCGGTCTGGACGGAGGCGTAACCGGCAACGAGCCCCACGAGGCCGCGTGCCCAGTTGACCAGGCCGCTCGTGGCCGTTTTGCCCTGCGCCGCCATGTCCCGGTGCGCGGCGATCGCGGCTCGGCGGTAGGTATCATGGTCTATCTTGCCTTTTCTGACCAGGTCGTTCAGTTCTCGCATCTTCGCCGCGTAGCGTTCCTGCGGACTGCGAGTGTCGTCGTACACCTTGCGGGCCGCCCTGGCGAGCTTTTCCTGTTCGTGCTCTTGTCTTCGCGTGGCCTCGCTTTGCTCTCTGCCTTTGGCGAGGGCCTGTTCGGCCTGGGCCCGCTGTGCATCCTTCGCCTGTTTTATCTTGCCGGCGAGCTGGGCCTGCTTGGTCTCTTCGGCGGCG
>DATKZH010000374.1:0-9650 GCA_035528065.1 Thermoguttaceae bacterium | reverse complement strand
GAACTGCCCACTCTGCGGCGAGTTGCTTGTATTTCGAATCCTTCTGTTCCTGCGTCCTCTCAAAGGGGACAATTGGCGCCGGCGATGGCGCGTCGTTCTCGGACGTTCTGCTTTCGTTCTCATTGGCCATAGATCCACCCTTTCGCAAAGGCCGCGAATTCTTGGTGTTGTCTTGAATTGTACCGAATCACAAGCCGAGGAAGCACAGCCTTGTGCACCTCAGCAAATACAATGGAGAACTCGCTGCTCGAGTAGATGCTCAAGTTCGTGCAACACAGCACTGACTTTGTCCTCCAATAGCGCGCCGACGAGAATCACGTGTTTATTTGCAGACAGTTCCATCCACGCACCGTTAAAGCGTTCCGCTTCGGAAACGAGCTTTGCCATGTGAATCTGGAGCGAGGGAGTACTGAGAATCGAGCAGAAACGTACCCCCTCATGTTCAAGCCAAGGCAGAACCTCATCGTCAGGTGGGACTTGACTGTTTCGACACGCACGAACAAGGTTGATGTGGCTTCCTTCACATTCGTCCGATAGTGCCTCTCGGTAGTCTTTAATCAGTTGCTCCTGCCGATGTATGGGAAGCTCCTCATTGAGGCGTTTATCCAGGACCGCGAAGAGTGGATCGTGACACTTGAACTCCAAGGACAAGAACACAGCCGCTGCATACCGCGATAGTTGTGGCCAGGGTGATCCGATCAAGTACAGGCAATGGGTAACGTCTGACTCAGACCATTCCTGTTTGCGTCTGCTGTGCGCGACAAAGAGGTTTACAAAGGCACGCTGGTACGCCTCCGCCGTGCCTGGGCCTTTGCGGTGAATCGCTCCCAAAGGCGCTTCGGTCCTCTCGAACACTCCCCGAATCAACTGTGCGGTCTCGGAACGTGTTGGTTCATCACTTGACATGAGTCCGCTCCTTTCGCAGCCAGTAAAGCGAAGAGGCCAATGTGCCGAAGGCGGCTTCGATCTCCGCGGGCGATTGGACTACGGCGAATCCGTTCTCTTGTTCCGTGGATCTCACGTCCGTCAAGCAGCAACATAGCGTCCGTGGGCAACCACAGCTTGGAGAGCACCGTAGCCATTCAAAGTTGCACCTGAACTGCTGACGAGCGTGATAGAAGAAGGCGTTTCTTGCTTCAATTGTCCACGTTTCGCCCAGCATTGCCTGAACGTCTTCTTGGCTCTCGCCGAGGCCGTGATGAAGGACGAGTGCCGCTCGATGCACGGGGTTTGCGATCATCCACATCGCCAGATAGCATCTCTCGTCATCGGTGAACTCGGGCCAACGAACCGGCTGAACAGCGCCAGGGCCCGCTGCGCCTTCGAGAATCATGGCGTAGCAGATTGCCACCGTAGCCGTGCATTGCAGCACGGCCCGCCGCTCGATTGTGAAGGTCGGCAGCGATGACTGATCCGATGGCGTCAGAGCCCTCCCCGTCTTGTCGACGAATGCATCGGTCTCTTCCAAGGTCGAAACTCGCGGCTGATCGGGCGGGGCCATAATCCTTGCCATCTCATCGGCAAGTGCACCGGCCTCTTCCAAGGTCGACAATCGAGCCTCCTCCCAGGCGGGCAGAATTACCCGAATGGTTCGGTACATCTCGGTCGCGTACCGCGAGACTTCGAATTTCCTCTTGTCCTTCATCGTAGAACTGGGTTGATCGGATTTCCTCATCTTTTCCCTCCTCGTAGAAGCGGGTTGACTGGAAAAATCAACTAATCCGGATTACAGAAGCTAGGTTGATTATAACCGTTTTCTGTGGGGAGTCTGAAAGCTCTTGCGCTTTTGTTTGCGTTTTTTTGCAGAATTGCCACTGCGGCGTTTACTGCCCCGCGGTGGGTCTGGCGACCACCTGCAGTGCGGGATGGTTTCGGTTCAGCTTGCCGGATGATTACTGGCCGAACATTGACCTCTGAGAATCTGATCCAGTGGACCGAACGGGCCGAGTGTTCCATTCAAGAGCAACTACGCCAAACAGTTGGCGTTCTTCTTGCTTTACGTCGTCGATTTCCGCGGGGAGGGGCTGGCTCCGGTGTTCGATCTGTGGGATAAGAAGGTCCCGTTCATTCTCGTCGACCGCAACAACCGAGCGATCGGCCATGAGCCGAGGACCCAGATCCACGAGCGATCGAAGCTCAACGCGGCGTTCTACGAGGCGCCGGAGTTCCTGCACAACCTGGTCGAATCCATCCGCGCCGGCACGGAGTCCTCGCTGGCCGGGCTGGACGACGACCGCTGGGTTTACTACTTCATCCGTTCGGTGGACGAGGAGAGCAGGATACGGCTCCGCCTGGACAAGACGGTGGAACTGGTCATGCAGGGGAAAGCGAAGTGCGCCGTGTTGAACGTGGAAGGAGACACGCCCTATCAGCGAGCCATGTTCGCCACCTACTTCAACGCCCACATGACCACCTATCTGGCCCTGCTCAACGGCTTCGATCCGCTGCCCGTGCCCACGATGAGCTGGATGAAGAACGTGATGGGAGATTACCCCAGATTGGAGGACGTGGACGTTTAGCGGGCTTTCCTTTTCGGCTTTGCGAAGGCGCTAGGGTATGTCGAGGAAAACGAATACGCCCGACAAGGGAGCATGGAGTGGTCCCGTAGACGCGGGAGGTTCGTCGGCACCCGGCTCGACCACGGTAAGGTCTCGCGGCCCGCGTAAGTTGATTTGCAGCCTGCTCGGATTGATCGCCTTCTTGGTGGCGTTGATCGTCGTGGTGATCGCCGCCCGGGAGATTCGCAAGCGTTTGATCCAGGAAGACGCTGCTGCCGAGCCGACCACCGCCAAGCAGTGGATCGACCAACTCCGCGACGGCCCGGACGACGACGCCCGGCGGGAAGCGGCCGGGGCCCTCTTGCGGGAAGGTCCCGAGGCGGTCATCGCGGCGCTGGATGCGACGACCGTGATTTCGAGCGAGGCCACCGCCCCGCGTTTCGAGCCCCCGGAGGTCGTTCCCGCCATGGCGAGCCACGGAGCGGAGGCGGTCGAGGCCCTTTGCCAGGCACTCGCGTCGAAGAAGCAGAACGTTCGCGCCGCGGCCGCGCGGATCCTGGAAGAAATCGGCCACGAAGCCAAGGCGGCGGTCGGCCCCCTCTCGGAAGCCCTGGCCGACGAGAGTCGCTGGGTGCGGCGCTATGCCCTGGAGGCGATCATCCGCATCGGTCCCGACGCCGCCGAAGCCGTCGACGCCCTGTTGCCGCTGGTCGAGCACGAGGACCGCTTCACCCGTCGCCGGGCGATCGAGGCGCTCGGACAGATCGGGCCGCCCGCGCGTGCCGCCGCGCCCCGGTTGGCCAAGGCCGCCGAAGCAGACGAGGACCCGACCACCCGGCAGGCGGCCAAGGTGGCGCTCTACCAGGTCAATCTGGCAGCCATCGCCGAAGAAGCCGCGGCCGTCGCACCCGACCACGTTCGCGACCTGATCGCGGGACTCCGATCGGACGACGAACACCAGAGCGTCGCCGCCGCCAACGACCTGGCCGGGTTGGGCACCGAAGCCGTCGCCGCCGTGCCCGCGCTGGCCGTCGCCCTGGGGCACCAGAGCAAGTGGCTTCGTGAAGCCGCGGCCAAGGCCCTGGGCACCATGGGCCGTGACGCGGAGGTCGTGTTGTTCGCGCTGAACAAGGCCGCCGAAGACGAAGCACCCGAGGTCCGCACGGCCGCCGAAGAGGCGATCGGGAAGATCGCAGGAAAGAACCGCCCTTAGCACGGGTTGTCCATTCCCACCGCAGCGAAGGGTTCGGTGGGCCGATCAATCCCTCGCCCCCACGCTCCGCATGGGTGACATTCCGCGACCCACCCGGCAGTTCCGCGACCGCTTGCCCGCGGTTGACGTCGACGGGGAAGTCCGATCTATTAAAGGGATGATCCGTCAAAATGCGCCACCCCCCTCGGGTGAAACAAGCCCCCTCGCCTCGTTTCCCCATCCATCCCGTTTTCACGCCCGCACGCCCCGTATAGTATTGGAAGTATGAAGAATTCCTTATTGGGCATCCTCTTGCCCGTCACGCTGGCGGTCGTCGCGATCGGATCGCTGGCGTTGTGGACGGGCAGACCGTGGAGCGAGCGTTTCGAGCCGCGCGTGCCGGGCATGGACGGGGCCCCGCCGCCCGACACACTGGGGGGTGTTGCCCGGGCCGTCATTGGGATGCCCGTCAAGTCCGACGGCAAGCCGTCCGCACTGCCCGGGGCGTGGCCGTGGTTCCGCGGGCCGAATCTCGACGGGATCTGCGACGACGGCGTCCCCCTGGCCGACCAGTGGCCGGCGGGTGGACCGGAGAAACTCTGGACGGTGGAACTCGGCGAGGGCTACGCAGCCGCCGCTGTAAGCCGCGGATGTGTCTACGTGCTCGATTACGTCACCGACGAGGAGGTCGAAGAGTTGCGTTACCGCGCGCAGCCGCAGCGCGTCGAACTGGCCGACGCGCTGGGGTCGGTCTTGCCGCCGGAGTATGAAGGAATCGACCGCGCCGAACTGATCGACGCCCTGCGCTATGAGTCGCCGTTGACGCCCTTGAGCCGGTTGTCGCAGGAACAGCGCAACGAACTGGCCGACGGGCTCGATGCCCTTGCCGCCGACGCGATTCCAGAGTTGGAGGGCGTGCTCCGCAGGTTCTTCCCGGAAGGGACGCTGCCGCCGGAACAATACGACTCCTTGAGAGCCGCCGCCGAAAGTCTCCTCTCGCAAAGGCGCGGAGAGTGGATCGCCGCGTTGCGCTACGACCCGGCGAAGGATGAAGGACCGCTGCCCCGCCTGGTCCGCCCTTCGCTGGACAACGTCGATCGCTCGGCCGACACGTTGCGATGCCTTTCGCTGGACGACGGCCGGGAGATCTGGCGCAACAGCTACCGGGTGATCGTCGGCCTGAACCACGGCAAATCGCGCACCGTGCCGGCGGTGATCGGGGATCATGTGGTCACGCTCGGGCCCCGGTGTCACGTCGCCTGTTGGGACGCGACGAGCGGCGAAGGCCGCTGGCTGCTGGACCTGGCCCGGGATTTCGGGACGGAGGTGCCGAAATGGCACGCGGGCCAGTGCCCCTTCGTCGACGCGGAAAGAGACGTCCTGGTGCTGGCGCCCTGCGGAGCGTCGCTGATGATCGGGGTGAATTACCGGACGGGGGACGTTGTCTGGAAAGCGGAGAATCCCGATCCGAAAAACTGGCAGATGACGCACAGTTCGATTACGCCGATGGAGTTCGGAGGGCGTCGGATGTACGTCTACTGCGCCACCGGCGGCGTGGCCGGCGTGTCGGCCGATCCTTCGCCCGGCCTTCCACCCGACCAGCGCGAGGTCCTCTGGAAGACGACCGACTGGACCATGGATTTCGCCACCTCTCCCGCGCCGGTGATCCTCGACGGCGGACGGATCCTGTTGAGCAGCGGCTACAGCTCCGCCAGCGTGATCCTGCAGGTGAAGCAGGATGCCGAAAGGTTTTCCGTCGAGACGGCCGTTCGCCTGACGCGCAAGCAGTTCGGCACCGAGCAGCAGACGCCCACCCTGTTCGAGGGCTACCTCTACGGCATTCGCAAGGACGACAAGAGGCTGGTATGCCTCGACCAGCAGGGCAACGAAATCTGGAACAGCCAGGCCGACAAGTTCGGCCGGCAATACGGATTCGGTCCCTGGCTGATCGCCGACGGGTTGATTTTCGCGATGGACGACAACGGAGAACTCACGATGGCCAAGGCCACGCCCGAGGGATATCAGCGGCTGGCTCGGGCCCAAGTCATCGAGGACGGGCACGACAGTTGGGGCCCGATGGCGCTGGTGGCCGGCCGGCTGATCGTCCGCGACATGACCCGCATGGTGTGTTTGGACGTAGCAAAGAAGGTAGGTCAGGGCTTGCCCTGACAAAATCTTGGTAGGTCAGGGCTTGCCCTGACGAAATCGTGCAATCAGCAGAAACCGTCAGGGCAAGCCCTGACCTACATCCGATTTAGAGCCATCCCATGGACCAACAACCGCCCTCGGCCGTGCCCGGCTTTCTGATCGGCGTGCTGATCGTGGCAGCCGTCGCCGTCGGCGGCGTGGCCGTGCTGTGGATGGACCCCTGGGGCGAGCAGCGCAGCCGGCCGAAGCCCGAGGAAATCCCCCTGGTGCTGATTGAATACGAACAGGCGGCGGCGATCCCCATCGACATGCAGGAGGTCCGGGCCGTAGCCGTCGGGCCGGACGACCGCATTTACGTCGCCGGCGACCGGGCGATTCACGTCTTCGATCCCGGCGGCCGGAGACAACGGGAAATCCAACTGGAGAACGAACCGAGATGCCTCGCCGTCGCCGGGCCGAACCACGCCTTTCCCGGCAGGATCTACGTCGGCATGGCGGATCACGTCGAGGTGCTCGACGCGGACGGCACTTCGGTGGCCACCTGGGCGGCGCCCCGCGAGGAAGCCCTGCTGACCTCGATCGCCACGGCCCAAGCAGACGTGTTCGTGGCCGACGCGGGCAATCGGATCGTCTGGCGCTGCGATCCGGCCGGAACCGTCCGAGGCAAGATCGGCGAGGAGGACGCCGCCAAGCGTATCCCCGGCTTTGCCATCACCAGCCCTCACTTCGACCTGGCGGTCGGCCCGACGGGCGATCGCCTCCACGTGGTCAATCCGCGTCTGCTGCGGATCGAGACGTACAGCTTCGATGGCGAGCTGAAATCCCATTGGGGCGAGGCGTCGGAGGAGATCGAGGGTTTTTACGGCTGCTGCAACCCGGCCCACTTCACGATGCTCTCCGACGGCCGCTTCGTCACCGCCGAGAAGGGTAAACCCCGTGTGAAGGTCTACGGGGCCGAGGGCGCCTTCCGGTGCGTGGTGGCCGGGCCGCAACAGGTGGACGTTACCGCCGCCGACGTGGCCGCCGACAGCCAAGACCGTGTCCTGATCCTCGATCCGGTGGCCAGGAGCGTGCGAGTGTTCATACACAAGGACACCCAGCCGGGAGGGCAACCATGAATCAGCCCGCAGAAGAACGGCGAACTCGGCGGGAATTCTTCCGCGATGCGTTGCGGTATCTGGCGCTGGGAGGAGTCTGCGTGCTCTCGGTCGGACTGATCGGCAGGAGCCGCCGGGCGTCGCCGGGGAGTTCATGCCCGGGGCCGTCCACGTGCCGCGAGTGCGAAGAGCTGTCACGTTGCTCGCTTCCGCAGGCCGTTGTATTCAGAGATGAGAAGGATCAAGACAAACTGTGAAACTAGTACCCCATGTGATTCGAATTTGTGGGTGGCTGGGGTCGAGGTGCGAGGGACGAGCACCGAGCCCCCAGGCATGGGCTTCTGGGGGCTCAGCACTCGTTCCTCGTGCTTCGACCCCAGCCACCCAACCTTGGTTTTTCACTGGTTGCGGGCTCTTGCAGTTTGAGGATTGCGAACGATGACCGACGAGAACCGGAAGACCGATCGGCGAGGGTTCCTGGGCGACGGGGCCCGCGTGGCCGGAGCCATCGGCCTGACCGGGCTGGGCGGCTTCATGCTCGGCCGAAAGGGCAGAGACAACGATCTCCTCTGGCAGATCGATCCCGACAAGTGCATTGGCTGCAAGAACTGCCAGATCCATTGCGTGCTGGATACCTCCGCCGTGAAGGCCGTGCAGTGCTTCGCGTTGTGCGGGTATTGCGATATCTGCACCGGATACCTCGTCGAGAAGTACGTCTCGCTGGACTCCGGGGCCGAGGTCGAACTCTGCCCGACCGGGGCCGTGAAGCGGGAGTTTGTCGAAGCGCAAGGGGGCAACCGGTATTTCAAGTACACGATCGGCGAAAACGAGTGCGTCGGCTGCGGAAAATGCGTCAAGGGCTGCGCAGGGATGAACGGATCGCTCTACTTGCAGGTTCGCCACGACCGCTGCCTCGACTGCAACGAGTGCTCGATCGCCGTGGCCTGTCCCACCCAGGCGTTCTGCCGCGTGCCCCCGGAGACACCGCTGCTGTTGAAGCGGCTCGCACGAGACGCCTCGGAGAACCGGCTGCACAAGCTGGAGCGAGATCTGACGAGAGATCTGCCGCAGAAGAGGGCGGAGGAAATGGCGCGGGTGAAAAGGGAACTGCAGGAAATGCTGGCCAGAGATGCGCGAGGATTCCTGGAGGGGAAGGTACAACGAGGATGACGCGGCCGATTTACATATTGCCAGCCTTGCTCCTGCTATCGGTTTTTGCCGAGGCGGCACGCGCCGAACTGCGGCAACCTATCCCCGAGTTCGTGGAACACGTCCCTCCCACCTCGCAACATCCTCAGCCGCTCCCGGATTGGCGCGAGTATCTGGACGTCGCGGCGCTGCTGGTCGCCTTGTCGCTGGCTTCGCTGTTCGCCTTGAAGACCCGTTCCCGGCGTGGGCTGTTTCTCCTGGCCGTCGCGTCGCTGGTCTGGTTCGGTTTCTGGCGGAAGGGCTGCGTCTGCGCGATCGGGTCGATCCAGAACGTGGCCCTGGCGATCGGCGATCCGACGTACCAGATTCCGCTGGCGGCCGTGGTGTTTTTCGCCTTGCCGCTGGTGTTTACGCTCTTTTTCGGCCGGACGTTTTGTGCGGCGGTTTGTCCGCTGGGAGCCGTGCAGGAAGTCGTGGCCGTCCGCCCGGTCAAGGTGCCCGCGTGGCTGGAACACACGCTGGGGCTGCTGGCCTACGTGTATCTGGGGGCGGCCGTCGTGTTCGCGGCGACCGGCACGGCCTTCGTGATCTGCCGCTACGATTTGTTCGTGGGCTTCTTTCGTCTCGGCGCCGGCGTGAACATGCTGATCTTAGGCGGTTGTTTCCTGGTGATCGGTCTGTTCGTGGGCCGGCCGTATTGCCGGTTCCTGTGTCCCTACGGCGCGATCCTGGGCCTGTTGTCGAAGGTCTCGAAGCGGCGCGTGGAAATCCCGCCGGAAGAGTGCGTCCGGTGCAAGCTGTGCGAAGAGGTCTGTCCTTACGGCGCGATCCGAGAACCGACCGTCGATCAACCGGCCGGCCGGCGGCGCCGGGGACGGTGGCGGCTGGCCGGGCTGATCGTGCTGTTGCCGCTGCTGGCGGCGTCGGGCGGCTGGCTGGGAAGCCGGCTCGACCTGCCCTTCGCCCGGATGCACCCCACCTTCCGCCTGGCCGAACGCGTCCGGCTGGAAAACGAGATGAAAAAAGAACTGAATTCGCGGATGCAAGAGCTGCCCGGCAAAGAGGGCATGTCGATCGGGGAGATGACAAAGATCAAGGATAAGATCAAGGAGGAGCTGCTCGACAAGTACGGCCTGGTCACCGAAAGCACCGACGCCAGCGACGCCTTCGACCAAACTGGCCGGCCGGCGAAGGACCTCTACACAGAGGCCATCGCCTTGCGGAGCAGTTTCGCCACCGCCGGTATGTGGTTCGGGGCCTGGGTGGGGCTGGTGATCGGGTTGAAACTGATCCATCTCTCCGTCCGCCGCCGACGCAGCGACTATCAACCCGAGCGGTCCCGCTGCGTTGCCTGCGGACGCTGTTTCTGGTATTGTCCCGGCGAGCAGGCCCGGCGGGGATGGGTCCGCCCCTCGGTCCGGCATCTTTCGCAAGGAGATCCGACACGATGAAAGTGAAAGAGTTGATCGACGTGCTCAACAAGTTCTCGCCGGACGACAACGTGCAGATCGGCGTGATCTGGCCCGACCGCGTCACGGAGACGCACCAGACGCTCTGGGTCGGCGA
>DATKZH010000373.1:0-5607 GCA_035528065.1 Thermoguttaceae bacterium | reverse complement strand
CTGCTTTTCCAGCTCTGCCACACGGTCGGCCAACCGCGCACAGTTTCTACAAGGCCCACGTCGCGTACTCATGACGCGACAATCTACCCCATAACCCGGAAACTCACCTATAGCAGTTCACCGCACCGTGAACGGCGACCCAAACGCTGCCCACCATCGTTGCCGTAGCTGATCTTGCCAAACTTCTCGTGCGGATCGTAGACCAGCAGGCTGTTATGCGCGATGGTCCGCCAGTAGTAGTTCTGGCAATGGGGACTGCCGTACTGCCCGGACGAGCCGGAATACAAGCCTGAGTCCATGGCCAACGCCCCTTGGTAGTAGATCTGAAACGCGCCGGCATCCAAATGTTGGTGATTTACAAAGTTGTACTCATTGACCTTCATCTCAGCGATTACCGCATCGTGATCCCAGCCGGTGCGTGCCAGCATCCAGCCAAACGGTGATCCGAAGTATCGGGATAACGACAGATCTTCGAGTGGTTTGGCCTGAAGTTGCGTGTCGCGCCAGAGGAATTCGAAGATGGCTTCGTTGTCGCCCGCGCCGCCTTGCCGGAGAAACTGCGTCAGCAGCGTGCCGTCGCCGTAGTAGCTGGCAGTGAACAGCGTCCCCACAAACTCACTCCACGGTCGGCCTCGCGGGCTGCTGGTCATGAAAGTGTCGCCTGCCCGCAGTCGCTGGCCGTCCGGCCGCGTCGTGTAGACCCACAGATAGGGGACGAAACGTTGTTCCGCGTTGTACACATTGCCCGCGCCCAATCGGTCAAAAATCCACAAGGGATAGGTGTCCCAACTGTAACGGTGCGCGCCATAGGAATCACCTTGGTGATAGGCGTGACCGTTGTAGAGCCAGTTGCGGGCCGGCAGATGTTCACGGAAGAATCGTCCGGCCGCCAGTTGATACATCTCGGGAAACTCGTCGTAGATGGCGATCCCGGCCGAAATCATATCGCGCATGATCATCGCTTCGGAACTGTGACCGGTGACCGAGCCTTGACGCGTAGGCGGATAGCCGCATTCCTGTGTTTTTGCCAGCCGCACCAACTCGGTGATGAACGCCTGCTTGTCGTCCGCCGTTAGTAGCGGATACAGCCAGTCATAGACGATAGCCCCCGTGACCATCATCCGGCCGGTCTCGCGGCAGGCGTCCTGCCGATCCGCCAGTTCGGTGCGTTTCAACAGGGCTAGGGTGCGCTGGATCGTCGCGCGGCCCTCCGCTTGGTCTGGCTTGGCCAGGTACTGCAGCGCCTCCCACTCGATCCGGCCCTGCGGTGACTTTGTAGCCATCGCTGCCAGGCGTTTGACGACCGGCTCGAGCACCGGATCCTCCAGCCGGGCCGACACCTGTACCGCCTGCTCCGCGCGGAGGTAGAGCCGCGGGTGCTCGGGCGGCGGCACGGGAATCTTAACACCATCCACATCGGTCCAGGTAAGTCCCTGCGTCGGCGCTGGCAGTACGGCCGTTGGGCAAACGATCAGGAGTCCGATGGCCAACGTGGCCGGAAATGCCGAGATTGTCGGTCCAAATCGAACGCATCGCATTATGGTCGTTCCTGTCGTACGAGAATCTTCATTCAAGTTTTCGCCACATCTCCGGTTCTTATCAGGGATCGCCCTTTTGCTGGATCGAATCCAGACGGTTGAAAGTTCCTCCCTCAGCCGTCTTGTTGTATACGCCCACGATTCGCACTTCTTTGCCCACGAAGTCGGCGAGCTTCCGCCCGGCGAGTTTGCCTTTCAGCAAGCGATAGTAGATCAGGTATTGGTTCCCGTCGGAAGTCGTCACGGTGTGGGATTCTTTCGATCCCCATAGGCTACATTCTCTCGGCCGCCGCCGCCATCAATCGGCCGCGCAGACGAGCGAACCGTCTCGCAGCGAAACTACGGCTCGGCCGTCGCGGTCGATGGAAAGCCCGCCCAACGTCGGCTCGGCGGGCGGATTCACGGTCCAGAGGATCTTGCCGTCGGACTTGGAACGAGCCGCGATGAAGCACCGTTCGGCTGCGTCCCGGCCGCGATCAGTTATGGGGAAGTCACCATGGTTGCGCTCCTGATCTCGCGACATCAACCGCGCCGAATTCGTCAAGTTATCATCGAAACTCATCGCCGGCTGTCGAGAATCGCCTTGTTCCAATCTCTCTTGGGAAAATCCAAAGCCAGATCGACAATGCCATTGATCACTGGCTCTGGCAACTGTGGCACGCCCTCCACATTCGAGACCACGGCGATCCCCAACTTGCTTTTCGGAACCAAAAGAACCTGAGTGCGAAAGCCAGTCGGACCGCCACCGCCGTGCCAGAGTATCAAGTGGCCGCGGTTCGTGTGAGTGTACCAGCCAAGGCAATAGGCGGTATTCTCCGCGTAAGGGAAGATCTTCTGCATCTTTCCCTCCAAGGGTGTGGCCATCTGGGGTGTGTGAGTCTCAGCCAGGGCGGCACTGGAAAGGACCCGCTGGCCGTCAATGCTTCCGTCGCCGAGTTGAAAACGCAACCATTGGCTCAGGTCCCGTGCGCTGGCATTGATCGAGCCGGCTGGGCCAATATTCTCCAGGTCCCGCCAAGGTTTTACTCGGATGCGGGCACCATCTTTCACATGGGGGCTGGAGTGATCCGGCGATACTTCCGTCACCGCATGACTGAAATTCGCCGTCTTCATCGCCAAGGGATTGAAGATGCGCTCCTGTACGACCTTCTCCCACGAACTGCCGTCGGCGGTCCCGGCGGCACAACCCAACGTGAGATACATGAGGTTGTTATAAAGAAACGTGGAGCGGAAAGGCTTTTCCAGCGGGAGGCGTCCGACTTGCCGGATGATCTCTTCGCGGGAGATCGGCGGCGAGTTCTGCCAGAGCTCGTCGTGCCTTGCCAGGCCGACGCGGTGAGTAGCCAGATCGCGCAGCGTTACCAGCCGATCCGCTTCGGGATCGGCGAGGCGAAAGTAACCGAGATGTTTGCGGACCGGCTCGTCCCAACCCAGCTTTCCTTCATCTGCCAAAATGGCGACAGCCAGCGCCGTAAAAGACTTTCCGGTGGAGCCAATGTTGAAGATCGTGTCGGGCGTGACCGGATCGGACTTGCCCTGCTCTTTGACACCGTAGCCCTTGAGGTGGATTACCTTGTCGTCCTTCACAATGGCCACCGCCGCGCCAGGGACAGACCATACCTTACGTGCGTCTTCAACGATCGCGTCTACGGCAGCCGTGTCGATGGACTGCGAGTAAGCAGGGAAGACCGTTACGAGTAGGGACGCGATGAGAATCAGTCGAGTCCGGTATCGAGAATAACCCATAGCAAGCTCCTTGATAGCCGTGACTGACTCGCATCACCCGCGCTGCCGACCACCGCGGCAGCCGCGGCACCAGCATACCCGAGGTTCCCACTGCAGCGGCCGTGAGGAACTCGCGTCGTCAATGTGGCTGAATGTTCGTGATCATTGCCTGGCCGACCCTATTCTCGTGTTGGATCAAGTGTCACGCAAGCATCCCTTTTCTGTACGTGCCCGGAGATCCCACGACTGAACGAGCGCTGCCGGACGCCCGACTTGTTTCCGGCTCGCGCCCCCCCGCCTAGGCTCGCTCCTCAAGTTTGTACGCCCGATCGTTGACGGCGAGTCTCCCCACCGCTAGATTCCACAGCGGTTACAGGTACGCTCGACGTTCTTGAAGAGGAAATGACCATGCGCCATGTATTGTTCGCTGTCGTTGCGTTCATGCTGTTCAGTTCCGCCTCCTTGGCTCAGGTGGCCGAAAAGCTTGACCGGGGCATTGTGGCCGTGCGGCAAGCCGACGGATCGATGTATGTGGGTTGGCGGCTGCTGGAATCGGACCCGGCCGATGTGGCGTTTCACGTCTATCGCCAGACGGATCAGGCGGACACTGCCCGCCGCCTGACGACCGAACCCGTGCGCGAGAGCACCAACTTCGTCGACAAGGACTTGACGAAGGACAGCAACTCGCGCTACTTCCTCCGCCCGGTTACGGCCGTCGGCGAAGGTCCGCCCACTGCCGGGGTCGTGCCCGCCGGCACGCCGGCTAGCCAGCCGCACATCGCCGTTCGGCTCCAAGGCGACTACCGCACGCACAAGGTAGCTGTTGGTGACCTGGACGGCGACGGCCGATACGAACTGATCATTCAGCAACCCGATTTCAATACGGACCCCTATCAGTCGCCGGGCTACTGGAAGAAGAGCCAAGATACTTACAAGCTGGAGGCCTACTCGCTCGACGGCCGCTTCCTCTGGCGGCACGACATGGGGTGGTCGATTGAGGCTGGCACCTGGTACGCGCCCTACGTCGTCTACGACCTGGATGGTGACGGCAAAGCCGAAGTCTATTGCAAGGGTGGCGAAGGCGACCCGCGCGAGCCGGAAGGCCACGTCAAAACGGGGCCGGAATGGCTCTACAAGCTGGACGGTCAGACGGGCCAGATCGTCAAGAAGATTCCCTGGATTCCGCGCCTGCCGGAGATTGGCGAGTACAACTATTTCTGTCGAAACATGTTGGCCGTGGCCTATCTGGACGGCAAACGACCCCATTTGCTGATGCAACGCGGGACCTACCGGGCGATCGTGATCGAAGCCTACGACCCGGACTTGAACCTCGTGTGGCAATGGAACTCGCACAACGAGAAAGAGAAATACGACAGCCAAGGCGCCCACACCATTCGCGTGGCCGACGTCGACAACGATGGTTGTGACGAGATCATCGTGGGCTCGTGCCTGGTGGATCACGACGGCAAGGCCATGTGGACTCTGGGCATCGGCCACCCCGACACCTGCTACGTGGGTAAGATCGATCCCGCACGGCCGGGGCTGCAGATCTTCTTCGGCATTGAGCCGCGTCAGAAGAGCGGCGCGGTACGATTGGTCGACGGCCTCAGCGGCGAAGCGATTTGGGCAAACACGGAGCCGACGGTCCACGTCCACAGCCAAGGCATGTGCGCCGACATCCTGGCCGAGTACCCAGGGCAGGAATGCTATGCCGGCGAGGCCAAGGGCGGCGACCAGGCGTGGATGTACACGGCCCAGGGAAAGCGGATCGGCAATGAGAACATCGGCTCGCTGGCCCCCGCGACGCTCTGGTGGGACGCCGACCCGCAGAAGGAGATCATCCTCAAGGGTAAGTTGATGAAGTTCCAGGGCGAAACGCTTCTGGCTCCGCCGGGAGCCGACCGTCCGCAAATGGTGGCTGACCTGCTGGGCGACTGGCGCGAGGAGCTGGTTACCGCCGTTGACGGCGAACTGCGGATCTACACCACGACGATCCCCGCCCAGACGCGCCGCACCTGTCTGATGCAGGACCGTCTGTACCGGCTGTACGTGGCCACGAACTCGATGGGCTACAACACGTCGCCACAACACTCCAACCCTTAGGAAGGAGAGAGCTGTGCATGTCTTGAACGCGAAGAAGTCCGACGAAACCCGTTCGCCCGGCAAGCGATTCTCGACGACGCTAGCTCTGACAATTGCACTCGTCGCTTCAACCGCCCGAGCCGACGATTTCGACCACCGCCGACGGTACTTGCTGGACGTGCTCAGCGATCCAGGCATCTTTCCTGTGCAGCATGACTACAGCACGGCCAAGATTCAGGCTCGCAAGTGGCAGTTCTACCAT
>DATKZH010000372.1:0-40422 GCA_035528065.1 Thermoguttaceae bacterium | reverse complement strand
CATTCTTGTCGCGTAAGGGGCCGGGCGAGCCGTGCGGGTGCCAGTTGTTGATCGCCGGGCCGTTGTCGCTGGTGAACATCACCAGCGTGTCGTCGCGGAGCCCCAGCTTGTCGACCGCCCCCATCAGCCGCCCGAAGGCGTCGTCCTCCTGGGTCACGTTGCCGTGATGGACCGACAGGCTCGGGTCGTCCGAGGGATACATGTCGGCATACCGTTTGTCGGTGGCGATCGGCTCGTGCGGCTCGTGGAAGCAGACGTAGAGGAAGAACGGCTTCTTGGGGTCGCGGAGCTTCTCCAGCCACCGAACCGCTTCGTCCACGACGAGGTGCGCCGAGAAGCCCTCCAGCGGTCCCACCGGCTCGCCGTTGCGCACGAAGTTGTCCGGGTTGTGGTGGCTGGGGAGGGCGTTGTTCTGCGTGGAGAACCAGTGGTCGAAGCCGTGGTCCGAAGGCTGCGGCTGGCCCGGCAGGTTGAACCGGCCGTTCATGTGCCACTTGCCGGCTTGGCACGTGGTGTAGCCGTTGCGGCGCAACAGCGTTGCCACGGTGATTTCCGAACTCCGCACGTGCATCGGCGAGAACATGGGGATCCAGTTCTGGACGCCCACGCGGTAGGGGGTGCGCCCGGTCATCAGGCCCGTGCGTGCGGGGGAGCAGTTGGCGGCCGCGGCGTAGCAGTTGGTGAGCCGGATGCCTTCGTCGGCGAGGCGGTCGAGGTTGGGCGTCTTGATCCGCGGGTGGCCATAGCAGGCCAAGTCGCCGTATCCGAGGTCGTCGGCCAGGACAATGAGGAAGTTGGGGCGGCACGGGGCTTGCTCAGCAGCGGACTCCGCCGCAGGAAGCGAAGCTGCCGCGACCATCGCCAGCGCGGCGATCAGGACGACGGAACGACGCGCACGGCCGGTTGTGTGGCCCATCGTGGGTCCCCTCCCTTCTTCGGTTTCTTGGATGCCTGGGGCGGATGGTCGACGCGGGCCACCTCCGGGCCCCATGGGGCAAGTTCGCCTCGGCGATTCTAGTGCGACCGGAAGGCGGTGGCAACAATCGGGCGGGGGTACACGGCTGCTGGTGCCTCGGGTGACGGGCTTGTCCGAGTGGCTGTCGACGGCCGACGGCGCGGCCGGCTTGCGAGTCTCGCTGGTTTCGAGAACTCCCGTTCCGGGGGGTTGACGGGCCGCACGGATCGATTATTATCGCTAATTATCGATAATAACCGATTGTGGCACGGCCGATGGCATCCTTCCCCCAGTCATCCTCCGAATCGGGCGGCGGCGCGTCGCTGGCCCGGCACCGCGTGCGCGACGGGATCCAGCGGCTGATCCTCTCCGGCCGGTATCAGCCCGGGCAGCGGCTGGTGCAGCAGGAGCTGGCCGGCCGGTTCGGCGTCGCCCAGAGCGTGGTCCGGGAGTCGCTCCTGGAGCTCCAGTTCTGCGGTCTGGTCCGGGCGGTGGACAACCTGGGGATGTTCGTCAGCGGGCTGGACGCCCGGGCCCTGCTGGCCGCGTACGAAATCCGCGAAGTGTTCGAGGGCCTGGGGGCGCGGCTCTGCTGCGAGCGGGCCAGCCGGGCGGATCTCCGGGAGCTGGTCGAGCTGGCCGAGCAGGACTACCGGCTGGGCCGGGAGGGCAAGGTGGAGGCAATGAGTGCCTTGGACCGCCGGTTCCACTACCGTATGATCCAGGCTTGCGGCAACGAGCTTCTGGCCAAGCTGACCGAGAGCTATCAGGTGCTGGGGATGTTCGTTCGGGCGGATCGCGACATCCGGCAGGTCCGCGACGAGCACCTCCAGATCGTCAAGGCCGTGGAAGCCAACCGGCCGGCCCAAGCCGAGCGGCTCGCGCGGCGGCACGTCCAGGCCGCCCGCCAGGCCATCGAGCGCCAGGTCGCGGAGAACCGGTTCGTGCCCCATTGGGCCGGCGAGGCGGAAGCGGCGCACTCTGCGGAGCCGGCAACGACGGGCTCGGCAACTCCCGTCGCAGTCAAGAAGGCGAACAAGAAGAAAAAGGACAAGGCAACATGAAGCTGTTCATCGACACGGCCCTGATCGACCAGATTCGCGAGGCCAACGCCTGGGGGATCGTCGACGGGGTGACGACCAATCCGACGCACGTCTCGAAGACCGGTCGCCCGGCGCGCGACGTGTATGAAGAGATCTGCCGCACGGTCGCCGGACCGGTGAGCTTGGAGGTCGTGGGCCTGGAGGCCGACCAGATGGTGTCCGAAGCGCGCGAGCTGGCCAAGATCGCCGACAACGTGGTGATCAAGGTGCCGATCACCCGCGAAGGGCTGAAGGCGGTGAAGCGTCTGACGGCCGAGGGGATCAAGACGAACGTGACGGTCGTCTTCTCGCCGCTCCAGGCGATGCTGGCGGCCAAGTGCGGGGCGACGTACGTCAGCCCGTTCGTGGGGCGGCTCGACGCCGTCGGCCACCCGGGAATGGACGTGGTCGGCCAGATCAAGACCATCTTCGAGAACTACGGCTACCAGACGCAGATCCTGGTCGCCGCGGTCCGCCACCCGATCCACGTGCTGGAGGCGGCCCTGGTGGGGGCGGACGTGTGCACGATGTTCTTCGACGTGATGAAGCAGCTCTACGAGCACCCGCTCACCGACATCGCGATCGACCTGTTCCTGAAGGATTGGGAGAAGGTTCCTCAGGACAACGCGGGGAAAGGCCCCGGCTAGCGGGCCGACCGCCCCGTCCTCGGCACGCGAGCGCGGCGTCGGTGAAAGCGGCTCAGAATCCTCCTTCGGGCGAGGCACGAGCGACATGAAGACGAAACCTCAATATCTGGAACGTCTTGCGGAAATGGGTGACCGCAAGGAGCCTCGCGCCGCGCGGTCGCAAGCCGCCGGCCCCTCGGCGCGGTTGACGTCGTTGGACGCGTATCGCGGGTTCATCATGGTGGTGCTGGCCGCGGCGGGATTCGGCATCGCCAAGCTCGCCCGCGAGGCGCTCGAGAAGGGGACCGAGAGCGTCACCCTCTGGAGGACGCTGGAGTACCACTTCTCGCATCCCGAATGGATCAGCCAGACGGCCGTGCCCGAATCGATCCGCCAGGTCGACCTGAACGCGATCGGCTGCTCCGCGTGGGACCTGATCCAGCCGTCGTTCATGTTCATGGTCGGCGTGGCGATGGCCTACTCCTACGCCAAGCGGAAAGACCGCGGCGATTCGCGATTGAGGACGTGGACCCACGTCGCGACCCGCGCGCTGGTTCTGGTCCTCTTGGGCGTGTTCCTCTCCTCGCAGTGGAGCGACCGGACGGACTGGGTGTTTGCCAACGTGTTGTGCCAGATCGGGCTGGGATACATCTTCGTGTACGTGCTCCTGGGCAGGAAACTCGTGGTCCAACTCGCTGCCGCGGTGCTGATCCTGGGGGGCTGGTGGCTGGCCTTCTTTCTCTATCCGCTGCCGGGCCCCGATTTCGACTACGCCTCCGTGGGGATCGGCGCGCCGGCGGACGGATCGCAGGGCGACGTGGCGGCCGCCGCCGGCGAGCTCGCACCCACTCCGATTGCCGACGAGTGGCGGATGCCCGACCGGTTCGCCCCCTGGACGAAGAACGTCAATCCGGCGGCCGATTTCGATCGGTGGCTGTTGAACAAGCTCCCGCGCTCGGAGCCGTTCGAGTTCAACGGCGGCGGGTACACGACGCTCAATTTCGTGCCGTCCATCTTCACCATGCTCCTAGGCGTGATGGCCGGGCAGTTGCTCCGCGGCCCGCGGCGCCCGATCGTGAAGTTCCTCCTCTTGGTGCTGGCCGGCGTCGTGTGCATGGCCCTCGGGGCGACCGCCGGGGCCACGGTCTGCCCGGTCGTCAAGCGGATCTGGACGCCCTCCTGGGCCCTGTTCAGCGGGGCCTACGTCCTCGGGATGCTGGCCGTGTTCTACCTGGTGATCGACGTGATGAGACTGAAGTTCTGGACCTGGCCGCTGGTCGTCGTGGGGATGAACTCGATCGCCGTCTACGTGATGGCCCAATCGATGAAGGGCTGGGTCACCAAGATGCTGACGATCCATTTTGGGCCGGACCTCATGCCGGCGGTCGTGAAGAGCTGGCTCGCCACGACCACCGGACTGAATCTCGCACACGACGGGCCGTACGCGCCGGTCGTCCAGTCGGTGATGATCCTATTGGTGTTCTGGCTGATCTGCGTCTGGATGTATCGGCAGAAGATTTTCGTTCGCGTGTGACGGGGGCGCTCGCCCGAGATGGGGCCTCGGCGAGGTCCGTGGGAATGAGACGTCCATTATCGCTGGGAGAGAAGGCATGAGCGTTGAGATACCGGAATACTTGAGCGTCGGGGCGGACCAGCTCGGCCGGGGCACGCCGGTCAAGGTCCGCGTCGTGGGCGACATGGACGACGTGGCCCGGGACATCGCCCGGGTCATGCTGGAGACCGTCGAAGGGGCACGCAAGGAAGGCCGCGGCGCGACGCTGATCGTGCCCGTCGGCCCGGTCGATCAGTATCGCGTGCTGGCCGAGATGATCAACCGGGAGCGGAGCGACTGGCGCGACGTGATGATCATCAACATGGACGAGTACCTCACCGACGACGACCAATGGGTCGATCTGGACCACCCGCTCGGGTTCCGCGGGTTCATGGACCGGAGGTTCTACGACCTGGTCGATGCGGAGCTGGCTCCCGTGGCGGAGAATCGCGTGTTCCCGCATCCGGACGACCCCGACGCGATCGGCCGGTTGATCGGCGAGCGGGGCGGGGTGGACGTCTGCTTCGGGGGGATCGGGATCAACGGCCACATGGCGTTCAACGAGCCGCCCGAGCCGGGCGAGTCGATGCCGGCCGACCAGTTCGCCGCCCTGCCCACGCGCGTCTTGAGCCTGAGCCGGGAGACCGCCACGATCAACTCGGTGACCGTCGGGGGCGAGCTCTCCCTGGTTCCCCGCCGGGCGATCACCGTGGGCATGAAGGAGATTCTGGAGTCGCGCAAGTGCCGGTTCTACTGCAATCGGCCCTGGCAGCGCGCGGTCGTGCGCCGGGTGCTGCACGGCCCGTTGACCTCCGCCTGTCCCGCGTCCCTCTTGCGCACGCACCCCGACGCCGAGATCACCGTCGCCGACTTCGTGGCCGAGCCGCCGGATATCAAGCTTCGATAGTGATCCGGACGCATGAAGGAGCCCAACACGGGAAGAAGAACTCTCGCCAAGGCGCAAAGACGCAAAGTGGTCGGAGATATGCATCATGTGTGACGAGTGAGAAAGGCGTCACAGCTTCGAAGAGAATCACGAACGCCAGGCAATTCGATGTCCACAGAACCGTTTCCTTTGCGTCTTCGCGCCTTTGCGAGAGGCCTTCTTTCTTCGGTTCAGGGCGTGAATGAGGAGGCAGGATCGTGCGATTAGATTTCTCCAACGAGCGAGTGCTGGCCGTCGTCGCCCATCCGGACGACGCCGAGTATCTGTGCGCCGGCACGTTGGCCCGCGCCGAAGCCGATGGGGCGGCGATCGGCGTCTGCGTCTTGTGCCAGGGCGACAAGGGGCAGCCGACCACGCCGATCCCCGACCTGGCCGACGTGCGGCGCGAGGAGATGGCCGCCGCGGCCGAGCTGCTCGGGGCGGAGCTGTTGTTGGGCGAGTTCGGCGACGGCGAGCTGGTCGACGACCCCGAGTCGCGAAGAACCGTGGTCGAGCTCTTCCGCCGGTTCCAGCCCACGCTGGTCCTGGCCCATTCGCCCGACGACTACCACGCCGACCACCGGGCGGCCTCGGCGCTTGCGGAGGCGGCCTCCTGGTTCGCGACGTCGACCGGCCACCAGACCCGCTCGGCGCCGATGAAGACCCAGCCGGCCTTGTGGTGGATGGATACGGCGAACATGTCCGGCTTCTCGCCGGAGTTCTACGTCGAGGTGAGCGACTACGTGGATTTGAAGCGGCGGATGTTGGCCCGTCATCGAAGCCAGCTTACGCGCGGCGCCGACGGCGACTTCTCCCCGCTGGAAGAGCTGATGATGCGACAATGCACGACCCGCGGCGCCCAAGCCGGCGTGGAGGCGGCCGAAGCGTTTCGGGCGCACCAGGCCTGGAAACGCGTCCGGGCGTGGTGATTCCGTTTTCGTACGAAGGGAGCTGGAATGAGCTTGCGAGCACTGATTATCCACGGCGACGACAACGTTGCCAACCTGATCGGACCCGGCACGAAAGGCGATTCGGTCGAATGCACCACCGAGGGCGAACCGGGGACCAGGGTCGTGACCCTGCTGGACGACATCCCCGCGAACCACAAGTTCGCCCCGGTCGACATCAAGTCGGGTGAGCCGATCATCAAGTACGGCCTCAACATCGGACGGGCTTCCTGCGACGTCCGAGCCGGGCAGTACGTCCACGTCCACAACATCGAATCCAACCGCGGCCGCGGAGCTCCGAGCAGCGACTGATGCGACCGTGAACGTCGCATAAGGCCGCGACCGTCGGTCGCGCCGAACAATCAAGAACGTCCGTGATATCCCCGAACCGCGACCAACGGTCGCGGCTTCATGACACCAGGAGCCACCACGTGAGAGACTATTTCTACGGCTATCCCCGGCCCGACGGACAAGTCGGCATCCGCAACCACGTGCTCATGCTCAGCGGCACGCTCTACGCCAATCCAACCTGCGAGCGCGTCGCGTACATGGTGCAGAACACGATCCCCATCGTCCATCCGCTGGGACGCTGCCAGATCGCGCCCGATTTGGCCCAGACGTTCCGCACGCTCGTCGGCCACGGGCGTAACCCGAACGCCGGGGCGGTGGTCGTGGTCGACCACTTCAAGGAGCAGGGCTGCACGGCCGACGAGATCGCCCACGAGGTCGCCCGGAGCGGCAAGCCGGTCGAGGTGGTCAACATCCGCCGCGAGGGGGGCGCGCTCAAAGCCCTGGAAAAGGCCCTGCGGCTCGCCGTCGACATGAACCGCGCGATCACCGGCCAACAACGGGAGCGGGTTCCGCTCGCCAAGCTGATCTTCGGCTTCAACTGCGGCACGAGCGACGTGACCAGCGGGCTGGCCCACAACCGGTGCGTCGGCTGGGTCTGCGACCGGGTCATCGAGGCCGGCGGCCGGGCACTCGGCGCCGAGGTCACCGAGATGATGGGCGGCGAGGAGCTGATCAAGGCGCGGGCCAAGACTCCCCAGATCGCCGAGAAGCTCCTCGGCATGATCGCCCGGATGGAGGAGCGGATCCTCGCCTGCGGCGTCGAGCTGCGCGGGAGCCAGCCGACGGGCGACAACATCGCGGGCGGGTTGTCGACGATCGAAGAGAAGTCGCTCGGCGCGATGCAGAAATGGGGGACCAAGCCGATCGTCGGCGCGGTCGAGTATGCCGACAGAATCGGCGACGAGCCCGGCCTGTGGCTGATGGACACGCCCGGCCACGGCGGCGAGAGCATCACCGGGATCGCCGCGGCCGGCTCCCAAGTGATGAGCTTCTCCACCGGCGGCGGCCATACCATCAACCACCCGTTGATGATCACCATGCGGCTCACCGGCAACCGGGAGTCCTGGGAGAAGATGCAGGACACGATGGAGGTCGACGTCTCCGACATGTTCGAAGGCACCACGCTCGAGGAGGCCGGCCAACGCCTCTTCGATGAAGTGCTCGAGCTCTGCGACGGCAAGATGACCAAGGCCGAGGCGCTGCGGGAGTTCAACGCCTTCGCCATCAACCGCTGCGGCCCGAGCGTGTGAATGCCCTCGGCCTCCCGTGGGAATCGAAGTTTGACACCGAATGCACGAGCGCCAACCACGTTGAACCGACCGCAGCCGCGGCAACGGGCACGACCCGCGCGACCGGCGCAGCTTGCCTTGCAGGGTGTTGTGCGGGGCACGTTCGCAGCTTGGCCCACCGCGGCTTTTTTGCACGCGCCAAACGGGACGAATCCTTGGATCGAGATCCGTCGATAATGACTCTATTGAGGTACGAGTCGCAGCTCGAAGAGATCGCCGCTGCGGAGCAGGGCGACGGCTGGCTGAGCGCCTGCGCCCGCGACGGCCGCTTCCTGATCCCGACGGAGCAGTTCGTCGAGGCGCTGAGCGAGTTCCTGCGGCGCCTCGGCGCGGGCCCGATGCTGGAAGTTTGCGCCGGTAGCGGCGAGCTGGCCGTTGCGATCCGCGCGACGGGCGTGCCCGTCGTCGCCACCGACGCCGACCCGCCCGCGGGCTCGCCGGTCGTGCGAGCCTCGGCGGAAGAGGCGCTAAGGCGCTATCGGCCGGTCGTAGTGGTTGGGTGCTTTGTGCCGATCGACGCGGGCGTGGACCAGCGCGTGATGGGCTTCCCGTCGGTACGCCACTACGTGGTGCTCGGGGCCCGAGTCGGCGGGCTCTTCGGGTCCGCCGATCTCTGGCGGAGCCCGAGTTGGACCGCCGAGCCGCTCGATCAGCTCACCCGATGGATGCTTACCAGGCACGACGCGTGGATTGACCAACAGACGATCTTGCGGCGCGGAGAAGCCTGGCATCTCTGCCACCGCAGCCTGCTTCCCGGCCGCGAGGAAACCTCGGTCGGAACGGCAAGCCGCTTTGAGGAGCAGTCATCACGATGAGCTCACCCGGAGAAGAGCCGCGATCTCGATGGCAGCGGGCCTTGCACCGCGGGATGGCCGGCGCGTTGCCCGGCGTGCTCCTGGCCGCGGCCCTGGCCTGGGCGGGGGCAATCCTTGCGGATTGGGTCGGCAAGACGGCCATTCCCTGGGTCGTCGCCGTCGCCAGCGCGTTGGCTGGCGGCCAATGCGTGCTCCGGTTCGACAAGAGCCCCGTCAGCGCGATCCTGATGACCATCCTGCTGGGGCTGACGGTCCGCAACGTGGCGGGCCTGCCCAAGGTCTACGAAGAAGGGCTGCGGCTCTCGGTGAAGCTGATCCTGCGGTTCGGGATCGCGCTACTCGGCCTGCGATTGAGCCTCGCGGCGGTCGGCGAGATCGGCCTGAGCGCCTTGCCGGTCGTGCTGGGCACGATTGCCTCGGCCCTGCTCCTGGTCACCTGGCTCAGCCGGGCCCTGGGACTGCCCGCACGGTTGGGCAGCCTGATCGCGGTGGGGACGAGCATCTGCGGCGCTTCGGCGATCGTGGCCACGGGGCCGGCCATCGACGCCGAAGAGGACGAAGTGAGCTACGCCGTCGCCTGCATCACGCTGTTCGGGATGATCGCCCTGTTCACCTATCCGTTTCTCGCCCACTGGCTGTTCCACGGCGCGGCCAACCCCGTGGGGCTCTTCCTGGGCACGGCGATTCACGAGACGGCCCAGGTCGCCGGGGCGGGACTGATGTACGAGCAGCAGTACGGCGCGCCCGAAGCCCTCGCGCTAAAGGCCGCGATGACCACGAAGCTCGTTCGGAACCTTTCGATGGGGATCGTCATCCCTTTGATGGCGATCCTCTATCACCGTCGCCGCTCGCGCGAAGCCGACGCTCAGGCCGGCGGCCGTCTCCGGTGGGGCAAGTACGTGCCGTTGTTCGTCGTCGCCTTCGTCGTGCTGGCCGCCGTGCGGTCGATCGGCGACCTGGGCGGCCCCGAGAAGCCCGCCTTCGGCCTGCTCGACCGGCAACTGTGGGAAGCCTTCCTGGCCGGTGCCAAGGGCCTCTCCGTCGGGTGCCTGACGATCGCCATGGCCGCCGTCGGGCTCGGCACGAGCGTCCGGCAGTTGAAGGTCCTGGGATGGAAGCCGTTGTGCGTCGGGTTCGCCGCGGCGCTGCTGGTGGGGGTCATCAGCATCGTGCTGATCAAGTTCGTTACCGTCTTTATCTAGAATGAAGCAGAGCATGACGATGAATCGCTATCCGATCGACGAAGTCCAACAACTCGTCACGAATCTTGCGGCTGCGGCCGGCGTTCCTCGCGACGATGCGGCAATCCTCGCCGACGCCCTGGTCGACGCCGACGTACAGGGCACCTCCACCCACGGCGTCTCCCGCCTGAATATCTACCTCCGCCGCATCCAGCGGGGGCTGATCGATCCGACGGCGGAGCTCCGCGTCGACAAGCGGCGCCCGGCCGTGCTGGTGGTCGATGCGGCCAACGGCCTGGGGCAGGTCCAGGCCGTCAAGACGCTCGATCGGTTGAAGCCCCTGGCCCGCACGCACGGGGTCGCGTCGGCGACGATCCGTCGCTCGCAGCACTTCGGCGCCTTGTCGTACTACTGCAACCTGGCCGCCGCGCAGGACATGGTGCTCGTGGCGATGACCAACTGCGAGCCGGCCATGTCGCCGGCGGGGGGATGCGAGGCGTTCTTCGGCACCAACCCGATCGCCGCCTCGTTTCCGACCGGGAAGGGTTTTCCCTTGAAGATCGACATGGCCACGTCGCTCGTCGCCCGCGGGAACATCATCGCCGCCCACAAGGCGGGCCGGCCGATTCCCGAGGGTTGGGCCTTGGACGCCGACGGCGACCCCACCACCGATGCGGCCGCCGCCCTGGCGGGCACCGTGCTGACCATGGCCGGGCACAAGGGATCGGCCCTCGCCACGATGGTCGAACTGTTCTGCGGCGTCCTCTCCGGCGCAGCCGTGGGGAGCGAAATCGGGTCGATGTACAAAGACATGGATCGCCCGCAAAACGTGGGGCACTATTTCTGCCTGGTCGACGTCGCCGCCTTCATGGACCCCGACGAGCTCCGCGAGCGCGTGGACGGGATGATCGACCGGATCAAGGAGTGCCGGCGGCGGCCGGGCGTCGACGAAATCCTCGTCCCCGGCGAGCCCGAAAGCCGCAAGGCGGAGTACAACCACCGGCACGGCGTCCCGATCGACCCGAAGACGTTCTCGGAGCTGACCGCCTTGGCCGAGCAGCACAAGGTCGCCTTCGAGCTCGAGCCGACCGAAACCGCCGAGCCGGAGCCCGCCGTGGAACAGCCCGTCTCGTCGAGTCACGGCGGCGACGGCCGGGAGCCTCAAGGCCCCTCTGCCGGCAGATCCGTCCCCAAGAAGCCGAGATAGACGCCATGACGGACATCGTGGTAAGCGAGAACGTCGTCGGCGCTCCGATGGATTCGCTCCAACGGGAGTTCGACGTACGGTTCGATCCCGATCTCTGGAAGAGCCCCGACAAGCTCGCGGCGGCCGTCGCCCGGGCCAAGGCACTCGTGGTTCGCAACCAGACGCAGGTCACCGCCGATCTGATTCGCGTGGCCGAGAACCTCCAGATCATCGCCCGGGCCGGGGCGGGCCTGAACAACGTCGACGTCGAAGCGGCTTCGGCGGCGGGCATCGTCGTCGCCTACACGCCCGACGAGAACTCCGTCTCCGTGGCCGAGCTGACCGTCGGCCTGATGCTCGCGCTGGCCAGGCGGATCTCGGCGGCCGATCGCGATACCCGCTCGGGCGGCTGGGCGCGGCGAGGCTTCACCGGCTCGGAGCTGATGGACAAGACGCTCGGCCTGGTCGGGCTGGGGCGAATCGGCACGCTGACGGCCGCCCGCGCTCGGGCCTTCGGCATGACGATCATCGCCCACGACGACTTCATCGACCCGCGGAGCCCGGCGGTGCGCGAGCTCGAAGCCCGACTCGTGCCGCTGGACGACCTCTTGGCGGAGGCCGACTTCGTCACCTGTCACGTGCCGCTGACGGAAACGACGCGGGGGATGTTCGACTACGCCCGTTTCGCCAAAATGAAGCCCGGCGCGATGTTCGTCAACACGTCGCGAGGCGAGGTGGTCGACGAAGAGGGCCTCATTCGAGCGCTTCAAGAGGAGAAGATCGGGGGCGCGGCGCTGGACGTCCGCGGCACCGAGCCGCCCGGGCCGAGCCCCTTGTCGGAGATGGACGGCGTGATCCTGACGCCGCACATCGCCGCATTCACGGAAGAGGCGCAGCACCGGGTGGTCGCCTCGGTCTGCCGGGACGTGGCCGCCGTGCTCCGCGGCGACCCGGCGGTCGGCTACGCCAACTTCCCCTCACCCCGTCGGCCCCCGTCGGCCATCAAGTAGAGAGAGCATGCGGCAAGTCTTCTATGCTTCGTTGGCCGTCGTTCCTTGGGTGGCGTTCACGCTGCTCTTGCGATTCGTCGTGAAGATGGAAGGGTGGCCGGTGGGGCTGGTCGGCACCTTCTCCCGATGCATCACCCTGCCGCTGTTGGCCGGATGGATCCTGGCGACCGGCAACGGGTGGCGCCGGTTGTTGCCCCGCCGGGCGATGGGCTGGCTGTTGTTGATGGGCGCGCTTTCGATCGCCATCAACCTGCTCTGGTTCGGCTCGGTGAAGTGGACCACGGCGACCAACGTGGCCATGCTGATGCGGCTCGACCTGATCTTCGTGGTGCTCATCGGCGCGGTGTTGGGGCTGGAGCGCCTGGGGCGTGCGCAACTGGCCCTGGTGCCGCTGATGTTCGTCGGATTGGCCCTCTTGAGCGAAATCCGGAAGTTCGATTTCGGCGGGCACCTGCTGGGCGACGTGATGGTCGTGGCGGCGGCCCTGGGGCTGGCCGCCAACGCCTTCATCATCCGGCACATCCTCCGAACGATGGACGAAGAGGCCGTGGCCCTGTACAACCACTCGATCAGCATGTTAGGATTCGTCGCGCTGGGGCTGGCCTGCGGCGATTTCGCCCGGACGCAGGAGGTGCTGGCCGAGCCGGCCGGGTGGGCCCCGATCGTGTTGTTGGGCGTGGTCGCCTCCGTGGGGTTGCCCTTCTATTACGTGGCCTTGCGGCGCATGGACGTGTGGAAGCTGCGGATGTACATGCTTTCCGCGCCGGTCCTCACGGCGGCGGTGGAATGGCCGTTGTGGGGCTTGCGGCTTGCGCCGCTCCAGTGGTTGGGGGCGGCAATCATCCTGGGAGGGCTGGCCGTGCTGATCCGCACCGAGGCACGAGCGCACGTCGGCCCGGTGGCCGGGCCTTCCGCCGCCGGCACGCTCGCCGCAGGTGAGTCGCTCGCCGGCGCACGAACCGGGGCACCGAGTTCTTCTGGTCCGTCGCACGAAAACAGAAAGGACCCCGTGGCATGAGCGTTCAGAACGAGACCGAGGGCCGCTGGTACGAAGGCATCACTCGCTACCAATGGCTGGTGCTGGCGATCGCCTCTGTCGGTTGGATGTTCGACGTGTTTGAGGGGCAGATCTACGCCGTGTACAAGACGCCGGCCATGGCCGAGCTGCTGGTAGGCAAGAGCGATGCCTACATCGATTGGATTGCCAACGTGGGCCTCGCCTCGTTCCTGATCGGCGGGACGGTGGGGGGCCTTCTGTTCGGCGTCCTGGCCGACCGCATCGGCCGGCTCCAGACCATGGTCTGGAGCATCCTCATGTACTCGGTGTTCACCGGGCTCCACTACTTCGCCACCGAGGCATCTCACGTCGTGGTCCTGCGGTTCTTCGTGGCGATGGGAGTCGCTGGGGAATGGGCCATCGCCGCCTCCTACGTCGCCGAAGTCTTCCCCAAGAAAGCGCGGACCATGGCCGGCGGGATCTTCCACGCCTCGAGCGTCGTGGGGGCCGTGCTCGGCTCGGCGGTCGGCGTGTGGGTCATCAGCATGGCCCACTGGCGCTGGGCGTTCGTGCTGGGGGTGCTGCCGGCCTTGCTCGTCGTCTGGGTCTTGGTCAGCCTCAGGGAATCCGAGCGGTGGCAGGCCGACAGAGAAGAGAGCTCCAAGAAAACGAAGAAGAAAGGCGGCAGTCTCCGGGAGCTGCTGGGAGTGCCCCAATGGAGAAACCGCGCCTTGATCGGGATGGGACTGGCCGCGGTCGGACTGGGCACCTACTGGGCCATCTACGCCTGGGGGGTGGAGTTGGTCGGCGAGGTGCTGGGCGACAGCGTCTCCGGGGACGAGCGGTTCCGGTACGGCAGCTTTGCCTACATGCTGATGAACGGCACCGGCGGCTTCGCCGGACTGCTGCTCTTTGCACCCCTGACCATGCGTACCAACCGCCGGTTCGCCTTCGCCTTCTATCACGTCGGCGCCATGATCGTTGTGCCGATTGCCTACTTGGCCCCCACCGAGTACTGGCACACGCTGGTGCTGTTGCCGATCATGGCATTCTTCGTCGTGGGCATGCACGCCGGCTATGCCATCTACTTCCCCGAGCTGTTCCCCACGCGGCTCAGGGCAACCGGGGCCAGTTTCTGTTTCAACGTGGGCCGCCTCGCCGCCGCCGGAATGCTCTTCGTCCGCGGCTGGCTACGCTACGATTTTGACCTCGGCCTCCGCTACTCGGTCTCGCTGATGGCCCTGTTGTTTGCCGTCGGCCTGCTCCTCCTCTTGATCGCCCCGGAAACCAAGGACCAGGAGTTGCCCGAATGAGCGACCTTCGCTTCGGACTCGTAGGACACGGCCTCTGGGGCGCGCACCACGCCAAGGCCATCGCCAAGACCCAAGGCGCCCGGCTGGTGGCGATCGCCGAGCGGGCGCAGGAAGGCCGGGCCGCCGCCGGCGAGGCTCATCCGGAGGCGGACGTCTTCGACGACTATCGGAAGCTGCTCGCCCGCGATGATATCGACGCGGTCGACGTCGTCGTCCCCAGTCACCTCCACTACGAGGTGGCCAAGGCGGCGCTCGAGGCCGACAAGCACGTCTTCCTCGAAAAGCCGATGGTGCTCACGCTCGCCCACTGCGACGAGCTGATCGCCCTGGCGCGGGAGAAAGGGAAGGTTCTGGCCGTGGACCACGAGATGCGGGTTTCGGCCTTGTGGGGCAAGGTCAAGCAGTTGATCGGCGAAGGCGCGGTCGGCACGCCGCAGTACGTGCTCGCGGAGCTCTCGCGCTTCCCCTATCGCCTGGGCTCCGAGGGCTGGCGGTTCGACATCGATCGCGTCGGCAACTGGATCCTGGAGGAGCCGATCCACTTCTTCGACCTCGCCCGGTGGTACATGGCCGACTTCGCCGAGCCCGATTCGGTCTACGCCCGGGCCAACTCCCGGCAGCCGGACCATCCGGAGCTCCAGGACAACTTCACCACGATCATGAATTTCTCGGGCGGCGGCTTCGCGGTCGTCTCGCAAACGCTGGCCGCCTTCGAGCACCACGTCACCTGCAAAGTGACCGGCACCAAGGGGGCCATCTGGGCCAACTGGAGCGCCCCCGACGCCCGGCACCCGGAACCGATCTTCGGCCTCCGCTACGGCGACCACAACCAAGTCGAGGAGATCCCCTTCGAGAACGTGACCGGCGAAGTCGTCGAGCTGGAGGATCAGATCGCGGCGATCGTCCGCTCGGTGAACGAGGGCACGCCGCCGCCGGCCTCGGGCGAGGACGGCCGATGGTCGGTGCTGCTCTGCCTGGCGGCGCAGAGGTCCGTCGATACCCGCGCGCCGGTCTCGATCGCGGAATTCGCAACGGGTTGACAGGCCACTTGCAGACCCTCGTTCCCAGGCTCTGCCTGGGAACGCGCCGGCTTGGCAGGCTCTGCCTGCCCTCCTCGTGCTCGCGGACAACTCCGCCCTCTTCGCTTGTTGGGGGCGAGGCAGAGCCTCGCGTTAGTGCGTTCCCAGGCAGAGCCTGGGAACGAGGAAACGTTGAGCGTGCCTCTAAGCTTCCGGAGCGGGCTCCGCCAGGAGCCGGGCGATCCGTTCGGCTGCGCGGCCGTCCCAGAGTGCCGGGCAGCTTCCTCGCTTGTAGCTGCCGTCGAGCACGGCGCCGAGGCACCGCTCGAGCTTCCGCAGGTCGTTACCGACCAGCGTGCTCGTCCCTTCGTCGACCGTGATCGGCCGTTCGGTGTTGGAACGTGCCGTGAGGCAGGGAATGCCCAGCGCGGTGGATTCTTCCTGAAGGCCCCCGGAGTCGGTGATGATCACGCTGGCTTGCGAGGTGATGGCGAGAAAATCGAGGTAGCCGAGCGGAGGCAACTGTACGATGTGCTTTGCCGCATCGAGTCGCCCGGTCAGGCCGAACTGCTCCATGCGTTGTTTCGTCCTCGGATGCACCGGGAAGACAAGCGGCAATGCGCGAGACGTTTCTTCGAGCACGTTCAGCCATCGAGATAGAGTATCCGGGGCGTCGACGTTCGCCGGGCGGTGCAGCGTGACCACGCCATATCGGCCCGGCTCCAGACCGAAACGATCGAGCGTGCCGCGTGCTTGGGCCTTCGGCAACAGCCGCACGAGCGTGTCGATCATCACGTTGCCGGTCAGATGGAGCCGATCCGGCGGATGGCCCTCCCGCCGGAGGTTTTCCAGGCCCGCCGGCTCCGAGACGAACAGCAGGTCGGAGACGGCGTCGGTGACGATCCGGTTGATCTCCTCGGGCATCGACCGGTCGAAGCTCCGCAAGCCCGCCTCGACGTGGGCGACCGGGACGCGGAGCTTGACCGCTGCCAGCGAGGCCGCCATGGTCGAGTTGACGTCGCCCACGACGACCACTCGATCGTAGCGCCCGCCGCCGGGCGGCCCCGCCTCGAGGAAAGCCTCGAACCGCTCCAGGATCCGTGCGCTTTGCGCCCCGTGCTTTCCCGAACCGACTTCCAGGCACACGTCGGGCCGTTTCATATCGAGCTCTTCGAAGAACACGTCCGAAAGCTTCTCGTCGTAGTGCTGTCCGGTGTGGACGAGCACGGCTTGCACGTGCGAGTAACTCGCCAGGGCCCGCAACACGGGCGCCATCTTCATGAAATTCGGCCGGGCACCGACGACGCACGCCAAATTCAGATCTGCCATACCGCAACGTCCTCAATCACGCGGCCATTGGGGTGTGTTCGCAGTATCCGGCAGTTGAAACCGCAGCGACTGGTTGCTTTCCGTCCAGCGCACGACGACGTTATTGCGATCCGCGTGCTCGATGGATGCCAGCCCACGGCAGTCGCCCCACGCAAGGGACCATCCGCAGACCGCCGGCAACGAGGCGGACGCCGTCCATCGAACGACGGGAGATCGTATCCGATGGCCGAGCTGAGGAGAATACCATCCGTCGGTCACCGTGACCTGGCCGGCCGTCAGATAGTGCAAATGGAGGACAGTCCTCCCGGCCTCAAGACGAACCCGGTTATCCGCGACCTTTTCTACGGCCACGTCCGGGTGCAGATGCAGCCAGGCCGAAAGATCGCGCCGACCTCTCCCTTCCACCCAGTCGACGCAGAGCCACGGGCCGCCCGGCCGACAGGCGATCCAGCGACCGACGCGGGGAACGTCGAGGCGCCGATACGCGTTGTGGCGTGCACGAACCCAATGGAAACCGGACTCTTCTCCCGCGGCGAATCCGGAAGGCCATCCGCGGTACCCCATGCGGAAACGCGACCACATGTCGCACTGGTCGCGACCGTCGATCTGGAGGACGTTGTGCGCCCGGCTGGAGCGGCAGTAGCGGCGCATGGGGTCGTCCTGATAGCTGAATACGCCGCTATCGACGAAAAGTCGTTGTCCCTGGATCGAAGCTTCGAACGAGAGCAGGTCGGCGTGCGCATGCGCCGGCAAGTGGTCCGGCCCCACCGGTCCGGCATCGAACAGCAGGAAGTCGTCGCCCTGTCGATACACCCAGTAATCGCCCACGCTCCGCGCCGTACTCGTCACGCTCCGCGCCGTACTCGTCACGCTCCGCGTGACGCGCTCCTTCCCAGCGGATTGCCCAAACGAGGGCTGCTGATCGCCGCCGTTTGCGGACTCCTCACGCGCAGGCACGCCGGCACGGGCAACCAGTCGGCTGACGGGGGCCGTCTCGCCAAGGACGGCATCGCCCAGCAACGGAATCTCGCCGTCCGGGTGTACGATCTCCCGCAAGAACGCCGCCATTCTCCCGGCAATTTCTGCGCAGAGCCGGGCCAGGTCGGGCATCACGGCCCTCAGGCCATCACGAACGTCCAGCACGGCCTCGAGCATCTGGGCATGATACATGGGCGAACGCTCGAAATGCTCGCCGTGCGCCAGGATCTGCTCGCTCAACTCTCTCCGCAGGATTCTCGCGCCCTTCAGAAGCCACCGGTTGGCATCGGGACCGTCGAGGAACGCCCCAGTCAACACCAATCCTTTGGCGTTCTCCAGCAAGTGATTGCCGCGAAGGTCCCACTCCAAATGACGTTCCAGATACCGGGCTTGGGAAAACATGCTACGGAGGACCAGATCGCGCAGTTCGCTGCCGGGGGGCGAAACCGACCACAAGTACGTCCACACCGGCAAGCGGCGCGAAATGCAATAGGGATGCCAGGCATCCATCACGACTCGCGAGTCGCTCAGCCTGTTGTTCTCGATCCACTGGGCGACGATCTCCCAGGCCCGGTCGAAACCTGCCCCCTCACCGTCCTCGCGGCCTTCGGCGACCAAGTCCAGCAGGAATTCATGATAGTGCAGATGAAAACGCCACAAGTGGGCCGCTTCCGGCCAGCACTCGAGCCGCCAGTCGATCGGGTCGGGCAACGTGCGCTCGACGTTGAGAAACCGGTATCGACCTCGGAGAAGATCGCGAGCACTCAGGGGGGACCTCCTCCGCCCACGCTCCGCGAGCTTGCGCCGCGCCAGCGAGGCAAAACCGGGATCACCCCGCGGCTTCGGGACGACCTTGGGCAGGCGCCCGCAGCGGCGTCCCCCGCCAATACAAGTCGACTTGCGCTGGACCAATCTCATTAGCCGCATGGCCAATTGCGACGTGCGGTAGTATCGGACGACGTACCACCAGCGGACTGCTTGCCCGCTCCAGCTCGGTCTCCTGCGAGATTCGCCGTCGCTCAGCATGGACGGAGCCCTTAGAACCATCCCGGAACTCGCACACTTGTCAACCGACGGAGACGATCGTTTCGCGCTCGATGGCTTGCAGAACCGCGAACGTCGCTTGGGTGGTGTTCACGATGCTTTCCCAGGGGATGGGCGACGGCGCGCCGGTCCGCACCGCCTCGACGAATGCGCGAAATCCTCCGCCGTGTCCTTTGTCCTGCGTCCAGGATCTCTTGTTCCTGCCGCGATATCCATAGCCGTGCAGCCGTCTGAAGTTGTCCATGCGCAGCACGCGTCCCTCGCCGAAGACGCTCAGTCGTTCCTTCGGGTAGCTCCGCGCGCCGTTGGCAAAGTAGTTGATGTGGCCCAGCGAGCCGTCGGCAAAACGCAGCGTGATGGAAACCGTGTCGCCCGGGTTGTGGGCGCCGCCGGGCTCGAGCCTCATCGCGGTGACTCGGGTAATCGGCGACTCGTCGGCCAGGAAGTGGAGCAGGTCGATGAAGTGGCACGCTTCGCCGATGATCCGGCCGCCGCCGATGGCCGGGTCCTGCACCCAGTGATCGGGCGGCACGCTTCCCGCGTTGCAGGTGAAAGTCATGGCCAAGGGCCGCTTGCGGCGCTCGAGCCGCGATCGGAGCAGGGTCACCAGCGGAGCGAAGCGGCGATTGTAGCCGACCATCAGAATCGGCCGCTCCGGCCCCCCTTCATCGGCCTGCTGGTGGGCCTCCATGATTTGGCCCAGCTCCTCGGCGGTCAGACACAAAGGCTTCTCGACGAATACCGACTTCCCCGCCTCGATCGCCCCGATCACCAGCGATGCGTGCGTGTTGTGGCGCGTCGCGATCACGACCGCGTTCACCTCGGGGTCGTCGAGAACTTGCCGGATATCGGTAGTGCTTTGCTCGATGCCGAACTTGCGGGCCGCCGTCGAGCCGCTCAAGCCCGTCGACGTGGCGACCCATTTCAATCGCGCCCCGGCCTTGACCAGGGCGGGGAAGACTTTCTGCTGGGCGAAGCTGCCGGCTCCGATCAAACCGCACACCGCCGTGTCTGCCTGTTCCCGCGGCGGATGGTGGCGAACGACCCGGGCCGCGAGCGCTTGCCGGGCCTCCTGCGTCCGCGGTTCGGGGTAGGTGAGCATCACCCCGATCACGCTCTTGGCTGCCACGGCGTCGTAGGCGGCTTTGGCGTCGGCCAGGGGGACCCGCTGGGAAATCAGCTCGCCGGTGGACAACCGCTTCTCGCGCATCAACTCCAGGACGGCCTCGAAGTTGCGCTGCTCGGTCCACCGCACGAATGCCACGGGGTAGTCCTGTCCCATCTCTTCGTAGCGGGGATCGTGACGTCCCGGTCCGTAGGAGCAGGAGACCTGGAACGTCAGCTCCTTCTCGTAGAAATCAGATCGCTCGAGGTTGAGTCCCGTTACGCCGGTCAGCACGATCCGCCCCCGCTGCCGACACATCTGGGCCGCTTGGTGCATGAGCTCGTTGCTCTTGGTGGCGGCGGTAACCAGCACGCCGTCCACGCCGAGCTCCCCGGTGAAGGCCCTGGCCGCCTCGACCGGATCCGCGCCGAGGGCAAGGTTCTCGGCCTCCGCGCCGTATCGCTTGGCCAGGTCGACCCGGTCGCCCTCGTAATCGAAACCGATGACGCGGGCGCCGTGGGCTTTCAAGATCTGGACAGCCAAGAGCCCGATCAGGCCCAGACCAAACACGGCAATCGTCTCCCCCAAGGTGGGACTAAGCAGGCGGATGCCTTGCAGGGCGATCGAGCCGAGGACGGTGAAGCACGCCTCGTCATCGGCCACGCTATCGGGGATCTTGGCAGCCAAGTGCTTGGCGACCATCACCACTTCGGCATGATTGCCGTTGGAGACAACGCGGTCTCCCGGGCGAAACCCTTCGACGCCTTCGCCCACCTCGAGGACTCGCCCCACGTTGCAGTATCCCATCGGCAGGGGCTGATCCAGCTTGGCCATCACGCTCTGGAAAGTAGCCCCCAGTCCATCGGTGCGGACCTTGTCGAGCACCTGCCTGACCTTCTCCGGCTGCTGCCTCGCCTTGGCCAAGTACCCCGCCCGGCCGAACTCGACGAGCATCCGCTCGGTGCCGGCGGAGATGAGCGAGCTGGTTGTCTGGATGAGCAAGTGCCCCGGCTTGACCTTCGGCACGGCGACGTCCGCAAGGAGGACGTCGCCGCTGCGTAGTTCTTGAACGATCTGCTTCACGGGACACCTATGACGCGAAGGAGTCGAGCTACCTGAATGCTACCCAGGTTCCTTTAGGGTGCGGCGACTCGTCGCCGCTTTCTTGGGCGTCTTGCGCAACCGGCGAGCGATCCCGAAGCTCACCCGAGAGGCGTCTCGCCGAGTCTTCCGACCGCTCAAAGCGCCCTGACAAGCCGCCGCACTCCAGAAGCTTGCGTGCTTCCCGTCGACTGCCACACGTGCTTCACACCCGGCGGGCCCGAACCGTGAGGCTGCCCACGAAATTGGTGTACCAACGGCGCCACTGCACGGCCGGCTTCCCGCATCCCCTTTCCGATTCCGAGCACTCGCGCCGCGGCGGCATCTCCGTTTGGAAACCGGAATCCCCCCGAAAACATGATCCGTGCCATCGTGCTGCGCAGGTTGCGTTCATCGGGATAGGTGAGTCCTGTCCTAAATTGACTCTCGTGCTTGTTGGGCAAACGTTGTCGTTCGTATCACGACACTTTGAAATGTCGTTTCAACGCCACTTCTCTTTCCTTGGCAGAAAGGTGGCCAAAATGAAGAGAACGCTCCTTGGCGCTTTCGAGGTATTCGTCGACCGTCTTTATGACGCGAGCCGGCACGCCCACTGCGACCGAATTGTCCGGAATATCTTTCGCGACGACCGCGCCCGCGCCGACAATCACACGATTTCCGATAGTAACGCCAGGCAGAATGATCGTACCTACTCCGATAAACACGTCATTTCCAATAAGAATTGGAGCAGTTAGTTCGAGATCAGGAACGTCCTTTCTGAAAATAAGCATACCGCCGTCGTGGCAGATGAACTGACACCGCCCTGCGACATGAACATTGTCTCCCAGCGTAATCAGCCACGGCTCTTTGCCGAACATGCCCGGATTCATTCCGTAGAAATGTACGTCCTTGCCCATCTTCACGCCGAGGGAACGTGCGTACCCGTTGGGGTCAATTCTTACGCGAATCTGGGCCGCAAGACCGCGCATCAGTTTCACAGTTGTCTCGATGAAAGTCTTCTTTCCCATGTTTCACCTTGGGCGTCCTCGTGAGTTCTTGCGGGAGTGTGCTGCGACGGTTCGGTGTCGATCGTCGCACTGTTGCGGCGCGGCGACTCGTAAACTCGAAGTCAACGGCCGTCGCCGGTCCACCTCTCGGGCTCGAAGCCGACTTGTCGCAGGAGATCGGTCAGGCTCGCCTTGGAGAAGTAGTGGAAGTGCCCGCCGTCCCAGCCGTGATGGCGCCAGGCCCGGACATCGCGGTTGGGGGTGCCGGTCATGGGCACGCGCCCCATAAGCAGGTCCTTCACGTGTCGCAGGTAGCAGATGTTGGGAACAGTAATCAGCAGGCAGCCGCCGCGACGGCAGACGCGGGCAGCCTCGTCCATCAGCCCGTACAGGTTGACCACGTGCTCCACGATGGCGCACATGATCAGCACGTCGAATTCGCCGTCGGCAAACGGCAGGCTCTCTTCCCCATCCACGTGCACGAAACGGACTTTGCCGACCAGTTCCGGATAGTGATCGTGCAAGGCGCATTGCGCCCGGGCGATCCGGTTCGACGACAGGTCAATGCCGGTTGCTTCGTCGAATTGACTGGCCAAGGCCAGCAGCAACTGTCCCGAGCCACAGCCGACGTCCAGACACTTCCCGTCGGTCGCCTCCCCGCACAAGAGCCTCGCAACGTCGTCGTAGCGGTTGGTCGACAGGGCGTGAGGGCGCAATGTCAGGGGATGCCATTCCTCGTGCGAGTACTTGAGGTCGTACATTTGTTCTAGACTTGTTGCCATAACGACTCCTCCGTAGGTTGTCTTGCGGCTCAAAGCTCCGGCGCATTGATAGGTTGACTCATGCGAAGGACAGTGTCCCAAGTCGGCCGAAGCGTGTGTACCCAGCAGTATCTCGAAGAGCTGCTTACGGCGACGCCCGGGGGCTGCAAGCGATACTTCCGCTCCACTCCTCTCGACACCTCCCCAATGACCGTCGCCGCTCATGCGGCCGCCCGCGCCTGATGGTCCGTCGGGAAACACGTTTCGGCAGCTTTCTCGGAATCCTGGTTGCTCTCCAGGAACAGCGCACGGTTGCGTTCTACCCGAGACTCGTCGAGGCAGATCCCCCGAGCGTATTCCGCCGCTCGCTGCGATAGCCGTTGATGTTCGATGTCGCCCATGTCGGTAACATGCTGCAACACGGCCCGAAACCGCTGGACATCGGTCAACGGGAGGTCCCAGCCAACGCCCTTTTCCTCCAAGCCGCGCCAGGGAGTCTGATCGCTGATCAAAACGGGGCAGCCACCTAACAACGCCTCAAAAATCACGTGCCCGAAGTTCTCTCCCCGAGTGGGAAGGAAGAATAAATCCTGATCGCGCATGATCGAGCCGACCAGCTCGTTTGTCACCGCTCCGCAATACTGAACCCTCACGTTGTCTGGCATTGTCCTGATCAGTCCAAGGCAGTCGTCCCAATAAGCGCGGTCCTCCGAGGGGCCGTAGACGGTGAACGTAATTCTCCCCTTCACGCCGTGGAGTGCCCTCAGTGCACCATCGAGGTTCTTGACGCGATGGATTCGAGAGAGAAAGAGCACATTCAGTTCGGCAGGTCGCTTCCGGCGACGCGATTGCATTGGTTCACGCATGCCGATTCGGGGAAGCAGGTTCTCGGCAACCATCACGGAAACGGACCGGTCGATCTCCTCGCGGATAGCCGCCACTTCAAATCGGCTGGAGGCTTGCCACGTGATGCCGTTAAAGAGCGACAGGGTTTTGCCCGCGCGAAGGTACACTCGTTTCCTCAGGGGCCTTCGTGCAAGCGCAGAAGGCGCCAACTCGCCTCGCGGCGCCAACACAATGCGAGAAGGACGTATCAGTCTCATCCGGCGCAATAGCAGGGTGCTGATCGAAAACCGGGAAAAGAGACTGTTCAGGTAGAGCGCGTGGTACGGTGTCTGTCTGAGGATTGTACGGACTTGGCGGAACGTGATTTGGTGCGGAGCAAGGTACATGACGTCCGATGTCCCCACCCGGAGCCACGTTCTGCTTCGGCAGTCCGGATATCGCTCCATGTCCCCCGAATCCCGATCCCGAGTAACCACTCGAAAGTGAAAATACCTACTGAGATGATCTACCATGTTGGCGATGGTTCGAACCGGACCCCCGGCTCGATATCCAGGCAGATAGTAGTCAGCGAACGTCAGGACGACAGGCTTGGTGATGGCTCGTTCCATTGACTACCCATTCCCAGACGAGGACAGACGTGCCGAAGACGTGCGGCCCAGCGGCCAATTTGCCCATCGGAGGTCCGGCTTGAGTCTCCGTTCTAACAGCGTTGCCGGTCGCCCTCGATATCGTGGCTGGGGCAGACGGTCAGTCCGTACGCCAGCGCGGCGACCACAGGCAGATCGAGATTCTCGAGCATAAGGTTGCCTCCGTAGGCTGCGATAATCCGCCCCAAGGCGTATGTCAGACAGGCCACCACCTGGTTGCGAACCCGGAGGTCGACCTTGTTCAGCGAGAACGACATTTGGGCAATGGTGACCGAGAACGCGGCCAGCAAGGCCACGCCCAGCAGCCCGTTGCGCAGGAGGTAGACCCAGAACCCCTTGTGGACATGGTGCATGTTTCCCGAGGCTGTGGCGGCGAGCGGACCCGTGTTGTGAATCATGGGAATCTCGCACCCAAAGCCGAGGCCCGTTGCCAACCAGCGTCGATTGTCGCGGTAGAAATCACGGATATTGGCGACCTCGTTGGCGCGAAACTGATAGGAACGGTCGTAATCGCCGCGGACGGCGTTCGCGAGCTGTCGGCCAGTATTCAGCGCCGATTGCACTAACCCCGCTCGGCCGGAACCACTACGAGACGTGAGCACGAATAGGACGGCAATGACGACGATCGCGCAGGTTCTTCCCAAGTTGGGAGGCACGCGGCGCAGACAAATTGGGAAGTACAGTAGAGAGCCGACGAACGTGAACGCGACTAGGAACAGGTTCGCGCGCTTTGCCGACATGATTGCCGCCACGATGCAGAGCGCGAGCACGGAGAGCGTTACCAGACTGCCGTGACGATCATCCATTAGCGCCCAGGCCACACCAAACATGAAGAACCAGTTCGACACGTGCAAACCGGGATATAGATATCCGGCCACCATGGTCACGCACGCGTCGAAGACGGCCAGGGCCAGGAAGAGGTCGAAGTAGCGGAGAAGCGGACGCCGTCCCTGTGAGAAAGCCAAGGTAGTGAGTGCTTGGAGGGAGAGGAAGAACGTCACCCAAGGCATGAGGAAGCGGAGGAAATCGCCGAAGAAATAGCGGGTCTCCCGATGATTCAGCCATCCCAAGGAAAGCCCCAGCAGCGTCACGATCATGAAGAGCGCGAGTATCGGCTTCCATCGGGAAGCGACCCGCACGACGCGAGCGTTTAGATACGCGACCATGGCCAGGAGAATGGGGCTCCACGCCAAGGCGCGAAACCACAGCTCGGGCGGCTCGCCCAGCACGCGATACGAATACAGCGTGTGAACCAGCGCGGCTTCCTGCAACGCCAACGCCGCCATGACCATCAGCAGGATGGCATGGGCATTCGGTCGTGAGGCCGCCTGCGGCATCACTGGCGATTGGTCCATCATTCTCACCGACTCGCGAAACGCGTTGCTCGCTCCAAGAAGCGAGGAATCCAGCCCCCGAGCCGCCAATCGGTCCGAAGCACGTACATGGCGACGAGGTTGATCAAGGCAACGTGAATGGCGTAGGCGATCAAGCGGGCCAACGCCATGCCGAAGGCTCCCGAGCCGATCAGCCAGAGCGTGAACAACAAGGTGAAGACTGCTAATCCGGTGTACAGAAGCAGCAGTGTCCACATCCGCCCGTGCGCGGTGATGACGCGCTCGGCGGGCTTGATGACGGCCAACGCGGCCGCACACAGCAGGATCACGACAAACGTGGGCCAGTCTCGCGCGAACTCGCGGCCGTACAGAAGGACGATCCACGGACTGGCCAAACTGGCCACGACGACGATCGGAAGGGTGGCCGTGACGTTGATGGCGACGGTGAGACGGAAGATCTTGCGGGAGCCGGCATGGTCCGCGACGCTGTGGCGTTCGGCCAGCATCGGCGTCGCCACGCGTCCCAGGACGTTCGGCAGGCAGGCCAAGGCCAAGAACCAGTAGCTGGCCGCGCTGAATACGCCCATCTCACGGTATCCGTCGGGCTGCTGCACCAGAAGCAGCGGACAGAGCCACGTGCCCAGAAGCGTCACGCCGCTCGTGATCACCGCGGGAAGGCTGAATTGCCACAGCACCGACCACTCCCGCATACAGCCGGTGATGCGCAAAGGAACGGCCGCCCGGCTCGCTTCGGCGCGCAGCGCGAAGTGATTGAGAATCGCGTGCACGCCTAGGGCAACCGTCATGCCCCAGACCGCGCCCTCCAGCCCACCTACGTAAGCCCCCGCGATAAGCAACGGAAACGCGACGAGGCCGACGCACAGATTGACGCGAGCGACGGTCCGGAAGGCTTCGAAACCGGAAAGGGCTCCCGTCTGGGCGCCGGTCAAGGCGTACAGTAGCAGCAAGAGGGAACCGGTGCACAACGACCCGCGTAGATGGGGCGCGTTCAATGCCCCTGCAGCGAACCACGGCGCCACGACGACAAGCGCCAGCCCCAGTGCGGATCCTACCCCCACGGCCGTCAGATTTGACAGCACGAGAATCCGCCCGGCGCGGCCAGGGTCTCGGGTGCGGAACTCGGCCACGTGCTTCGTGGCCGTGAGTCCGAGGCTCAAGCCGGCGAAGGTGCCGAACGTTTCTATGGTGCCGCGAATGATGCCGAATTCCCCGAAGACCTCCTTGCCGAGCAGACGCGCCACGAATATCGAAGCGGCCAGCATCAAAGGCCGCGAGATGGCGGTTCCGACGAGGGACCAGAACGCGCCCCGGGCCAGCCGAGTATTTAACTCCGAGTTTTCCACCCGGTCCCAGTAACACCGCAGCGGGTGGGGGCACCAAGTGTAGAGCGTGTTCTTGATGCTCACACTAGACACGCCGAGTCCCCCAAGACCGTATTGAGAAGGGCCAGAATCCGACCGTACGCCCGGCTCGCATGCCGCTGCCGGCGTACCCCATTGGGCGGGGCCGCCCTAACGCTATGGTGGTAGACAAGCGGGCGCGATGATAACTGCTCCCAAGGCTTTGCACAATACGAAATTCTCTCCCCAGGAGGCGGTCGCGGCCGCGACTGACCATGGCCATGCAAGAGGCGATACCAGCGCGGGCTTCGCCTATCCCCCGACTAGGCCGCTTCTCGACGCGGAAGATCGCCGCTTTCTGCTGGTTCTGCATGCGGGGCCTCGACCGTCCCGGTCTCCGCCAGCCGCCGCAGCAACCGCAGGAATCGCGCCGCGAGCTCGTCGCGGTTGAAGTGCTTCACCACGTAGTCGCGAGCCGCTTGGCCCCGCCGGGAGGCGAAATCCGGATTGTCGGCCAGGGTCTCTACCGCCTGGGCGAGCGACTCCGGCGAATCGGGTTCCATCTCCACGCCCGCCCCCGCCTCCATCACGATGTCCCGTGCCTCGCCCCGCACTCCCATGATGACGGGTCGCGCCATCGCCAACGTCTCGAAGATCTTCGAGGGAATGACGGTTCCGAAAAGTCGGCACCCCTTCAGATGAACCAAACAGGCGTGGGAACTCGCGAGAATCGCAGGCATCTGCTCCTTGGGTTGTCGTCCGGTGAAGGCCACCATGCCGTTCAACCCGGCCTGGTTCGCCTCCTCTTCGAGCCGTTTTCGCTGGCTGCCTTCTCCCACCAGGCAGAAGCTGATGTCGTGTCGGCCTTTCTGCCGGAGGATCTTGGCCGCCTCGAGCACTACCTCCAAGCCGTGCGCCATGCCGATCGTTCCCACGTAGGAGCAGACGAACTTGTTCTCCAAGCCCCAGGTGCGAAGGAACTCCGCATCAGGTTGCCTGGGAACGAAGCGTCGCACGTCGACCCCGTTCGGGATAACCGAGATGCGATCCGGGATGCTCACTTTCTCGAGGATGTTGGCTCGGTACCCTTCCCCGACCGCGACGATGTGGTCGGCGGACTGGTACATCCATCGTTCCATCATCTCCAGGATTCGCCGCAGCCAACGATTTCGCATCGCGCCCACGGCCCAGATCGACTCCGGCCAGATATCGCGGATCTCCAGCACCAGCGGTATCCGTTTCAGCCGGGAGACCAGCACACCGGCCCACCCACAGAAGAACTGCGGAGAGGTGGCCACGACGACGTCGGGACGCGGCAAGCGGATCGAGGCCAGAACCGCACTCAACATGAACGAAAGGAAGTTGACGATCCGCCGCACGGTCCCGTCGTTCGCCGCCAAGTGGGTCCAGACTCGCACGACGCGCACGCCGTCGACGAACTCCACCTGCCGGCGCAGTCGGTTCTTGTAGCCGGGATAGACAACCCCGTCGGGACAGTTCGGTGCACAAGTGACGACCGTCACGTCATGCCCCGCCCTGGCCCATCGTATGCAATGCTCGAACGTCCGGATCGCAGGAGCGTTGACTTCAGGTGGAAAGTAGTGACTCAGGAATAGGATACGCACGGTTGCAGAGCCTCACACTACCCCCGAGTCCGGTAGAGAAAGAGGGGGGATACTATCGACCATACAAAGCCCGTGCAAGCCCAATATGTGTCCCGGCGGTTCGAGTGGTGCGAGGGGCGCGATGGATGCTTGCCTTCCGTAGGGGTGGCCGGAAGACCGCATCTCGACGGACCCTGCCGCCGAACGGCCACGCCGTGCCGGGGCCGAAGAACCGTCGCATGAAGCATGTCCCCGCGACTCGGCTGAGCCATGGGGACAAGCTTGCCGGTCGACTCCGGAAAGCCACACCAGCGGGGGGCGAGTTTGCCACGGCGGCTCAGCTCATTCCCCCGTCACCCGCCAAAAGCTTGCCTGTTTGCCGCAGACTTCCCGAATTCCGCTTCGAGCCAGGGATTTTTGGCAGACTTTTCCGATTAAGCAGGATTTAACGCCGCAACCTGCCGATGGTGAACGCTGTTGAAGCCCTTTCCACACCGCGACGGAAGTGCGTGCACGCCAGATCTCGGCTCGCCCGGCGGGACGCAAGACCGCCGACCGGGATCCTCTCGATGGTCCTGCTTCCCAAGAATCACACTTCGACCATGTTGTCAATCTCCAAACGGCAAGAACCGTCCGTTGTCGCAAGAGCGCTGGCCAAAGCTCTTCTGCTCATATTGGGTGTCACCGGCTGCGCGCAGCATCGCCACTACTGCGCCGGGCGTTGTCCCACAGAGCTTCAGGCTGCTCCGGTCTACAATGCCCAGACTGTCGATCTTTCCCGCTTTGCCGGACCTCCGGTGAGCAACGAGCGGGTCGGCTGTGGCGACGTGCTGGAGGTGTCGCTTGCCGCCGGCTTGGGCGCAGAGGCCATCAGCCGGTTCCCGATCCGGGTTGGCGACGACGGGATGGCCTTTCTACCGGAGATCGGCTCCCTCCCTTTGGCCGGCCTGGAGTTGCCGGGGGCTGAACAGACGATCGCGGCGGCCTGTGTGCACCGCGGCCTGTATCGTCAGCCTCAGGTGACCGTCACCATGAGACGCCAGCGTGTGAATCGGATCACGGTTGTGGGGGCGGTGAAGGCCCCCGGTATCCATGAACTACCGCGTGAAGCCAGCTACCTGATGGCTGCGATTGTGGCCGCGGGGGGACTTGACGAGGATGCCGGAACGAACGTGGAGATTCGGCGCCCTGCGGCTCCGAGTCGACTTGCGTCCGACGGGCCGCCGTTTTCCGGGGAGTCGGCCGTCCAGTTTGCCGGCCATGCAAGAGACATTCCGCAACAGCGTGTCGACTTAGTGTGCCTCGATCTGGCAAATTCGGTCCTGGACGGTACGACAAGCAACTATGTTGACGACGGGACGGTCGTCCGAGTGGAGAGACGACATCCGGCGCCCGTTCAAGTCGTCGGTTTGGTTCGCAAGCCCGGGCAGTATGACTTTCCCGTGAACCATGAGCTTCGGGTGTTCGGCGCCATTGCCATGGCGGGCGGACTTTCGCACAAGCTGGCCAACAGCGTATTTGTGATCCGGAACCGTCCTGACGGAGAGGACACCGCCGTGATCGAAGTCGACCTCAGGGCAGCCAAACGCAATGCCCAAGAGAACCTGCGGCTCGCGCCCGGCGATATCGTGAGCGTCGAGCAGACCCCGCTTACGGTGATGATCGACGTGATTACCAGGATTCCATTCGGCATTGGCGCGACCATGCCGATCTTCTAGGAGCAGTGTTTCCGGCCTTCCGGATCTCCGACGGGCGTCGGAACGGCAAGGAATATGCAGGTCTCACCCAGAATGGCTGTAGCTGGTATGCAGGAACAACCGTTGCTCAACCCGGCCGCGATCACCCGCTCGCCTGTGGAAGTCAACCCGTTGCAGGAGGTGGTGCGATTCCTACGTGCAGTGCGTTGCCGGAAGTGGGTGGTCGTCACGGCCCTTGTGGTAGGTTGCTTGCTGGGCGGGATCTACTGCGCGGCAACGCCTCGGGTCTATGAGTCGCGGGCCTCGCTGCTGGTGCTTCAGACGGGAGCGGAGAACTGGACAGCGGGGATGTCGGGCGAGCGAATGGTCCAGGATCTGATGCCGACCTACCAGAACATGTTCACCAGCGAGGAGGTGTTGGAGGCCGCGATCGCGATGCTTTCGCCGGAGGATCGAGTCGATTTCAAGGACGCTCCCCGCAGCGAGTGGCTGCAAATCCTCCAGCGCAATCTCACGGTGAGTGCGGTGCAGAAAGCCAATATCCTGGACATCGTCTACCGGTCGAAGAACCCGCGTGCGGCGGCGGCGGTTGTCGACAACCTCCTGACCGCCTACCTGGCGTTCATGGACAAGCTACACAAGAGCACGGCCCGCGAGATTCTCGACGTACTCACCAAGGAGAAACGCGCCCTGGAGGAACAACTGCGGACCAAGGAAGCCCAACTGCTCGCGACGCGCGGCCAGGTGGGAGAGCTGGTGATCCGCGACGGCGACAAAGGGATCAGCGTGGTCGTCAAGCGGGCCATAAGTCTCAGCGATTCCCTGATGAAAGCGCACGAGAAAAGGCTTGAGGCCCAATCGCAACTGAGCGCAATCGAGGCGGCTATTCGCAACGGAGAGGACCTCCAGCAACATGTGTTCGCCATGGCGGACTCGGTCGGCCGCGAGGTGCTGCTGCAGCGGCTGGGGCTCAGCTCGAGCGACAGCTACACGATCTCCCGAATGCATCAGCAGTTGCTCGAAAACGAGGCCAAGTTGCACGCAGAGTCTCAGCTTTACGGACCGGCACATCGGAAGGTCCGTGAGACGCAGGAAAAGATCCGGGTGGCCGAGGAGTACCTGCGGAATCGCCGTCAAACGGAGAGCGCGGAGCTGCGGGAAATCAGCGACCAGGAATTGGCCCCGATGTTGGTGCAGATGGCACGTCAACAGTTCCAGCAGAGCGTCGAGCATGAGAATTCCATCCGTGCCAGCTATGAAGAAGAGAAACGCAGGGCCATCGAACTCGACCGCGGCATGGCGGAGCTCGACATCCTGGAGCTCGACTTGAATCGGCTGCGAGGGTTCTACGAGGTGGTACTGGAGCGGATCAAAGACATCGATCTGGGCGAGGAGAGCGGCATGGTCAGGACCTCCGTGCTCAGTCGTCCTAAAGTCCCCCTTTCGCCGGTCTGGCCCCACCTGATCACCGTGGGCCTGTTCGCCGGCATGATTGGGCTCGCCGCAGGACTGGGGGTGGTCTACGTGCAGGATCGCTTGGAAGATCATTTTCGTTCTCCCGAGGAGCTGCGACAACAATTGGGGATTCCGGTGCTTGCCATGGTGCAGGAGTTCGAGCCGATTCCGGGCGTCGGAGTTGATGCGCTGCACGTTCACGCCCGCTCCAAAGCTCCCGAGAGCGAGGCCTTTCGCACCCTGCGCACGGCCCTCTCGTTCACCCAGGACGGCGTGCGGAGCCTGGTCGTATCGAGCAGTGAGCCGGGCGACGGAAAGACCACGGTCGCGGCGAATCTCGCCACCGCGTACGCCCAATCGGGGAAGCGAACCCTGTTGATCGATGCCGACATGCGACGTCCCGGGTTGACCCCGCTGCTCGATTTGTGGGGGCCGCGGGGCCTATCGGCGGTCCTCCGTCAACAGACCCCGATCGCTGAGGCGATTGCCGCCAATCTCCAACCCTCGGTGCTGGAGAACCTCGACGTGCTTCCGTCCGGGCCGCGTGCCGCCAATCCGGCGGAGCTGTTGTCCGCGGAGCGATTCCAAGAGCTTCTGGCCTGGGCCGAAACCAGCTACGACCAAATCCTTATCGACAGTCCTCCCGCCCTCATCACCGACACGGCGATCATCGGTCGGCAAGTCGATGGCGTGCTGCTCGTCGTGGAGCCGGAAAGGAACCCGCGGCGGCTGGTCATGCGAGTTGCGGAGACCTTCTCCACCTTGCAGATCACCGTCCTCGGGATCGTTGCCAATCGCCTCAGCCGCGACAGCGGCAAGGGCTATTACGGCTACGGTTACGGCTACGGTTACAGCTACGGCCATGATGACGAGACAAACCAGCGCGAGCAACTCAAGCGTCCCACTCGCAGACGTCAGGAGAAGGCCGCGTAAGGCGAACCCAACGTCTACGTTTCCATGAAACCGCTTGGAAAGCCCTCGACCATGCCCACCGAGGCTGACCGCAACGCACGGTACGCGATGCTGCCGGGACTTGGCGTGCGGGCGGGTAAGTGCCTTCCGACGCGATCGCAAGTCGAGGCCCTTCTGCTACAATCCGTCGACGCGGGGCTGGCCGCCGCCATTTTCCTGGTGCCGTTGATCATGGGAGGCCGCGTAGCCCTAGGGCGCTTTGTCCTGGTAACCTTGTCGCTTTGGATCGCGTTTTGCTGGTGTCTCAGGCAGGGCCTTGCATCCCGGGCCGCATGGGCCCGCTCTCCGGCCGGTCCGCTCCTCTTGGCTGCACTGACCCTCGTCGGGGCGCAGCTCACGCCGCTGCCGCCTTCGGTCCTAAATGTGCTTTCGCCCCAGATGCACGAGACCTTGCCTCTGTGGGGCCCCGACGCCGATTCCTTCCCGACCCTCGGTGTTTGGACCACCTTGTCGCTGACACCGGCAGCCACCCGAGACGCCTTCGTCCTCTTGCTGGCCTTTGCGCTGCTGTTCCTCGTCACCGTGCAGAGAGTGCGACGGGTCGAAGACGTGGAGCGTCTGATACGTTGGATCGCCGTCTCGACGGTTGCCATGGCGGCTTTCGCGCTGATTCATCACTTCGCGAACAACGGTAAGTATTTCTGGTTCTTCGAATACCCATACTCGAAGCCGGGTGGGAATATCAAGGGCAGCTTTACCAATAGAAATCACTTCAGCCAGTTCATCGCCCTCGGGGTCGGGCCGCTCGTCTGGTGGATGCAAGACGCGGTCCGAAGCAACCGCCGCGAGCGAGCGGATCGCGACTTTCGCTCTGACAAGAACCGGCCCCGGGCGGATACCGTGGTAGCGCTCCGCGGCGTGGCCTTGGCAGTTGCGGTTTTCGCGGGACTCCTATCCCTGTCTCGTGCGGGGGCGGTGGCCACGTTCGTCGCGGCCCTGGTTTCCGTGCTCGTTCTCTATCGAGGCTCGCTGATCAGCCCTAGATCGGCGTTGTCGATGTCCGCGATCGGGCTGCTCGTGGGAGCCTGTCTGTGCATCTACGGCCATCGGCCGCTGGCAAACCGATTGGATGATTTCCGGTCGGTGGAAGAGCTTGATCGAGGGCAGGTGCGGCGCACCCTCTGGCAGGCCAATGGCCGGGGAATTGCAGATTACCCACTGTTGGGGGCTGGCCTGGGAAGTCATCGCGAAGTGTGCCCCATGTACCTGCCGAGCAAGGGCCACTTCGAATCGGTGGAAGCCACTCATGCCGAGAACGGCTACGTGCAGGTTGGGCTGGAAACGGGTGTCCTGGGGCTGTTGCTTCTCGTGATCGTCGTTGGGTTCTGCGTCTACTGGTGCATCGCGTGCCTGCGGCGGCCGGTGCCGCCAAGGGTTCTCCTTTGTTTCGCCGCGATTGCACCGAGCCTTGCCGCGAGCTTCGTACATTCGTTGGCGGACTTTATCTGGTACGTTCCCGGGTGCATGGTTGCCGTGGTCGTGTTGGCCGCTTGTGCCTGCCGCTTGTGGCAGTTGACCGACCGGCGCAGAAGCGAGTCGGCGGGCCTCTTCTGGATGCCCCGTGCCGGCTGGCTGATCGCGGCCGCGTGTTTGATCGTCATCGGTGGTTCCATGCTGCAAGGTCGGCTCATGGCCGTGCGGGCCGAGCCTTTCTGGTATCGATATCTGCTGGCGAGCAAAGACTCTGACGGAATCTATGAGGTGGGATCAGTCCAGGATCTCCGACGGATGGAAGAACAACTGTCCCGCGTGGTGGATCGGCAGCCCGATCACGCCCGGGCGCACGCACGCCTGGCCGCGGTTCACCTGCGACTGTTCGACCATCCGGGAGACTCCGCCATTCATCCGATCGACGTGAGACAGGTGCGCGAGGCGGTCCTGGCTTCCCGCTTCGAGTCTGCCGCGGCCATGGAGGAGTGGCTGCGGCGAGCATTTGGGCCAGGATGCCGGCACCTTTACCTGGCATTCGAGCACGCGCGTCGCGCCGTGACCCTCTGCCCGCTGCAGGGAGAGGCGTATCTCTACCTGGCGGACGTCTCCTTCCTCGCGGGACCGGAGTTGCCCGGAAAGGCCGCCTGCGTGAGTCAGGCTCTCCAGGTGCGGCCCTTCGATGGGACCGTGTTGTTCGCCGCGGGACAGGAGGCCGTGCTCGCGGGTGACTTCGACCAGGCGATTGCGTACTGGAAGGCGTCGTTCCGAACCGGTCGTGCCCACCAAGACCTTTTGCTCCAGCGACTGGCGGGCCAGGTCGACGCCGCGTTTCTCCTGGACACTTTTCAACCCGACGTCACGGCACTCAGAAGGCTGGTATCGCTCTACCACGAGCGGAACGCCCCCGATGAGTTGCGGTTCGTCCGGCAGCGTTACGCGGAGGCGTGTGAGAGCCGGGCCCGCAGCCTGCAAAGGGAGGCCGCCGCAACGATGTGGATGGAAGCTGCCGGAACGCACGGCGAGCTGGGGAGCCAATCAGAACGTCTCCGATGTCTGCGCAGTGCCGTTCGTTGCCATGCGTCTGACTACGACGCGCGTTACGCGCTGGGGGAGTGCTTGTTGAAGATGGAGAGCCTTGACGAAGCCGAGAAGCACCTCAGTTGGTGCTTGCGAGAGAAGCCTCAAGACAAGAAAGTGCGCGCGCTGGTGGAAGCCCTCGTCGAGCGGCGACTTCGCATGGCGAGCCGACCCACGGCGAATTCGGAAACCGCTCCGCGTGTGGGATTGTAGAGGGATAAGGTCTCGCCGGCGACGACGCCGGCTTCTGGGAGAAAGGAGAGAACAGTGCCGGGATTGTCCCATGGCCCTGTGCCTGCCCATTCAGAGCGGCGGCCCAGCGCACAAGCTGTACTACCGGCAAAACCCACGTATGCCGGAGCGATTGCCACGGAAAGACGTACGGTCATTGGGGATCGTCAACATAGGAACTTCGCCCGAGACGCAACCATGGCAGAAAACGCAATTAGCGAGAGTCTGTCGACCTTGCCAGTCATGCGACGCGCTTCGCTTGGACTAAGCATTCGACAACCATCGGGCGATAAGGTGACAACGGGCGACTTCGCCGCGTATCTACTCCCCCCAGCAATCCATATTCATTCGCGCGAGAAGGTGTAAATGCTTCTCATCGCACTCATGTCGATCACCTTCGCTCTGGTGCTGACGCCGGCGATCCGGGCCTTGGCCTGGAGATTCGGCGCCGTGAGCTGGCCGGACAACGGTCGAAATTGGCACGTCCAGCCGACCGCGCTTTGGGGGGGAATCGCTGTCCACGGGGCCTTGCTTCTGAGCCTCGTCGCCTACTACTCCACGGCGCCGGGTGCGGTGAACGTCCTGTGGCTGCCCATCGGCCTCGGCTTGAGTGGCACCATGCTCTGCTTGCTGGGATGTTGGGACGACCTCTGTGGCTTGTCCGCCCATTGGAAGTTGCTCGGGCAGATCGTGTCGATCCTGCCGACCGTGCTCTTGGGATGCTGCGTAGAGCGAGTTGTCTTCTTCGGATACCACGTCGAACTTGGGTGGCTGAGCATCCCCGCGACGGTCGGCTGGCTGGTGCTCGGAACCAATGCCTTGAATCTGTTGGACGGCATGGATGGTTTGGCGTCGGTCACCGCAATCGTCATTTCGGCCGCCGTCGCCGTCATTGCCGCGGGCCAAGGCTATTTTGAGGTGATGCTCTTGGCGTTGGCCTTGGCGGGAGCGTTGGCTGGTTTCCTTGTCTTCAATCTGCCGCCTGCCCGGGTCTACCTGGGTGACGCCGGAAGCCTGTTGATCGGGTTCGTTCTGTCTCTGCTCGTGCTGCAAGTCTCACTCGTGGGGCCGATGACGGCGAATCTTGCCGTAGCAGCCGTCTTGCTCTTCGTTCCGCTGCTCGATACGGGGCTGGCGGTTGTCCGCCGGACTTTGAGGGGCCGCTGCTTCATGGTAGCCGACCGCGGCCATATCCATCATCGGCTTCTTGACCAAGGGTACAACACCTGGCAAGTGCTCGGCTTGATTGGTGGGTTCTGTCTGACAACGGGGATCATCGCTTGGCTCATGGCCGTGTTGGGGTGGGAACTCTGGGGTTGGGCCGTTCTGGCGGGCATTACGGTGCTGGCGGTCAATAGGCAACTCCTCGGTCACGTGGAGTGGCAGTTAGCCAGACAATTCTTCACGCGAAGCGCGGCACTATGGCAGCGGTTGCCGCCGACAGGTTCGCTGAGCCGGTTGCGGGGCGATGATCCAGCGGCTTCCGTTGCACCTCGCGTCCCCCCCGGAGGGGAGTCAAGTGAGTGGGCCGATCGGCTTCCCCTTGAAGCCCCCGATCCACCATTTCGAACTGAACTTGAGGCGCCCGTAAACGAGCCCCAGAAGGCAGCGTAGGCTCCAGAAGCAGAATCAGAACCGACAATCTGGGGAAAGTCCAATATGTGGGCAACACGCCGCCACAACCTGGAAATCTCTCGGGTACTTGGCTTCGGACACTCACTCCGAATGAGTCAAGTCCGTGAGGTTCAGGCTTCACGGGCTAGGACTTGGACTTCCATGTCTACACACGAGTCCTGAAACCTCACCATGGAACACTCTCGTCAGCCTGAGAGCATATCTTCAGGGTAGGGTAATCGCATCCTATCTCCTTCTGGGAGACAGGCACGGGGTGAGGGCTGCTTGCAGCAGGGAACGTCATGGAGTGACAGCAGTTGCGCCAACCCTGCTTCAAACCGCCCTTACCCCGCGGCTTCGTTGCTACCCTCTCCCAACGAAGGAGCGTGCCTTTTGAAGACACGCTCTGTAGCCCAGCCTCACTAGAATTGCTTTGGCAATCTTGATTCAAGTTGTCCGTATCGGCACGTCGATACACCTCTCGGGTGCTTCCCTTCTGCCAGCAGAGAAGTCCCCTCGGCTCGGCCCTGCCGACCACAGACCGGTCGGGGCTCGGCGGATCTACCCGGTGACACATGCTCGTCCCTTTTGAACGGATTCCAAAAATGAGACGCACAGTAGCAATTCAACGAGCCGCTCTCTGGCTGGCCGTGGTGGGGTTCTGCGTGCCTCAGGCGGCAATCGCTGGAGTTCCCTCGGCCAAGAAGGCTCCCGTCATCGTTGACGTGGCTTTGCGAGATGGCGGCGTGCTGGTCGGGCAAGTGCTTCATGTCCAGGGATCTCCCTTGACAGACGTTCCCGTCGTGCTTCGCAGCGGAGATCGACAACTCGGCGTAAGCAAGACGGACGAGGCCGGCCTGTTCGCCTTCCGCGGGGTGCGTAGCGGCGTGTATCAAGTGGTGGCGGCAGAACGCCAGGGGACCTATCGGCTTTGGCCTCAAAAGACCGCTCCCCCGTCGGCCAAGCCCGGCGCCCTGATCGTTGTCGGCAAGGACACGGTCCGAGGCCAACGTGCTGCCCGGACGTTCCGCAACCTAATGGCCAACCCGTGGGTCGTTGGCGGCATCATTGCCACGGCGGTAGCGGTCCCGGTTGCCATCCACAACTGCGGTTCGTCCAGCCCGTGAGTCACTTGGCCGCATCCGGAATGGCCGGCACCAGCCTGCGGCAAATCGTGCTGAGCTTCTGGGCCATCCACAAGAGCGACGGTGGCGAGAGTCCCAGGCAGGCACATTCCCGGGGTTTACGGCAACCCCAGCCACCGGCCACGACCGCCTCGGACCAAGTCTGGTGTTGATCCTACCGGCACGGCTGCCAGGGGGCTCGCCGGTCCTCAGGGTGCCGAGGGACTTGGTGCGGATTCTCGACCGAGACTTGAAGCTCGCTGGCATTCCAAAAGGTGGACGATAGGGGCCGAAGCGTTGACGTTCACGCTCTCCGTACAACATTCGGCACCCACCTCAACAAGGGGGGCGTACCTTTGCGTGTACTGGTTCAGCGTGAAACGGAAAGAGCCGAGTCCTGAGCCAGCCACCGCCGCCCCCCTGCCCCCACTGAGAAAACGCCCCGGAAATGGCCCTGATGGGCGCTTACCTACCCACGGGGGTTTGTCCAACAATGCCGTAGGAATTCCTCCTAGTTCCTCTGGATTTCCTGATCCCGTGTTCCGTTTGTACCGATTCACTTGTGCACCTATGCTGCAGAGCCACATTGAGGGTGAATCGTGATCATCCCCAGGCCATGGGTGGATGGACGGCGTCCGCCGTTGCCTCCCAGAGTTCGATTCGTTGGCTCCGATTTGAAAGGGCCTCTACCCCTTGAAAGCGGGAATAGTCCCCGACTGGTTCCGTGGAGTCTGGGGATGTTCTGAAGCAGCCGTCAGAGAAACTCAAAAAAAGCGGAGAGCTTCGGTGTGCTGGTATTCTCGGGGCTGTGTGCTCCAGAGGGTGCCAGAACTCGGACAACACCCCCTGTACGTGCGAGGTCTTGCGCGGTATGCTAAACATTGTTCTTTGTCCGAGTTCGGCCCCGATTTGTCCGAGTTTGTCCGACAAAATGGGACTAAATGAGGAGACAGGAGACCGAACGGGACTAAATGCAAGTCGTTGGGGGAAAATACCGATTTCCGCCGACTTTCGCGGGAGTAACTCAGTGGCAGAGTGCTAGCTTCCCAAGCTGGACGTCGCGGGTTCGAATCCCGTCTCCCGCTCTTCTTAAAGCCTTGTGAGTAAAGAACTTGCAAGGCTTTCTTTATGCCCAGAAATGGTAAACCGAGAGGCGGCAACCGTCGAAGGAGCGGTTTACCATTTTCGCCGACCCCAGATGTGGTCTAGTGGTGGTCGGGAAGACGGGCGCAGACGCCCTTCAGAAGAGTCGCCAGCACAAAGGCTACTTCGAACTGTATCTGGGCCATGCAGCCAAGTCGGTCGGCGAGATCCACTACGTGACGCATGGGAAGGCCGACCCCGAGTTTGACACGGCCATCAAGTGGCTGGGAAAGAGATTGGGACTGCTGGAGATCGACCATGGGAGGGACGGTAGGTGATGGGCGGCTGCCGGAATAGCTGCCACGTGCATCCCACTTCCCATCGGCCACCATACCGACAAAGGGCCAGAACTGAGCTACCATCGACGGTCAGCTTCGGCCAACCACTGGATCGCCTTGATGTATCGCATCGATGGCAGGTCGTAAACTTGGCCACCTGATCGAGCGTGTCAGTGGCGATGGCCAACCATCCCGAGGACATCAACATGACGAGACTCCGAACATTCACGTTGCTCGGGCTGGTAGCGGTCCTCTGTTCGTGCCGGAAGGACAGCCCAGCCGACTTCCGCTTCGCGGACACGCACCCGGACCCGGTTTCCGCAACCGACCTTATCGGCACACACGTGTGTACGGCGTGTGGCGTCCACAACGACGAGAAGTTCGAGTGGACATTCACCGAGAATCGATTCGCAATCAACGCCACAGACGCGCCCATCCCCGACGAGGTGATCGAGACCATTCTCGGAGAAGACGCCACCGTACCTCGGATCGAAGGTCATTGGCAGTGCGTCGATGGTGAGGTACACCTGACTGATATCAGCACCGAGGTAGAGAAGGAATACCCGAACGTCACGGTTCGTCCTTTCCTGACGCCGGTTCTGCGAATCAACTTTCCAGAGCATCAGTATGTTCTATCAAAGAAAAGGGACGAAGCCATGTCCGATCCATACGCCGGTGCGACGGCCATCTCGAAAGACGGCGTGATCATCCTCTACATTCGAGGCGACGAGATCGTCAAGGAGGGTTCCGTCGTGGGGAACTTCGACGGCGATCAGGTTCGCAAGGATGGCAACATTGTCGGGGAGATTCGAGGTGACGTATTTCGCCACGAGGGCAGCGAAATCTGGAAGCTCGACAAAGGCAATCTCTACTCCGGGACCGAAATCCGCTTCGAAGGTTCGATCATCGGCGACATCCGGTCGGATGTCCCTCTGATTGTTAGAATTGGCGTTGGTCTCCTGGAAAGTTACGCTACTACGATTCCGTGTTGACGTCAGCCACTGGCCGGTTGGGGCGGCGACGAAGCGGAGGCCGTAGGCCGAAGCGGAGTCGCCG
>DATKZH010000371.1:0-4342 GCA_035528065.1 Thermoguttaceae bacterium | reverse complement strand
CGGGGCGGCCACCCGCGAAGAGGCTATGGAGATCATCCGGCGGCTCGAATTCCCGCCCCCCAGCGTGCCGGACGTAAACGCCATCCTGAACAGCACGACGGCACCCGACGGCCTGGACGCTATGCGCCGGATCAAGACCGTTATCGGCAATGACCTGGCATCACTGCGACAATCGATCCTGACGCACGTCACGGCCCCTACAGGGGCTTCGAGCATCGGTGAGCTATCCACAGCCATCCGGTCGCTGATCGAGCGTAACCCAGACGGCTCGGCGGCCGGGATCAACTACAAGGCCCAGCGGATAGCCCGCACGGAGGGGGTGCGGATTGCCGAGGCCGGGCTGCAAGCCACGATCGAGGCGGATCGGGACCTGTTCGGCACGATCGAGTTTTTCAATGCCCACACGCCGGACAGCCGAGATGATCACATAGCCCAGGAGGGGGTCTACCACAAGACGGGCTCGGGCTGGGTGCGGAGCGACGGGAACCCGCTGCCGATGATACCGCTGGGGCCGAACTGCCTCTGCTACACCATCCCGGGCCTGGAGGCCGACTTGACGGCTGGGCTGCCACCGGCGAATCTGGGGACGTATGCTGCGGCGAAGAAGCGGGCTGATGCGGGGCGATAACCACGAGGAGAGCGAAATGACTGACAGATTAAAGACTTGCTTGGCAGAGACCGAGAAGATGCTCACTGCGCAGACCCCGGCCCGGGAAATGAACACGGTGACGGGCGCTGTGAAGATGCGGCTACCTTCATCGCCCTACGAACTCAGGACAAGGGGGCTGGCGAATCAGCGAGCCATTATGGAGGCCCAGGTGGCCATCCTGGAGCGGCTGGACAAGATCGAGGAGAAGATCGAGACCCCCGTATACGAAGCCCGGTTTGGCTAATAATCCCCGAAATCCCCCTTGACAGCCACCCCCCCCTAATCCAACAATGACAACGTAACACGGAATTGGGGCCGGCGTTCACCCGCCGGCCTAGATCGGCTGAACCGACCGTACATCGGGAGAAGCTGGACCCTTCGCAGCCCGTCCAGGGGCCGCGCGAGAGATCGCTCGGCCCCTTTTCTTTTGCCCCACGGCGGCGGAGGCCGATTCTATGAGCACGAAAGCCAAGTGCGAAGACTGCGAAATCTGCGAATTCACCGACAGCCGGGGGGTTCGCCTGAAGGTCGACCGGGAAAAGGGCATTATCGAGGGCGTCAAGATCCTCGGCCTGGAATCGGCCAATGGCCGGACCTACCCCAAGCAGACGATCGCGGCAGCAGCCCGGCTCTACGAGGGCTCGAAGGTCAATCTGAACCACCCGGACGGGAACCCGACGCAGCCCCGCGACTATCGCGACCGGCTGGGCACGATGCGGGAGGTCCGGATCGGCCAGGGGGATGGCGGCCTGTTCGCCGACTTCCACTTCAACCCCAAGCACCCGATCGCCGAGCAGCTTTTCTGGGATGCCGAGCACTCGCCGGAGAACGTCGGGTTCAGCCACAACGTCGCGGCGAAGGTTTCCCGATCGAACGGCAAGGTCGTCGTAGAAGAAATCACGCGGGTTCAGTCGGTCGATCTGGTCGCCGACCCCGCAACCACGAAAGGGCTGTACGAACATGCCCAGGACCAAGATACGGAGGATGGCGATATGCCAGCAACCCTCGAATCGCTCCAGGCCGATCAGCCCGACTTGCTAAAGTCGATCCGCGAGACGGCCGTCAAGGAGCACGTCAATTCCGAATCCGTGAAAACGGAGGCGGCAAAGAACGCCGCCACGATCAAAACGCTCACCGAGGAAAACGATCGCCTGAAGGCAGCCGAGACGATGGCCGCCCTGAAGGTGACCGTCGAGAAGGAACTGGCCGAGGCCAAGCTGCCCGAGCCGATTGTTTCCGACGTATTCCGCGAGCAGCTCTATGGAGCAAAGGACCCCGCAGCCCGCAAGGCGCTGATCGAAGACCGCCAGGCGATCGCCAAGATGGACGGCTCGGGCAGGCCGCTCAGTACCGAGCAGGGCCTCACCGAAGGCAAGGGCGAGCGGGCCAAGCCCGCGGACGTGGCCAACCGGCTGCGGAAGTAGGACCCACAACGGCGGCCCACGGGTGCGCCACAACTGACACATCGTTTACAGGAGGACATCTCATGGCAAACGTCATGCGATACCATCATGGGGAAACCAACCCCGTCGAGTGCCCGGTGCAAGCGACGGAAGATGTCGAGATCGGCGACCTGCTCTACATGGAGTATGCCGACGGCCTGGCACGCCCGGCGTCTACGATTGCCGACCGGGCGAGTCTCGGGGCCAACCAGCACTATTTCGCGTACCGGTTCCTGGGCGTCGCTGCTCAGCGGCACCGCGCCAGCCACGATCCGGCCGACGTGGCAGTCATTCGCGTGGATACGGACGGCGTCTTCAAGTATACGGTCGCCGCGCTGGCTGCGGCACTGCCGCTTGGGATTCCGTTCGGTGTTGACGAAAACGCCGCCGGAACCGCGTTGCTTGACCAGCAAGTCGAGCAGGTCCCGTTGACAAGCATGGAGCGGGCCGTCGGGTTGCTCAACAAACCGGCCCGTGCAGGAGACGTCGAGATCGAGTTGAAGCTCTGCACCAGGATTATGACCTGCTGCGAGATCGAACAGGACGACCACTTCACCAGCTCCAGCTCGTCCGGCACGTAACGAAACAACCGTGGCTTCCGTGGGCAATGGCCCATTGAACCGCTACCCAGAACAGGAGGGCTATCATGCCCGGAATCAATTACAGAGAAATGCAGAAGATGAAGGGCGCGATGACCTCGCGCGAATTCATCGCGGAGGTGTGCAGTGCCTTCGATCCAAAGGTCGAAGGGCACCTGGAGCCCGCAGATCTGAGCCTCTTCGAGACGGCGTGTGTATGTTTCGGCGAGCGCCGAGTGCTGGACGCACGACGCGATCCGCAGGTCCTGTTGACCGAAGCCGGCGACGGCGTCGACTCGACGGCGTTTGCCGAGATCACCGGCCGGGTTGTGACGACCCGGATGATCGACGAATACGAGCTTGCCATCGGTCCGGCTAACGAGCTGGTCACGACGGAGCCGAACATCACGAACGACCTTGAGCGCAAGCCGGGCTTCGCTGGGCTAGGCGACGTGGCCGAGCCGATTCAGGAAGGATTGCCGTATCCCCGCGTGGGATTTGGCGAGGACTACCAGGACATGCCCCGCGGGCATAAGTACGGCTTGATCGTACCGATCACCCGCGAGGCGGTGTTCTTCGACCGCACGGGCCAAGTCCTCGAACGTGCCGGCAAGGTCGGCGAGGTGCTCGGTTACCGCAAGGCCCGGGAGATCTACCAGATGGTGCTCGGCATCACGTCCAACTACAACTGGCAGGGAACGGCATACGACACCTATTACCCAGGTGCAGCCGGGAACCCGTGGACCAACATCCACAGCCAGAACCTGGTCGATTGGACCAACATCGACATCGCCGAGCAGCTCTTCCAGGGCATGACCGATCCGAACACCAGCCAGCCGATTTCGATCGGCGGGCGGCAGATCGGCGTCATGCCGGCTGCCTACGCCAACGCCCTGCGGATCCTCAACGCGATGGATGTGCGGCACACGACGGCCGGTGGCGTGGTCACGGTCAGCCCGAACCCGAAGAGCGCCCGCAGCTACACGCTGATCGACATGGGTGTGCTGTGCCGGGCGGAAGCCGCTGCGACTCACGACTTCGGCACGCCGAACGAGTTGTGGTGGTTGGGCGACTTCAAGAAGGCGTTCTCCTACCGGGAGAACTGGCCGATCCAGACGTTGCGGGCGCCGCCAAACGCCCAGGACGAATGGGATCGGGACATTGTGGCGCAGTTCAAGGGGACTGAGCGTGGCGTGGCTGCGGTAAGCAATCCGCGGTACATGCTGATCAGCTCCGGCACCTGCGGACACAGCAGCTCCGGCGAGACGCTTTGCACGCCTGACACCTGGCCTGCGGTTGACTCGGCTGGTGGCACTGCCACCCGTTAGCCGACTTGCGTAAGTGATTGGGAACGCTCCGGCCGGGTTGGGTTTCTCGCTCGGCCCGCCCGGTCGGAGTTTGTTGTGGGAGGATGAATTGATGGCACTCACGGCTACAGTAGAAAAGCAAGGCGTCTCGTTGCGGATGCCGAAATGCTGGAACATCACGTTTCAGTTGACGCTCCGCGAAGACGCCGACGTCGTCCTTCGGCGATCGTTCTCCGTCGTCTACAAACTGGGGCAGAACGTGACTGACGTTGCTACCAGCGTCCTCACACGAATGCAAGCTACCTTCGACCAGTACGCGGCAGAGGACGCCCTGTTCAACAACGCTACGCTGGATCAAGTCGTGAC
>DATKZH010000370.1:0-2409 GCA_035528065.1 Thermoguttaceae bacterium | reverse complement strand
GGCCTGGATGTCGGCCGCATTCGTACTGGTCCCGGTCAGCCTTCTATACTGGGCCTCCATCCGCTCGGTCGCTCGCGAAACTTTCTCGGCCTCGCGGATCGCGACCTTGGCATCGGCAGTCCAAACTACGTTGATGGCCATAGTGAGTTCGCCCCTCTGTCGTTAATTGTATGATGGGAAGCGGTCAACACTTGGGGGCGGGTCACAGGCGGGGCGGATGTTCGTGATATGGACGTCCGGTCCCTCCCCGTCGACGCTGGCGACGATCGGTTCGCCGTCGTCTCCGAGGAAGATCGACGCCCGGGGCGCCCCGGCCTCGTCGGTGAGCATGACTTGCAGCCGGCCGTCGGGAGTGAACGTCACCCCGCCCACCGCAATGCCCTCGTGGTTGAAAAACAGCGTGATCGGGCCGTTTTCCGACGGCTGGATAGCGACGCGAAGATCACCGGCCGCGTCCGTGACGCGGACGTACGGAAAGGGATCGGTGCGGAGCTCGACGTGTTCCATCCCGGATTTGTTCATGGTTGCGTCTCGGCCAGCAAGTCGGCCAGGGTCTCACACACGTCGTCGACGATCCGCCGCATGTCGGCGTGGATCCGCTTGCGCACGCCCGCCTTCAGCGCTTGCGGCAAGGCGGCGATCACCCGGTCGGGCACCTGCTCGAAGATGGCCCGGGCCTCGCCCACGTGCTGCACGAAAAGCCGCCGGACCGCCTCGGCCGGGACGAGCTCGCCGGCGGCCTCCCGCGCCCGGATCTCCTTGAGGTTGGCTTCGGCGATCGCCCGACGCCGCTCGGCCTGCGCCCGGGTCTCGTCGCCCTCCACCGGGGGGGGTGGCGCGTCGCCGTATCCGAACCGCTGATCGCGCCAGGCGAGAATTTCGGCGAGATTCCAGTGATGGGCTCGGCCGGGCATCCCCTTGGGCCTCCACTCCCCCTTAATGGTGTCGAGGCTCTTGCCGAAGAAATCGGCAACCTCTTGTTGGGTCCCCACTTTCCAGGGTGGCCGCCGCCGTGCCTTTGAGGCTTCGCTTTTCGAGGTTCTCTTCATTTCGACTGCTGCAAAAGTGTGGTGCGTGGGGTACCCTTTTTTATCACGGCCGTCTTTTCCGCCAAATCGCCTTGGGGTCCCGCGCTAGGCCCCCCCCGGGGGAAGGACCCACAGGGGTATGCCGATGATTCAGGTGTGATCGCCCTACGCGAAGCTCTCGCCCGCTCGGCGTCCCATACTGCAAACTCCTGGAACTCCGGTGGCGCGAGGCTCGCGGCGATCGCCGCGAGAGGTTCGCTTTGTCGGGCCTGGGGTTCATGCCCCAGTACCGATCGGTAGGCCAGCGTGCTGAGGCCGTAGTCGCGATGGATGATGTCCAGAAGGTCGCCGGGCCAGAGCTTCCAAGTGCGATACGCGAGGTGGCACGCGATGCGAATAAACGCCGCTCCGTGGTCGCCGTGGTCGACCCAAGGCACGTTCCCCGACGCCGCGTCGATCGCCGCGACGTAGAACCGCCCCATCTCCGCGGTGAGCTGATCGGCCGGACAGGTGAGCATCGGCCGAGTGGCTTGGTAGAACTTGTCTGCGATATAGTGAGCGTATTCGTGCAGGATCGTCCCCGGCAGCGTATCCTCGGTTCGCGCGTCGGGGTGACAGATCACGGCGGTGAACCCGTAGCCTCTCGGGCGGGGGATCGCCTCGTATAACTCGCAGTAGAGTATGGGCGAGGTGAACGCCCACCAGGTCGGTTCCCAGGTGGTGAGCCCCTCGGCTTCCGTTTCATCCAGGAGGTAGACCGGCCGCGGGTTGCGGTGGGGATCGGCCGCGTCGATCAGCTCGGCCGCTGTCTTCCTCCAGTCACGTTCCGGTTCGGGCATCGCTGCCTCGTCAGTTCCTTGGCTTGGATTCCAGCGCCGCGAGCTCTCGCCTTGTCACGTCGAGCTCGGTTTTCGTCGACGGGTCCCCTTCCGCACACGCCATTTCGAGCAGGCGAATACGATTTGCGAGCGTCCGGTAACGGCCTGAGGTAGCCAGTGGAGACCGGGCCGGTCGACGTAGCTCCCCGAGGATTTCCCCCAGTGTGCTGACCCGGTCGACCATCCCGGCCAACGTCGCTTGCTGGGCAAGAAAGGTCTTGCCCTGCCCGAAATTGGTTTCGACGGTGGCCAGACTGACCTTGCGGTCGATGGCCAGCGAGTGAACGAACATCGAGTAGTAGCTATCGACTTGCTCCTGTAGGGTATTCCGTCCCTGATCGGTCAAGGGCTTGTGCGGGATGCCGTCGGTCTTATATTGCCCGCGCTGAATGACCGTAACTTTCATGCCTTCCTTCTCATCGCGTCGGCTCTGATCGAAGTGAAGGGAATACACGCCAACCGACCCGACTTGCGAGCTTGGCGAGGCGACCACCTCGCCGGCG
>DATKZH010000369.1:0-4909 GCA_035528065.1 Thermoguttaceae bacterium | reverse complement strand
GGCCTGGATGTCGGCCGCATTCGTACTGGTCCCGGTCAGCCTTCTATACTGGGCCTCCATCCGCTCGGTCGCTCGCGAAACTTTCTCGGCCTCGCGGATCGCGACCTTGGCATCGGCAGTCCAAACTACGTTGATGGCCATGGTTTGCCTCTTGCCTCTTTAGGGGGGGTCGTCAGTCCGATTACTTACTTACCCAAAATTTTTCTGAAGGCCGTCTTTTCCGCGAAATCCCCTTGGGGCCCCGCGCTAGGCCCCCCCCCGGGGAAGGACCCACGGGGGTTGAGTGCAGCGGCCGCCCGCTCGGCGTCCCACGCTGCGAACTCCTCGAACGCCGGCGGCGCGGGGCTCGCGGCAATCGCTGCGAGAGGTTCGCTTTGTCGGGCCTGGGGTTCATGCCCCAGTACCGATCGGTAGGCCAGCGTGCTGGCCAACCCGTAATCCTGGTGGATGATGTCGGCCACGTCGCCGGGCCAGGCGAAGCGCAGGCGATGGGCAAGGTGCACCGCGATCCGACGAAACCTCGCGTCGTGATGATGCCAAGGCGGCTCGGCTGGGTTGGGCACGCACGCCGGCCGCGGGTGCGGTGGCCGCGTTTCAGCGGTCCACGTCTGTTCCAGTCGGAGGTAGCAGTCGGCCGCCGGGTGTCCGAGCCAATCGGCGACCATCCCGACCTCGGCCACGCCGCAGACGTGATGGGCGTACTCGTGAAGGGCCGCCGCGAGAAGGTGCAAAACCCGCCGAAAGGCTCCCAGGTGCAGCACGGTGCAGAAGCCCCAGCCCTGCCAATCGAGCAACGGTCGCAGGCGGTAGGCGAGTGCAAGACTGGTGAAGCCGGCCACGTTTGCCGGCAACGTGACGAAGCGACGTGCCTTGCAGGCGGGAATCAGGTAGATCGGCTCACCCGCCCGATGCGGATCGGCCGTGCGGATCAGCTCTGTGGCTTCGGTTTTCCAGTCGAACATGCCGCAGGTCCGCGTGCGATAATCAGAATCAGTTCGGGGCGCCGGATTCGAGCGCCGCGAGTTCTCGCTTTGTTACGTCGAGCTCGGCTTCCGTCGACAGGTCCCCTTCTGCGCGCGCCATTTCGAGCAGGCGAATACGATTTGCGAGCGTCCGGTAACGGCCTGAGGTAGCCAGTGGAGACCGGGCCGCTTGGGGTCGACGTAGCTCCCCGACGATTTCCCCCAGTGTGCCAACCCGGTCGACCATCCCGGCCAACGTCGCTTGCTGGGCAAGAAAGGTCTTGCCCTGCCCGAAATCGGTTTCGACGGTGGCCACACTCACCCTGCGGTCGACGGCCAGCGAGTGAACAAACATCGAGTAATAAGCGTCGACTTGCTCTTGTAGGGTATTCCGCCCCTGCTCAGTCAAGCGCTTGTGTGGGATGCCGTCGGTCTTGAACTGCCCGCGCTGAATCACAGTGACCCTCAACCCCTCTTTTTTGTCTCGTCGGCTCTGGTCGAGGTGAAGCGAATACACCCCAATCGACCCGACTTGCGAGCTTAGCGACGCCACGACCTCGCCGGCGGCCGCGCCGATCCAATACGCCGCGGATGCCATTTGGGAGGTAGCAACTGCAACGACCTTCTTACGCGCCGTCGCCCAACGGACCGTGTCGGCGGCCTCTTGGACGCCCACAACGGAACCGCCCGGTGAGTCTACGTCGAGCACGATCGTCTCGACCTCTTCATCGGCGACGGCCTGCTCTACCGCCTGCGAGAAGAGTTGCGTGGAGGTGCCTCCGGAAAATTGCAGCAGCAGATTGGCGCGCGGCAAAATGACGCCGTAAAGCGAGATCAGGGCCACTCGGTCGATCAGTCGATAGGGAGGATCGGCGTCGTCACGCGGGCGCGGCCGCCCGTCCAACGCGAACTCGACCTCCGCCCTTTCGAGCGGCACGCCACGCGATCGCATTGCGATGAACTCGCCGATCTCCGCGAGCTTGGCCGGGGCGATTGCCCAGGGCGTGGTCGTAACAGCCCGATAGATCCTCGGCGTCTGCCGGACCGCGGCGGTGTCTGTCATGGAATCGCCTTTCGGGAAGTGAGGGGATCGGCCTGGCGGTGTCAGCTCCAATTCATGCCGGCGATGGGATCGAGCTTGCGCTCGCCCAGCGATCGCATTGCCGCCTCCTTCTCCACGACTTGCAACCGCAACCCCGGGTTGTGGCCTTTGGCGGCCTCCAGTTGGTTCAACCCCAACCCTTTGCGTAGGGTGGTTGCCTCCCGGTCGATCGCGGGATCCGCGCTCTCTGCGAGGGTCCTCCTGGCATCATCCAAGACCCGTTGCGCCTTGGAGAACGCCTCGCCGTGATCGGCATTTGCCTGCTCGACCGCTTGGGTCGCGTCGGCAACGATCTTCGTCGCTTTCTCTCGAGCGCGGTCCAGTTTCTCCTGGGCCTGTTCGGCCGCGGCCTGCGAGTTTTGAACCCGCTGCGTGATCGCGCTCTCGTCCGCGAGCTGTTCGCCTGCCGCGAATCTCGCCTTGAGCCGGTCCCGGTGGGTTCGCACCGTGGCCAGGTCTCGGCCGGTGGCGCTGGCCACGCGAAGCAGCTCGTCCCGGTCGGCCGCCTGGCCGTGCGCCATGGCGGTGACGAGGTTGCGATAGGTGGTCTCGGTCTCGGCCACCAGTTCGGCCAAAGTATCGGTGGCGGGTTGTGTTTTCGTGTCCGTGCTCATTTTTACTTGCTCCTGTTGAGAAAATTGGTGATCGTGTCGTCGTCTCGGGACGTTAGGCAAATACCCCAGGGCCGCCCGCGGTGTGCTGGAGAAGCGAATCCTGCCAGGCTCGTAGCTCTTGCAGGGACCAGAGGGATCGGCCGCCGATCTTGTGGGGTTTGGGAATGACGCCCGCTTCCGCCCACCTGCGGATGGTGGAAGTCGCCACTCCAAGGAGACTGGCAACGTCGGTCACGGCAATCCACTGGAGCGAGGGGTCGATTGCTGGTGCGGTGGACATGTGGATCTCCCGATTTGGGTGCGGTGGTATGCAGAGCCATCCCTACTCACCTTTCATCATAACAGCCCGGAATTAGTCCCATCGGGGGCCCGGGTCTCCGCCGCCGGCCCGCCCGGCCGGTCACGTCGCCGGCCTCGACGTAGGAGACCGGCTTGCCTAACGCCCGGGCCCGGACAACCTCGGCTTGGACTCCTTGGCTTCGATCCCAGCCCGGGAGTTTCAACACGACCACCTCGTCAGATCTCGCGAGCATCTCCAGGTCTAGGCCCTTCCAGAAGGCCCAGGTATTCGGGGCCGTGCCGTGTTCGGCTATCGGAATGGAATGGGCGATCGGCGAGAAGACCAGCGCGCCGGCCCGGAGCATCGCCGCCGCAACCTGGCAGACGATCCGGAAGCGTTGCTCGCGAATCGCTGGGTTCGGGTCCGAGTAGGGGCTCGCTAGGTAAATCACTCTAGGTCTCCTCTTTCCTCGCCGGCCGCCCGCCGGCCGCCCGCCGGGCCATGACGCCCGTGCTCCGGCGGGGTTTGACCGGCGCTCCGTTCCAGACGACAAACTGGATAAACGCCTTGCACCGCGCGCAATCACGCCGAACCGATCGGCCACCACCGATCGGCACGTCGACGAACCGCCGCCCGCCGCATTTCGGGCAAACCTCGACCTCCGTCGGTGCCTCGCCGGCGGGCGCGTCGACGGCCTCGGCCGCGGGCTCGGCCGGCGCCGCCGATCGTGTCGCTGGCTGGTCGACGGCCGGCCGGTCGGACGTCGACGTCCGCGGGGCCGATCGTGTCGAGGGTCGATCGCCGGCCGCCGGTCGCTCCGATGTCTCGGCCTGGTCGACGGCGATCCAACAGACCGCCCGCCGGCCGCTCCTGGTCGGACGCCGCTGTTCGGAGTCAACCAGCTTGCCGGCTTGGACCAGCTCCACCCGCCTTCCGCGGCAACTGTCCGCGCAGATCCCCAGGGCCTCGGTTATTTCCTGGTCGATCGCGCCGCGCCTCCCCTGTGCGCGAACGAACGCCAGCACGGCGCCCCGCTGGTCGTGGACGAACGGTGCGATCCGCTCGGCCGCCTCCCGTCGGGTTGCGGCCGGTGCCTCCGCCTGATCGAAAAGAGGCATGTTGGTTTTCATCACCCACCCCCCTTCTCGTTGTGGCCGTCGGTCTTCAGTTTTGCCAACCCGGCCCGAATATCAGCAATCACGCGCCGTGCCTCGTCACGGTCCTCAGCAGTCGACTCGCTCAGAGGTTTGCACCCTCCGTCCCCGTCGTCGACGGCGGGATCGTGCCGACCCACCTGCGGTCGGGGCATCGTCCCTTCGGGCACCGGGATGCAATCGAGCAACTTCCCGAATTCCGACCTGGCCGCGCTGCGCTTTGCCGCGGTCGTAGGGCGCTCGCTGGTCTCGCGTTCGTAGAGCTGGTATGCGAGCACGCAGAGGAAGTACTTCACCCGATCCTTGGACGGCAATCCCTTTTCCGCGGTCTTCTCCAGGGCGAAGTCTACCCACTGGCGGTTAATGGCGTGTCTCGCCAGCCAAGCGACCCGAACGAACAAGGAGTGGTCCCTGCGGTCGGGCGTCACATCGAGCGCCTCACGAATGGCACGGCAGGTCGGGCGGAGACTGGCCCATTCGGCTACGACCTCCTCCTCCGTCGGCTTTTCCATTTCTTGAAATGACAAGAAAAGAAATGATCGCGCGCGTGGGGTTTCCCCGCCGCGCTCCCCCATTGGGATCGTGCCGGTCGCGTCATTTTTGGCGTCATTTCTGTCGTCACGGCTGTCGTCAGACGACACGGATGGCGTCATTTTTGGCGTCATTTTTGGCGTCACGATTGTCGCGGCGGGGGTGTCTGGAAAGAGCCGGCCTTGCGGATCAGCGGGCAGCACGGTGGGCCGCTGATCAAGCCTCTCGGGCACGTCGACCATGTAGACCGAGCCCTCGCGATGCGC
>DATKZH010000368.1:0-4796 GCA_035528065.1 Thermoguttaceae bacterium | reverse complement strand
CCGTAGCGGCGATCCCGAATAGATGGTTGAGCCCTCGCCCTTGAGGCCTCGTGGACAGCCCCGCACGCTCACCAGTTCGCAACAAGCAAATAACAACAAACTACCTGGTTGACAAAAGCGTTCCCATAGATGGGTCGAGCGAAGCGAGACCCACGCGTGCAACTCATTCCAAGCGTGATGCGATGAGCGATGCTCCGTCATCAGAAACCGGCCTGCCGCCCCGTGAGAAGCCGTTTCAGTTCAGCCTTCGCACGATGCTGATCGGCGTGACCGTGTTCGCCTTGGCGCTCGGCATCCTGGTGCCGCTCGTGCGGAGGATCTTTCGGGAGCAGCAACGGGCGGTGTGTACGAACAACCTCAAGCAAATCGGCTTGGCGCTGCACAACTACCACGACGTGTACCGGTGCTTCCCATTCGCCCATGTCTGCGGCCCGGATGGCAAGTCCTGGCACAGTTGGAGGATGGCGGTCCTGCCCTTCCTCGAGAGCAGCTCGACGTACGATGAGTATCGCTTCGACGAACCGTGGGACGGGCCGAACAATCGCAAGCTCCACAGCAGGCAAATGTACGTCTATCGCTGTCCCGTGGAGGCGGCGGACCCCAGCGTGCCCGCCACGACGACCAGCTACCTCGCCGTGGTCGGCCCGGGCACGGCCTGGCCCGTCCCCGGGCAGACGAGGATCGCGGACTTCAAAGATGGGGCATCGAACTCCATCCTGATCGTCGAGGTGCTCGACTCCGGCATCCACTGGATGGAGCCGCGAGATCTGAAGCTGGAGGAGCTGGAGCTGGCGATCAACCCGAAGTCCGGGCAAGGCATCACCAGCAGGCACATCGGAGGGGCGTGCGTCCTCCTGGCCGACGGCTCGGTCCACTTCCTCCCGAGCGACACGGCCCCCGAGACCCTTCGGAGCCTGTTCACGATCGCCGACGGCGAGCCCGATCCGTGGGATGACCTGCCGACTCGGTGACTTCTCGGGATCCGTCCCTTGACCTTCCCTCTGGGCTACGCATGCGCTTCCCTGGAGCGAGGAAGCCGCATTGCGCCCCGCCCTGCGCATACCCACGGGGAAGCCCCGACGCCGGCCGGGCGCCGGCAGTGCTAGCACGCGGGGGAAACGGGCATTGACACTCGCTGCCTTTTTCGAGTACATACGCCCACCTTTTCCTCGTCTCATCCGGTCCGCCGTCGGCCAAGGTCCGCTCGGATCGTCGTCCACCGCGGAGTGAACGCTTTCGCTAGTCCTCGTGCGCACATTTGGCTGTCGTGGCCCGACCGCGCGTGCTGCACGGGATCGGTTCGCGCTTTGGGTCATCGGGACGAATAGGAAGCCTGCATGCCGCCGGAACCGTCCGAGGGTGAACGCCGCGAAACGTCCGGACCGACGCGCCCGTCGTGGCTCGCGTCGCTGGCCGAGGCACCGCGCGGAGCGTTCGACTGGGTCCAGGCCCATCGGGTCATGGCGGGCCTGGTTGCCGGGGCAGGTGCGCTCGCCGTGGGGGGCGCGGTCACGTTCTGGCTGCTGGCGGCAGGCTCCGCAGGGCCCGAGGACCCGACCCTCGATCGGGCGATGGACGCGTTGGACCGCGGCGCCTATGAGGAAGCACGGCAGATGGCCGAGGCCCTTCGCGACGGCCGACTTTCCCCCGACGATCCGCTCGGGGCCCCCTCTTTCCTGCTCGGGGCCGCGGCCGCCTACGAAGCCGAGGACGCCTGGAGGGTCGAGAAAGAGCCCCTCAACCTGGTCGCCGCTCGATACCTCGAGGAAGCCCAAGACCTGGGGTTTCCCCCGGGCCGCGAAGGCGAAGGACTCTACCTGCTGGGCAGGAGTCTCTACCTGACCGGGCAGATGGCCGCCGGCCGCCTCGTGCTCCGGCAGGCTCTGGAGGCCAATCCCCGAAGGCGGACCGAGATCCACCGCTTGCTCGCTGCCGCCTACCTGGAAGACGCCAATCCGAAGCTGCTGGAGGCGGCGGAGCACAACGCGATCTGCCTGGCCGACCAAACCCTGGCCGACGAAGCCCGGCACCAGGGCTTGCTCCAGCGCGCGGAGATCCTGCTGCGACTGGGCAAGACCTCGGAGTGCGAGGAAACGCTGGACCAAATCCCCCCGGAGGCCAAGAGCCACGTCGAGGCGGTTGTGATCCGCGGACGACTCCTGGTGCACGAGGCCCGGGCCCTGAAGAGCGCGGCTGACGCCACGGAGGAGGACAAAGAGCGGGCTTTCCAGAAGTACCACGCGGCGATCAAGACACTGCGGCTTGCCCAGGGACGCGACACGCTGGCGGCCCAGGCCAGCCGCAAAGCGATGTACCTGATCGGCGTCTGCTACCTGGAGCTCGGCGACGCCCGCGCCGCCCTGAGCCAGTTCGCACGCACGCGGCGCAAGTACGTGAGCACGCCCGAAGCCACGGCCGCGGGTTTCCAGATCGCCGAGCTGGCGCGGCGGCTGGGTCGCGACCGGGAGGCCTTGGCCGCCTATCGTCAGGCCCTGGGAACGATCGGCGACGTGAAGCAGTACAGCAACCCGTGGCTTTCGCTCGACGACCTGCGGGCGGGGCTGCTGCAAGCCCAGCAACACTACCGTGACGCGGAGGACTTCGAGACCTGCCTCGAGCTCACGCGGCTCTTTTACCCGGTCTTCTCCCGCGCCAGAACGATCGAGCTGACGGCCGAGACCTACCAGCTCTGGGGGCGGAGCCTGTTGGCGCGTGCCGATGATCTGCCGCTCAGCAAAGCGGCCCCGCTTCTGCGCGAAGGGCGCACCCAGTTGCGACGCGCCGGGCGCACGTTCGAAAGGCTGGCCGAACACCGCGTCACCACGAGCCACTACAGCGACGACCTGTGGGACGGCGCCGAGTGCTATCTGGAAGGGCAAGGGTACGAGAAAGCCGTCGAGGTTCTCCAGGAGTACCTGAAGAGCCGGCCCCGGCGCAGGCACCCCCTGGCGCTGGTCAACCTGGGCGAAGCGCGATTGGCGGTGGGCCAAGTCGACGAGGCGATCACCACGTTTGAAGAGTGCATCGAGTTTCATCCTCGCGACGCGGCCTCCTTCCGTGCCCGGCTGGCCGCGAGCCAAGCCTATCAGGAAAAGGGAGATCTCGAGAAGGCCCAGGCGCTGTTGGAGGAAAATCTCAGCGGAGAATTCCTCACTCCCGATAGCCGCGAATGGCGCGACTCGCTGTTCAGCCTGGGACGGATGCTCCACGTCACGGGCCGGCACGAGAAGGCAATCCTCCGCTTGGAAGAGGCGGTCGACCGGTATCCCGACTCGCCGCAAGCGATCGAAGCCCGCTATCTGATCGCCGACTCCTACCGCCGACGGGCCAAGCTGACGGAGGCGAAGCTCAACGAGGATCTGATCGAGAGCGTGCGGCGTGCCTTCTCCAAACAGACGACCGAGTGTCTGCTGGCTGCTCTGGACCAGTACCGGCAGGCCCGCGACGCGCTGAACCAGCGCGAGAAGACGGCCGAGTTGAGCCGGATGGAGAAGTCCCTGCTGCGGAACTGCTACTTCTCGATCGGCAGCGCCCTGTTCGACCTGGGACAAGATGACGAAGCCATCCAAGCCAGCACGCTGGCCACGGGCCGCTATCCGAATGAGCCGGAGACACTCGAGGCCTACGTGCAGATCGCCCGGGCGTACCATCGCCTCGACAAGCCCGAACAAGTCCGAAGGACCATCGAACAGGCCAAGGTGGTATTGGATCGCATCGGGAGCCAAGCGGATTTCGAACGGACCACGATTCACGGGGCGGACGAGTGGCTCGGTGTGCTTGATTCGCTTGCCAGTTTGTGAGGGGAGAGTTGGGATTTGGGAGCAGGGAGCAGGGAGCAAGGAGTGGGGAGTCACGGGTCAGAAGTCAGGAGCTTTTCTGGTTCCCAAGCCGGAGCTTGGGAACGAGTAGGAGCAATCGCGTCTAGTACTCACATTCTCAGCAAACCATGACGACACTTGACACCGATTTGCTCGCCGAACTGATACGTGGGAGGCGCGACCGCTTGACGACGCTGCGCGACATGGGCCGCAAGCAGCTCGATTTCGTCAAGGCCGATCAGACCACGGAGCTGTTGGACCTGCTGGCCGCCAAGCAGCGGGTGCTCGTCGAGTTGCAGGGGATCGAGCGGCAGTTGGCCCCGTTTCGCGATCAGGACCCGGACCAGCGCCGCTGGCGCACGACCGACCAGCGGCAGGAGTGTGCCCGGCAGTTGGACGAGTGCGACACACTGCTCCGGGAAATCGTGACCCGGGAGAAGCAGAGCGAACGTGAGCTGACCCGGCGCCGCGACGACCTGGCAGCCCAGCTCCAAGGGATGCACCTGGCGGGCCAGGCCCGCGGGGCCTACACCGCCCAGTCGCGTCCCGCCGCGAGCCGGATCGACCTGACGTCGGAAAGCTGAACACCTGACACAACGAACCGAGTGCCGAGGACAAGGAGCATCTTGATGAATGAGGACCACGTCTTGCCCGAGCCCTTCACGCCGGCCGGCAGCGCCGACCTGGAGACGGTCTTGGCGGCCTGGCAGGAGGCAACCGTCCGTCTGGAGCAGACGCACGAGGCGCTTCGGGCGGAAGTCCGTCGACTGACCGACGAGCTGGAAGTCAAGAACCGGGAGCTGGCCCGCAAGAACCGGCTGGCCGACCTGGGACAGATGGCCTCCCATATCGCCCACGAGGTCCGCAACAACCTGGTCCCGGTCGCGTTGTACTTGGGCCTGCTCCGGCGGCGGATCAGCGAGGACCCGGGCAGCCTGGAAGTGCTGGACAAAATCGAGGCGGGCTTCGCCGCGTTGG
>DATKZH010000367.1:0-2006 GCA_035528065.1 Thermoguttaceae bacterium | reverse complement strand
GTGGGATCGTAGACGTCGGCGAGAAAGATGAGGCAACCTCCCGGGAACCGCTCCTCCAGGAGGTCGATCATGGTGTGGAGTCGCTTCTGGAAGTTGTCGATCCAGGGTTGGGCCTGGGCCAGGGTGGCCCCGTACATGGCCCCTTCCCGGGGCGGCATCCGGCCGTAGCTGTGGATGAGGTCGTTCCCGCCGCTGGTCATCACCACCAGGCCGAAGGTGTCGGGGTCCTGGATTTCGAGCTCGTCGCGGAGCATCTCGACGTGGTAAATCGAGGTGCTGCCCGAGACGGCCAGGTTCTCCGTGCGGAGGTTGGGCAATACGGCCGACAGGCAGATGCCCTGCACGTCGGGGAATTCGTCGCTCGGGTTGGCGACCAGTCGATTGAAAGAGGAATGGTCGGTACTTGCTGCCCCCAGGCCGGCGGTGATGCTGTCGCCGACCCCCAGCAACAGGACCTTCCGATCGCTCCAGGTCTCGGCAAACAGATCACCTGGGACCGGCGGACCGGCGGGGCCTTCGCCCACCGGCAGGGAGAACCAGAAGTGGCGGCACGCCAGGGCGCCTCCGATCAAGAGGATTCCCATGCACAGCAATCCCAGCAGGCGTTTCTTCATGACACTTGGTCTCCCCGGCGTTACGTCACCTCGGAAGCTGAACCATCGCAGCCCAGCCGATGGCGACCATCGCTACCACCGTCACCAAAAGCACCAGCCACAACAGCCACGAGTACGGGCTGGGCCGGCGGAAACGCCAGCGAAGCCGGGGTTTGCCATCGGGTTCGGTTTCGCGTGGGGGGCGGTACGGGTTGTCGTCCACGGCAGGCTACCTTCCGGAAATAGGCCGATCCGCTTCCGCCGGCCGTCGCGGCTACTGCTTGTCTTTAGGATACTCCAAGAGCACCTCGTCTCCTTCGGAGAGCCCCTTGAGGATCTCCACCCGATCCCCGGCCTTCTTGCCGATCACGACTCGCTGCTTCTTTTGCTTTTCATCCTTGCCGACTCGAACAACGTAATGCTTCTGGTCGTCGAGCGGGTCGGTCCCCAGCGCCGTGGCGGGAACGGTAAGGGCCTTTTTGTTGAGGTAGGGCACGAGCTTCACCGAGCATTCCATTCCGGGCATAATCGCTTCGGCCTGCTTCTTGAGGGAGACCCTAATTCTGGCCTCGAAACTCCCGGCGCTGGAGGGGATGGGGTCGACCTCGGCCACGGCGGCAGCCAGCCGCATGTCGGGGAAGGCGGTCGGCCGGCCGGTCCCCTTCAACTCCGGACGGATCCAGTGGAGTTCCTTCTCCGGCACGGCGGCGCGGACGAACATCGGCCCCGGCTTGACGATCGTCATGAAGACGTCGTTCGCCAAGATGCTTCCACCGGGGCGGAGCTTTTCGGCAACCGAGGCGGCGCCGCTCCACTTGCCGCGGACACAGCGGCCGTAGTAGACGATCCCGTCGGCCGGCGCCGTGACGATCATCGCCTCCCGGTCGGCCAACAGCTTTTGCAGCTTCTCGTTGCCGCGGGCTTGTTCCACCTTCAGCTTCTCGAGTTCCATGTTCTCGGCGCGGAGCGCCAGCGGCAAGGTGACCCTGGCCTTGGCTCGGGCCAGTTTCGCCCGGAGCGTGGAATCCTCGATGGCTTCGTCGTCGCGGGGCAACCCGATCTCGAGCGCCTGCTCGCAGCGGATCTTCGCCAATTCCAGGGAGAACTCGGCCCGCTTCACCGCGTTGCGCTGCCGCTTCAAGATGATTTCTTCCGTCTCTTCCGTCAGGTCGTCGGCGTTATACATCTTCTCCAACTGGCGCAGCTCCTCCATTTCGTACTCAAGCGAATTCTGGGCACCCTCGAGCATGAACCGTGCACTCTTTTCGTTCATCGGGCGGTCCACTTCGAGGTGCCGGGCGAGGTCCTCTTCGGCGATCCGCCCGGCGCGCTCGGCGGCGGTCAGGTCCAAAGGCGTCGTGGCTTCCAGCACCCGCAGGCTTTCTTCGGCCTGCTTGAGGGCCACTTTCCCAA
>DATKZH010000366.1:0-13641 GCA_035528065.1 Thermoguttaceae bacterium | reverse complement strand
GAAGTACCCGACTTCGGGATCCCCGCAGGTCGTGTCGACGGCCAGAAACAGCTTCGTCGTGCCCGCCTGGATGATCTGCCACTGGACGTACGGGTACGCCCTGGGCTTGTCATCCTCCTCGCCCGAGCCACAACGCGATCGCTGCCACCCGTAGCCGATCTGGGCCGTCGTGTAGCGGGCCCCGCCGCGCAAGGGGACGCAGACGATTTGAACGCCCGTGTTGGCAAACAGTACGTGCATGTCGGTTTCTCGTCGAGTGAGTCAGCGATCCGCCGTCACCGCAATGGCGCGACCACCGGTCGCGGCTTTATGGGTTAAGATGTCCGGCTATTTTTCGTACGGCTCCAGGATTTCGATCAACTCGGGATTCCCGGGCGGGATTTGAACGTGCTCTCCGGCTCCTTGTGCCAGGGCTTGGGGAAGCCGCTCGGTCCACCGCTGGATGAAGCCGGCCATCAGCCCGAAACGGCGGTAGTCTTCCCGGGGAGCTTCCTCGGGAGCTTCCTGCTTGCTCTCGCCATCACCGCCTTCGCCGTCTTCGGCGGCTTTTTGGGGCGACTTGATCGGCGTCATGCTGGGACCCGGGTTCATTACGTAGTCGTTCATGATGATGCGGGTGTACTTGCGTCGTGCCCTTCGCCGGGCCGCTTCGTCGCGGGTCTTGAGGTTCACCACCGGGCTCAACCGCCGCAGCAGCTCTTCGAGGACCTCTTCGGTCAGCAGGTAGTCGCGCAGGTAGCGGGTAAAGGCGTTCAGGTCGTTGGGGTCCAGCCACGGCCCGCCGTCGTCGTGCGATCTGGTGTACTCCTCCCAGCGCTTGGGAACCGCCACGGTCGCCCATTCGTGCAGAAACTCCCTCAGGTGCCGGGGCAGCGGATCGCCGTGCCGCCGGCTGGCGATGTCCATGCAGTCGGCCAGGTGCAGCTCGTCGCCGTCCTGGACGCCGAGCGATTCCTGAAGGGCGTGGACGCGGTAGTAGGCGGCCGCCTCGTCGGCGACGAGCCAATCGACGATCTTTCTGGCGGCGGCGATCCGCTTCTCGCGGTCGACGTTGGCGTCGGGATCGACGACCCAGTCGCGGGAAAGCTGGAGCAGCCGGTTCTTGATCTCCACGATCTCCCGCTGGAGCTGGTTCTGCTTGTCGTCGGCGGTGGTGACCGCCCGAATCCCCGCGCTAATGAGCGAGAGCCCGCCGTCGTCGTCGCGCATGGCGGTGTCCCATCGCTGCTCGGGGGATCGCATGTAGGCGTGGACCATCTCCGATTCGAGGAAGGCCTTGCGGGCGCGGTTCCATTTTTCGGGGTCTTCGGCCTGGCGCTGCGCGTGGGTCGTGTCCCACGTGCCCGGGTAACGAATGGGATAGGTGTTGGTGAACGCCTTGCCCCGTCCGCCGAAGTCGATCATCACGGTTCCCAGGGCGTCGACCAACTGGCCCAGGCGTTGTTCGTAGAGCCCTCGATCGGCGTACTCTTCCCGGTTGCGGAACTCTTCATCGATGCCCGTCATCCCGACGAACAGGGCGGGCACCTCGTCGCGGACGCGAAGCGGCCAGGTCTTCTCGCCGTAGCGGGCCTTGCCCCACTTGTCGATGTGATACTTCATCTGGGCCGTGACTTCGAGGTTGCCTCCCCGCGATAGAAGCAGGAGCGTCTGAATCTGGAGCTCCTCGGTATACCGCTCGAACAGGTAGGCCACCTTCCCTCGCTTGACGATCTCCATTTGCTCGTCGACCGTTTCGGCGGAGGTGCGTTTGCCCTGCTCGGCGCCCTGCCGGCCCGCGCGCATGCCGGGGACGTCCAGAAAATCCATCTGCTCGATGACGCGCCGCCAGTCGTCGTTGAGCCGGTGGGGCAGGATCGGCATCACCAGCTCCAGCATCCCGGCCTGGATGATTTCCTGGTCCTCGGTGCCGTTACCGCTTCCCGGATGATACTCCAGCACGTACCAGCCGTCGCGCTCCCGGAGATGGAAGTCGTTCCAGGCCACGTGGGTGAAGCACTTGGAGATCCGCCGCTCGTGGAATTTGGACCGTTGGCTGTCCAGCAGGAATCGCACGCCGGCCCAATGGGTCAGGATCGCCGGATCGTGCTCCGCCGAAGCGAGCCTGGTCAGGAAATCGCTGATCCGGACGAAGAGGTTCGTGAGCGACTGCCAGTTGTCCCAGAAGAGCGCGGCGGCCGCGGCCTGGTATCCCTCTTCGGAAAGCGGATAGCGGCTCATCAGACCGCTCAAAACCGCTTCCTTGGCGGGAAAGCCGCGCCGATCCACGTTGCGCATGTAGCTGAAGGCGTCCAGCAGGTCCATCCGCCACTTGCGGTCGACCCCGCGGCCGGGATAACTGCGGCCGAGATCCTCGAACAGCTCCTCCAGTTGCGCCTGCTGCCAGGAACGGCCCGGCGTCGTGCATTCCACGTGGAAACCGCGGGCCAACACCCGCAGCCATTCCGCCCGAGTCAACGCTCGGACCATCACCGGAAACTCCGGCGACACGCTGGCCGCGATGCGGTCCTTCGTGGTAAACCGCGTGACCAGGGCGGTCGCTTCGTTGGAGCCGCTTTGCGGGTTCAGATCGTTGTCGAAAGAGAGGTCTTTGAAATAGGCGGGCTCTCCGTGCTGCTCGTCACGTCCCAGCGGGCTGTAGGCTTCGCTGTGCGGCTTGAGCACTTGCCCCATGAACAGGCTCTTTCCGACCTGCGAAGGCCCGTACACGGCGGCCGCCACCGGCACCTTGGCCGACGTGTACAGGTTGCCGGCCAACCGCCGAAGCTGCAAGACTTCGAACTCGTCGGCCTCGGCGATCGGAAGCAAGTCCACGGCCTTCCGGGACGGATTGAACTCGGCCAGCCATTCACACAGGTCGGTCGCCAAGTTTTCCACCTGCTCCGCATGCCGGATCAGGTTTCGGTCGCGTTCGTCTGGAAATGCCATGGGGCCTCCTTGGTGAAGGATGAAAGAGGAAGGATGAAGGATGAATTCGGACTAGGGATGACAGAGTGAGGGATAACGCGTTTCGGTTGTCACCCTGTCACCTCGTCACCCTGTCACCCTGTCACCCTGTCACCTCCGCCTTCATCCTTCCTCCTTCATCCTTTCAATCCTCGGCGCCAGCCGGAACGTCAAAGGATACCGCTGGACCGTCCCGCTCCCCGGCGAGCGGGCCTCGACAATCAGGCCATAGCGTGCCGAACGGGGACCGTAGGCCATCCGCGGGCTCCGGAGCACGACGCGACGGTACTCGCCCGCCTCTTCCGCCGGCTGCCAGGCTTCCGTCGGCGGGGTCGGGAGACCCTCGCCGGCCGCGTACGCCCGGTATTCTAGCGGACCCTCCGATTTGGCCGCCAGTACCTCAATCGTCACATTGAAGTCCTGCTCGCCCTCGTTCAGCGTGGTCCTGACGTCCACGAACCGCTCGCCGGTGACGGTCACCGTGGCGAACACCTCGCGGTTGCGATACAGGCCACGAACCTGCGTGCTCCCCAGCGACGTGGCCGTGAACCGACCGGTCAGCCCCTCGGAACGCAGGACACTCGTATCCATGCTGTCCAGCGCCGCCGGCACCTGAAATGTGCGGCCATCGGCCGACTGAGCCATCACGGCGAACGGCGGCGTCGCTTCGCCAACTCGCAGGTTGGCTTCCGGCGGCTCCATCCACAGCCGATCCGGGGCAGCCACTTCAACGATCGCCGTCGTGGTAAGCCCGTCGTAGGCCGTCCCCGGTTCGACCACCTTGATCTCCGCCTGGGCCACCCCCGGCGACAGCCCGCGGATCTGCCCGTCCGGCTCCGCCGCAATCACGCTTTGCCCCGGCGGCACGCCGATCGAATAGCTCACGTCGATCGGGAACTGCCCCGGGCCGGGCGTGACGGTCACGCTGGTCAGCCGGCGCGCCTCGCCCGACCAGAGATCGAGCGGGTTGGGAGAAATATCGAGCCGGGCCAGGTCGGTCGAGATCTCGCCCACCTGGACCAACAGTTCGGGTTCGGCGAACGTGGTGCCCAACCGGGCGGCGATGCGCGTTTCTCCGGGCCCAATCGGCCGGACGACCGGCCCATCCGCGGTCCTCTCGACCGTGGCCACGCCCGCCGGCGCGTTGAACTCCAGCGCGGGGTCGCCCGTCACGTCGCGCCCCAGCGTGCCGTCGGCCAGCACTTCGACGACTCGCACCCGGGCGCCCGGCGAATCGGTGCCCAGCCGGACCACGTCGGGGATGAACCGCAGGCCGGCGGCGCCGACCGCCGGGGGAAGGCCATCGATCACGCGAGTGCCCGCTCCGTCGACGACCACGTCGCCCCCGTCCACGACGACGTAACCGACGCCGTCGCGATACACGTAGCGCCGTCCACCGCGGATGATGTAGTCACTGCCGATGTGGCCGTAGCCGGGCCCACCGCCGACGACTACGGTGCCTGTAGTCGGCCCGCTGCCGGGGACGACGTTCAACGCCGCTTCGGCCCGCTCGCCCGCCACCTGGGCGACCACGTCGGTCCGGCCGGGACTGCTGCCGACGACGAGCATGCCGCCCGCCACTTCGGCCACGTCGCCCTGGCCGACGAACAGTTGCACGCCGTCCTCGGGCCCCAACACGCGGCGTCGCCCGCCACGCATACCGGTCACCTGGTACACCAGGCCTTGGCCGGGGTGGATCGTGGCCCGGTCCGGGGTGATGGTCAGCCCAGTCAACGCGTCTCGCGTCACCGTGACCGGCACCTGCGCGCCGAGGCGGTCCTGCCAGCGCACGGCCACGTCGGCGCTCCCCGGGGCGACGGCGTCGACGTCTTCGGAGCCGACGATCCGGATCGCCTGGGGGTTCTGCCCCTCGGCCGCGACCAGCAGGTCGGGCTGCGCGAACAGCGGGTGGGTCCCGCTGGCGCTGGTGCCGAGAATCCGCAGTCGGGCCAAATCACCCACCGACAGGGCCAATTGCGACGGCTCCACGACCAGAGCCGTGATCGGCCGGTCGTCGACAACGATCGACGCCTTGCCCGACTTCGCCGGATCGGCGACCTCCGGCAGCGTGGCGGTGATCTCGGCGGTCCCCGGGTCGACCGCGCACGCCCGGGTGCCGCGAATCGTGACGCTTGCGGGCGCGCTGCTGGCGAGCACGGCGGAGTCCGTCCGATCGATCCGCAGACCGTCGGGCGTGACAAGGAAAACACGCATATCGAGGGCCTGGCCGCGCGAGAGGACGGCCGTTGCCGGCTCGACGATGAGATCGCCCGTCAAGGCCCCGCCCGGGAGCACCTGCACCGTGGTCATCGCCAGCTTGTCGCCCCAGGCAAACGTGACCGCAGAGACGCCGGGCGAGACCCCGACCAGGGAGTGCGTTTCCGGCGCGTAGCGGACCACGTTGGGCACCGCGGGCGTCACTTCGCACTGCCGGCTGAAGTCGGTGCCGCCGCGCCGCACGACCAGATCCGTCCCGATCCGGCGGCTCTCCCCCACTCGCATCTGGATCACGTCCTGGTCGACGGCCAACTCCGCGTCGATCGAATCGACCACGCTCACAGGGGCCGGCTCGCTCGTGACCGAGCCGAATTGGGCCGTCACGTTCCCTTGGCCGAGCTTGAGCCCGGTGACCGAAGGGCCGTTCACGCCAACCGCCTCTTCGTTATCCGACTTCCACACGAGCCCGCTGATCCCGGTGATCACGCCAATCGACTTGTCCTGCTTGAAGCCCTCGGCGTCCATCGCGACGGTTTCGCCGGGCAGCATCTCGACCGGGGCCGGATCGAGGCGGATCTTGTCCAGATCGACGTCCTGGGTGACCGTCACGCCGAGGCCCTTCTGCGTGGCCACGCCGTCGAACTGCGCATGGACCACGGTCGCCCCGGGACGGACGCCGATCATCCGGCCTTCGGAGAACGAGACGGGCGCGTCCAAGAAACGGTCGTCCGTGGTCATCGTGGCCTTCTTGGTCACCATCCGGGTGAATCCGTCGTCGTAGCGGGCCTCGATGCGGAAGTCGCCGAATCGGGCACCCACCGGGAACCCGACCGCCGGCCCTTGATCGCTGAGGATGACGACCTCGACCGGCTGATCCTCTCGGCGCGGCGGCGGCTCGCCCGGCCGGAAGGGATCGATCGTGTTCGTCCGCCATCGGACCCTACGTCCACCGAGTTCGGCCCGAAGCCACTGCTCGTAGCCGGCCTGTTTCGCCGAGAGGACCGGGGCCCTCCACCGGACGTAGTCGTTCTCGAAGTACCACGGCCAGTGGATCTCGGCCGCCGGCTCCTCGCGGCCGTCCTTGCGGAGGATGATCGAGTAGCGCTGCTCGCTATCCACGGGCAAGTACGGCCCTTCCGGCTCACGCTGGAGGACGATCTCGACCCCGGGGTCGGTCGGGTCGAGCGCCGGCGCGCTGGCGGCGATCTTGCAGGTCGCTTGCTTCCCCAGGTACTGGGCTTGGGGCTCGAAACGCCCTCGGGCTCCCGGCGGCATGGTTACCGCCGGACGCAGGCTCCCGGTTGCCGGGCTCCACATCAGCCCCGGCGGGACCTGCCACGCGACGCTCTCCGCACGGACCTCCTTCCACTGTTGGCTCCCGGGCATCTGCGCTTCGACGGCCAGCGGCGTCATCTGCCCCGCCGCGAGAGAGACCTCCAACGGGACGACGCGGATCGCCGTCGGCTCCTCCCGGGCCGCCACCTCGATCTTGGCCACGCCCGGTCGGAGCAGGTAGGGCAGATAGCTCGCCGTCATGTCGAACTCGTCGGCCGGAGCGAGCCCGACGAGGATCGGGTCCTGCCAACGCACGGCCTGCGGTTGCTCGATCGAGTAGCTCACGCCCGGTCCGGCCATCCGATCGCGCTTCACCTCCTCGCCGACCTTCGCTTCGAGGAACAGCTCGAGCCGGGCGACCTCGTCGACGGCCACCTCGAGCGAGCGAAGCTCGAAGACCAGCCGGGCGCTGGCCGGGTCGACGACCGTGAGCGTCACGCTCGCCGGCTTCGTCGACGCCGCGTGCTTGGCCGTCAGGACGGCTTCGCCCGGCTTCCCGGCACGGAACGCGCCGGTCGTCGGGTCGACGTTCACCACGTCGGGTTCGGAGCTCTCGAACGTGGCCAGCTCCGGGACGAGCTCCACGTCGCCGCTCGGACCGGTGCCCCACAGCAGGGCGCGGCCCGGCTCGTTGGCCAGGCGGAGCTTGCGATCCACTTCGAGCTTCAAGTCGACCGGCGCCGCCTCGACCGACTTGAACGTCACCCGGTCGGAGTCCTGGCCCAGGTACGTCCCCCAAACCGCCAGCGGACCCGCGCCCGCCTCCAACGCCGCGACCTTCCCGGACCGCAGCTCCAGGCCGGGGGTCGATCCCTCGGGCGGATCGCTGTGCCAGTCGACGCGGTCGCCGAACACCTGCACGCGGTGGCCGCCGCGGTAGTTGGCCCAGGCGTCGATCGCCATGGCTTGCCCCAGCGGGAGGTCGATCTGGCCCGACGGCGTAAGCTCCAGGCGCAACGGGGCAATCACCACTTCCACCGGCGCCTCGTCCGAAAGCTTGTCGAAGCGAAGGGCCAAGCTCTGCGGCGAACTCTGATCCGTCGGTCGGATGCCGTGCATTTGCATCGACCGAATGTCGAAGTCGGCGTAGCGGGGCGACGGCTTCTTCTCGCACGTGACAAGGTCCGGCGCCAGCTCGATCTCGCGCCCGCCCTGGATCCGCCCCATCACGCACACGCCTTGCGCATGATCGACCGGCACGACAACGCTCGCCGGCCGGATCGCGATCCGCTCGACGTTGGCTCGGGTGACTGCCACGTCGACCGTCCGGCGCTCGCCCGCCTGGCTGACGTCGACGCGGGCGCTGCCCTCCGATCGCGCGACGAGCCGGTTGCCGCTTGCGACCTCGACGACTTTCGAGTCGGAGCTCTCGAGCCGGATCGGCTCCCGCGACGGGGAAGCGATGCTCAGGTCGGTAATCTCGCCGACGACCATGGCAAGCTGCTCGGGGGCCACGATCAGGGAGTCGATGCCGGGGCCGAGCTCCACGTCGAACTCCAGGCTCCCGGTCACCCGACCATCAAACACGCCCTGCAAGGTCCCGTGCCCGGGATGGTGCCCCTCGACGTGTGCGCCGCGGACGGTGGCGACGTAGCTGGGATCGACCCCAAGCTCGAGCCGCGACGACTCCAGCACCGAGTACTTCTTGCCGGCCTTCGACACGGCGTCCACTTGCAGCTTGCTGCCCCGACCCACCGGCACCGGATCCGGGTCGACGGCCATCTCCAGCGACGCGAAGTCCACCTGGGAGACACTCACGTTGGCCGAGGCTTCGAGGTAGTCGCCTTCGGGGCTCGCGCGATAGCGGACGCCGATGGTCGAGGTCCCTTCCGCCAAGCCTTCCAGGAAACCGCCGTGGGCGAACACGACGCCGTCGTTCTTCGCCTCCCACTGGGCCGCCTCGGTCAGCTCGGCCGTGCTGCCGTCCTCGTACTCGCCGATCAGCTTGAGGTGGGCCGTGGTGCCGATGCCCAGCTCCACCAATTCCGGCTCGATCGTGATTTTCTTCGGGTTTTCCGCGGCGCCAACGGTTACGGTGGCCGTGGTCGACCGGTCGCCCAGGTAGAAGTGGACCCGCGTCTTACCCGGGCTGCGGGCGGTTGCCGTGGAGCCGAAATGGTCGAAGCGAACGACCCGAGGGTCGTCGGCAATGGCCACCGCTTCCTGGCTCACGTCGGCCCGGCCCAACAGCCCCCGCTTCTTCACCTTGAACTCGACGCGACTCCCCGCCCGGCCGGTCCACTTGCCGGGCGTGGCCACCAGCCGGTTGCGACTGGCCAGCCAGTAGGTCAACAGGCAGCCGAGCAGGAACAGGAAAATGAGCGCGCCCACGAGAATGGCGCGGCCTCGCATCGGGCGCTTCTTCTTCTGGCCCGTCTGGATGGCCGCCTCGCAACTCGGGCACTTGGCGCTTTGGCCCGGGCGGCGGACGAACAGCAGCGCGCAGTCGGGGTCGGCGCAGACCGCGGTCGTTGCCGGCTCGATATCGACCCGCCGGTAGCCCCAGCACCATACGAGCCGCCAGCGGCCGAGCACGTCGCGGTACTTGAAAAAGTAGTTGTCCCGGTCCGTGCGGTTCTCGTCCTCGGTAAGACCGTGAAACGTCTCGCGGATGATCTTCCGGACCCCTCGTTCGGTCGAGGTCTCCGGCTTCGCGCCCTCAATCCGTTCGGCAAGGGCCTCCATGTCCGCCTTCAGGGGGCCCTTCAGATCGTCGTCACTGGCAGGCTGGCAGACGACTTCTTCGAGCCGGCCGCCGTGATCGTCGCGGGCAAAGAAGTTGACCGAGTCGCCCTCCCACTCCGGCTCGGCAACAAGCCCCCCTAACCAACGGAACAGGATCTTGGAATTGGCGTTGGAGCGGTCCAGGAGCGGTACGCCGGGCTCGACCGCGATGGGACGGAAATCGCGTGCGGTGTCGGACAGGTCGACGCGGACGAATCGTTCTGCCATGGGTCAGCCCAAGCGGAAACCGTCTTCTGGCAAAGACTTATGAGATGGTCAAAGCGTCTGCCGCAAGACTCGGGCTCAAGCGGCTTCGGCAAATCAAAGGAGACTCAAGATGTGGGCCCCATGCCGCGATCCTCCTGTCGGCGCAAATGGGCGAGATCCGTTGGTAACCTACCCTAACAAAGTTGGTAACCTACTCTAACTAAACTCTTAGCCTATTCGGTTTTGCGTCGAATTTCAACCCTAGACCCCTACCAACAGTTGGTGGCATGCCACGCCAGGAAGCCGCGAAACGCATCCCAGGCCCAGCCACTGCGGAAAATGGGCCAACGCGGGCTCGCACCGTGCGATTCTCGCTCTTGCCCCCAAAATGTGGGCCCGCGCCCCAGGAAGCCCAGGTATCTTCACGCCCTCACCCGTCGATCGCTTCTATCGAGCGGGCCGGTTTCCCCGCTGGCGTCGGCGCTTGCTGATCCCCGGGGTATCAACTAGGCTCGGTAGCATGTCCCTGAAACGATTCGTCTACTACAACGCCGTGATCGGTGGATGGGCGGCGTTTCTGGTCTGGCTCGTTGCCGAGATGCTGTTCTTGGACAGCCCGTCTCTCGGCGGGGTCGCCGAGGCCGTGCTCACCGGCGTGCTGGCGGGCGTCGGCATCGGGGCCGGGTTGAATTGCGTATCCTCCGCCAGCGGGGGGCGATGGAGGCCCCATGTCTCTTTCGGGCTGGCCATCGGGGCCCTCGTCGCGGCGGCCGGCGGACTTCTGGGTGCCCTGTTGTACTCCGACCCGGTCGGTCTGCCACGCTGTCTGGGCTGGATGGTCATGGGGGCGGGGATCGGGGCGGCGGAGGGCGTCTACGGAAAATCGACGATCAAGATCCGAAACGGCCTGATTGGCGGGGCGGCCGGCGGCTTTCTCGGGGGCCTGCTCTTCGATCCCATCGCCAGCTCCGGCTCCGACTTGGCAAGTCGCGCCGTGGCCTTCGTCATCCTGGGCCTCTCGATCGGCGCTCTCGTCGGGCTGACCCACGTGGTGCTCAAAGAGGCCTGGCTCACCGTGGTCGACGGGTTCCGGCCGGGCCGACAGGTGATCCTCACCGCGCCCGTCACCTTCTTGGGCCGCGGAGACCACTTGCCCCTTCCGTTTTTGGGCTACCCGGGCAGGGACCTTGAATCGCAGCACGCTCGGATCACGCGCAGGCCGGATGGTCAGTACGTGGTCGAGGACAACGGCTCTCGGATTGGGACCCAGCTCAATGGACAACCGATTCAGGGACCGGTTGCCTTGGGGGACGGGGACCTGATCAGGCTGGGGAGCAACATCGTTCGGTTCGAGCATCGCCGCCGGGCCGCGGACCGGGGCAAGCTGGCCGCTCCCAGTACGCCGGCGACAGGCGCGAAAGGGCCGGCTGTGCCTGCCCCGCCGCCCGTGCCGTCGGGGCCACCCGCCTTGCCCACGACCCCAGCCGCTGATTCCCGGCCGGAAGGTGCCGGCCAGCCGCCTCCCCTTCCATCGCGGGAAGGGTCCCAGCCGGATTTCGCCCCCCGGATTCCGCCTCCTCCCCCGCCTCCTAATTGAACGATTCGAGATTCGGCCGTTCTCCGGACTCCAACGACGGCGAGCTCCCAGCGTAGCTTGTGCGCGTAAAGCCTTGTCGTGGCGGGATTTGACAGCCTCCCGCCTCCTGGGTACGCTGGGAATAGGAGCCGTGTTTGACGCGCGGCGTTCGGACCGTCAAACGCCGGAAGCCGCGGAGCCTCGAACCAGGGAAGACGAGAAGAGGATCATTTCGCGCCCGACTCCTACGCTCGAGGGCCACAGCGCATTGCCGGGGAGGGGCAACGTGCCAGACCGCCGTCGGGGGATCCTTTTGCTGGGCGTTGCCTGTAGGATGGATCACTTCTCCCTCAGACTGCCGATCGGGGGTACTCAGCCGGTTCGAGCGATGGGCCGGCGATTCCGTCGAGCCATTGGGCTGTTGGCGGTCCTTTGGGCGGGGTTGGCCCCCGCGGACACCGTACCCCAACCGTCGCCCCCGGCGCCTGCCTCCACGGAGCGGTCCGAAGCGGCCCAGCCGGCCCAATCGTACGTCGAGGCCCTTTTCCGTCGCGAGCGACTGAAGGCCGGAAACGCCTTCTTCGAGCGGGAGCTGGAAAGGCTGGAGGCCGCCCTCGAACAAGAGGCGCCTCGCCAGGATCTCCTCGCCGATCTCGAACGGATCGAGCCGGAAGCAGGCGAGAAGCTGGCCCGCCTCATGCAGGACAACGTGGCGCCCCTGGTCGAAGACCTGGACGCGGCGGTCGCGGAGCTAAAGCGGCAGGCCGACGAGGCGAAAGCCGACTGGCTGCTGGTGCGCACCTCGCTCTACGAAGGGCGGCTTCGCCTTTTCGAGGTCGAGGCGAGCGGACGCGCCCTCGGGCAGTTGGCTTCGCTCTTGAGCATGGACAAACGCTGGTTCTGGCTTTTCGGCATGGTGGCGATCGCCACGCTGGTGGGCCTGGTGTTTCACGACCGCCGTCATGAGATCCGTCGCAGACTCAACGGCGTTCGGGCGCGAAAGATGGGGCTGTCGCGGTTCCTCACGGCCACGCTCGTCGCGTTGGCCGTCCTCACCTTGATCACGTTCTTCCGGGGCGATCAAATCTACGAGGCGCTGTTGACCGCGCGGCTTGGCGAGGCGGCCTCTCCTCGGGCCTCGATCCTTGCCCAACAGGCCGCGCTCGACGCGGAGACCGAAGCGCTCGTGGAGGCGAGGGAGGACCTGGAAGACCGCCACGCGCAGCTCCAAGACGCGTATCGACGCGAGCTGACCGGCGCCCTGCCCGCCAGAAGCCAAATGCCCGTGCGATGGCGGCAGTTTCGCGCTCGGGCCCTGGAGGCCACGGAGCTCGCGGAGCTATTGGACATGGTGCCCCGCGTGATGCAGGCGGATCTCGGCGAGCTGGAGGTGGTCAACCGGGAGCTGGGGGCCCGGGCGGAGGAGGCGACATGGTATCTCCGCCTCCGCCGGTGGGTCCGGGGCGGGCTGGGGTTGGCCTTGATCGGCTTGGCGGCCGCCGGAGGCTGGCTCTACCGGCGGGGCGTCGAGGCCCGGCGAAAGCTCACGGCCAATACCTGCCCGCTCTGCCTGGGCGCGAACCGCCTGGAGCAAGTGCCGGACTACGCTCGCCGCAGCGGGGTGCCCGGCAACGTGGACGCCGTGCAGTGCCGGAACGTGATCAGCGAGGAGCCCTACGAGGAATGCGACTACACGTTCATGGACGTCTACCGTCCGATGACCAAGCTTTGCTTCCCGACGCTGGGGATTCCCCAGGCGGGCAAGACGCACTGGCTGGCGATGGTGTACTGGGAGCTGAACCGAGGCAATTACCCCCGGTCGGTGCAGTTCGAGAAGATCAAGTCCCAGAGCTCCGAGGACTTCGACCTGATCGTCGAGGAGATCCTCACCGCCCGGATCGGCACCGCGGCCACGCAGCGCGACCGCATCCCGCATCCCTTGGTGTTCAATTTCCGCGATCGGGATCGCTCGGGGCGATCGAACGTGCTGGTGAACATTTTCGACTATTCGGGCGAGGTCACGTCGGACATGGGGGTGGAGGACTACCGGCGCCGGCGGGCGCTGGACGGCGACGGTTTCTTTTTCTTCCTGGACCCCACGTATCCGAGCGAGCCGCAGGCCAAGGCCCTGGCCGACTTTCGCGAAGACCTCCGATTGGTCAAGGGCGCGAAGGGGGGCAAACGGCTCTGCGTTCCCGTGGCGCTGGTCGTGCCGAAGATCGACGTCCTGGCGGGTCAGTCGTACGCCTCGCCCGACGGAGGCGACGCGATTGCCCGGTTCTACGAGGAGCTGGCCGAGATCGACCCGACCGGGGAGACGATGAGCCTGACGGTGATCGAAGCCCGCTCGCGGCTCTGCGCCCGACTCCGCGACACGATCTGGCCCGGCTGGAGCATCGAGCGGCAGATCCACGACCTGTTCGGCGGGCGATACCTGTTTTTCCCCCTGACGCCGGTCGGGCTCGACGGCCGCGGGGAGACGGATCTCAGCCTACGAACGATCTCACCCTTTGCGCTGCTCGAGCCGCTGCTCTGGCTTCTGGAGATGAACGGCTACCCGATCCTGCAATGAGGCGGATTGCGGGTGAGGGGGTGACAAGGTGAGGGGGTGACAAGGTGACGGGGTGACAAGGTGA
>DATKZH010000365.1:0-38787 GCA_035528065.1 Thermoguttaceae bacterium | reverse complement strand
CTCTAGATCTTCAAGGCTCCGTACCGTCTCGACCGGCGGCGACGGACAATCGCCCGGTTCGACGGCTTGTGTTTCTTACGCGTCGACCCGCCCTTGGCCGGCTTGCCCGTGGGGCTGACCGGGTGGCGCCCGCCCTTGGTGCGACCTTCCCCGCCACCGTGTGGGTGATCGATGGGATTCATCGCCGTGCCGCGGACGTGGGGGCGGCGCCCCAGCCATCGCTTGCGTCCCGCCTTGCCCAACACGATCGCCATGTGCTCCGGGTTCCCGATCGCGCCGATCGTCGCCCGACACGACGCCGGCACCCGACGGATCTCGCCGCTGGGCAGGTTGATCTGGGCCCAGTCGGCGTCGCGGGCGGCCAAGGTCGCCTTGGCTCCCGCCGAGCGGCACAACACGCCGCCCCGACCCGGCTGCAGTTCGATCCCGTGGACCTCCGTGCCCAGGGGAATCTCGCTCAGCGGCAGGCAATTGCCAACCGAGGGGGGAGCCCCCGGCCCGCTCACCACCCGATCACCCGGCTTCAGCCCGTCCGGGGCCACAATGTATCGCTTCTCGCCATCGACGTAGAACAAGAGCGCGATTCGGGCGGTTCGGTTGGGGTCGTACTGGATCGAGTTGACGACCGCGGGAACGCCGTCCTTGTTGCGGCGGAAGTCGATCAGCCGATACAGTCGCTTGTGTCCGCCGCCGCGATGCCGGGCCGTAATTTTCCCCTGGTTGTTTCGACCGCCGGTGCAGCGTTTCGGCTTCACCAGCTTCCTGGGCGGCTTGGCCCCGGGCGTCAACTCGGCGAAATCGCTCACCGTGGCCCCGCGGCGGCCCGCCGTGGTCGGTTTGTATCGACGAATTCCCATGACGTTCTGCTTTCAGTCTGGCGCTTTGACCCGCCCCTTTCCTCGGTCGGCTCTCCGCGTCCCCCTCTCGACTCTCTCCTCTCGGCTGTTCGCCTTCCCCTCTCGCGATTCCCCTCTAGTAGAAGCTGATCCTGTCTTCCCGGTGCAGTTTCACGACGGCCTTCTTCCAGGTCTTCGTGCGTCCCCAGCGGAACTTGGTCCGGCGGGGTTTCCCCTTGCGATTTGCCGTATTGACGCGTACGACCCTCACGTCGAACAGATCCTCCACGGCCCGGCGAATGTCCTCCTTACCGGCCAGCCGGTTGACCTCGAAGGCGTAGCAGTTGAACCGCTCCGTTTCGGCCTGGTGGAAGCTCTTCTCGGTCACCAGCGGCCGCAAGATGATCTGGTGCGGTTCCAGTCTCAGCTTCGTCTTGGTCACGTCTTGGGCCATGGCCTCGGCTTCCTCGCTCTCTCACGACGCTTGCTTCTGGGCGGCCGCCTTTTCGCGGAAGGCGTCCAAGGCGGCCCGAGTCATCAGGAGCCGACGCGGACGCAACACCTCCAGCGCGTTCAGCTCCTCCACCGGCAGCACCGACACTTCCGCCAGGTTGCGGATGCTCTTGTACACGTTCACGTCGTGCTCGGCCACGGCCACCAGGAGCCGAATGCCCGCGACGTTCAGGGCCTTCAGCACGTCGACCATCTCCCGGGTGCGGGGCGCCTCGAATTGAAGCTCGTCGATCAACGTGACCTCATCGTCGGCGATCCGCGACGCAAGGGCCATCCGCGTGGCCGAGCGGAGGGCCTTCTTGGGCAGCCGGTACGACCAGTCCTTCGGCCGCTTGGGAAACGTATGTCCGCCGCCGCGGCGGACCGGACTACGGCGGGACCCGGCCCTGGCGCGGCCCGTCCCCTTCTGGCGGTACATCTTGGCGGTCGAGCCGACCACTTCCCCTCGATTTTTCGTCTTGGCCGAGCCCTGGCGACGGTTCGTCTGGTACATGACCACCGCGTCGTGCAAGAGCTGTTTGCTGATCCGCGGGGCCAATTCGGCCGGGTCGATCTCGTACGTGCCGACCTCCGCGCCGCTTCGATCGTAAACCGGTATGCTCGCCATGACCTGGTACGCTCGTCTTTGCCTGGTCGCGTGCTGCTAGTGGTTTGTCAACCGTTAGTTCGTGGGTGGCACGGGCATCTTGCCCGTGCTCTCACGGGCGCACTGGCGAGACGCCAATGCCACCCAACCGCGTGCTGCTAGTCTTCTTGCTTCTCGCTCTCCGCTTCGCCTCCCCGGACTACCGGCTTTCCCTGCCGCGACGGGAGCCTATTGGTCGGGCGGATCACCACGTACGCGCCGTTCGGGCCGGGGACCGCGCCGCGAATCAACAACAGGTCGTGGTCCAGGTCGATCTGGACCAGCTTGAGATTGCGGACGGTGCACTGGGCGGCGCCGTAGCGGCCGGCCATCTTCTTGCCCTTGAACAGCCGGCTCGGGGACGCGCTACAGCCGGTGCCGCCGAGATGGCGGTGGCACTTCTTCACCCCGTGGCTGGCCCGCTGCCCGTGGAAATTGTGACGCTTCATCACGCCGGCCGTGCCGCGGCCCTTGCTGGTGCCGACGACGTCGACCGTGCCAACTTCCGAGAACGCATCGACCCGGATCTCCTGCCCGACCTCGAACCCCGCGATGGAGATGAGGAACTCCCGGATGAACCGTTGCGGCTCGCAACTGGCCTTGGGAGAGGGGGAGACGCCGGCAGCGGCACGGGCGCGTTGGCGTTTGCTGTCGAGCTTGGCGACGTGGCCGCGAGCACTGCGGCTGGCAAGACGACGGGGCTTGTCGAGGTAACCCACCTGGACCGCTTCGTAGCCGTCGCGGTCCTTGGTCTTCAGTTGCAGGACGTGACAGGGTCCTGCCTGGATCACGGTCACGGGGATGACGTTGCCGCTCGGGTCGTATACCTGCGTCATCCCGACCTTTCGGCCGAGTAATCCGATGCCCATCGTACTTGCCTTTATCACGTCGCCCCGTGGGAACGGCCGGCTCATGGCCGGCATTGCCCACGCAGCTTCCCTCGCATGGGAGATTCCCAGAACCTAGTCGCAAACCCCATTATCGTGAATGCCGAGCCGAGGCTTTGATCTTGATGTCCACGCCGGCCGGCAGGCTCAGCTTGTTCAACGCCTCGATCGTCTTGGGAGGAATCTTGGCCTCCTCGCCCGCCGGCATGATGTCGATCAGCCTCTTGTGCGTACGGATTTCGAACTGCTGTCGGGCCTTCTTGTCCACGTGGGGGCTGGACAGGACGGTGTAGCGCTCGATCCGCGTCGGCAAGGGAATTGGGCCGTGAACGAGCGAGCCAGTCCGCTTGGCCGTGTCGACGATCTCCGCCGCACTCTGATCCAAAACGGCGTGATCGTACGCCTCCATCCTGATGCGGATAACCTCCCCTGGGGGACCAGCCACGGATCGTCCTCCGAAATGCCCAACTCCAGTATGCCAAACACCAAGGCCCACGCCACTGTAGGCGGCAAACCCAAAATCTTATAGAGATCGTCGAACCATGTCAACGGGCTCCGCCAAGAAAAGCGGCGAAACGCCGGTTTCCTGGCAGCCCCCCCATGCGCCCGAGGGCGATCATCCCCCGCCATCCCCCGAATTGCTGGGGTCATCTTGGCCATGTTGCCCGACCGCCCGCGGCCGCCCTGACCGCGCTGGACGAACACGGTTCCCCGCGGCCCAACTTGCCTGCCGTCAAGATGGCGGTCGAGATAGCGCCTGCGAAAAATCACGAAACCGACAAATCCACCCCGCCTGTCTGCGAATTTCCTGGTGGGGCACGTTCCGCAGCATGAGGGTTGCCCGCGTTCCACACTGGAAGTCGGCCACGCGCACTTGGTGTGCGCCCCCCCCGAATGTCGGGCGGAGGGGCTTCTGGCTTGCCTCCAGTGCTCGACTGGCGCCCCCTTGCGAGCAGGTGAGTCATGAAATCCCGCATCACGCTCGCTCTGGCAGGAGGCGTTGCCCTTGCCTTGCTGTTGCTGGGGCTACGCGCGGCCTGGGTCGCCTGCCACCTCGAGACAGGCTGGACGACCCTCGCGATTCACTGGCGCGACGCCACCCTGGGCTGGTTCGTCGGCAAGTACCAGCCGGTGTCCCAGCGCGAGCCGACCGACCAGGCCGACTTCTGGCTCCGCGAGACCGAGCGGATTGTGGCCGCCCACCCTCAGGACGCTGAGATCGCCATGGGCGCCGCCCTCCTGCTCGACACGCCGGGCCCAGGATTCGTCAGCCGCTACATGAAGATCGTTCAATTCGCCCCCGGGATGCAGTATCCCGAACTCGACTACGAAGCCACCGACCTAGCACTGGATCAGTTCCACGAGAAAACGGATCGGCAATGCGTGGCCCTGGGTGCCCGAGCCACGCAGTTGGAACCGGAAAACGTTCGCTGGTGGAGATTGCGGGCACTCCTACATTTTCCAAACGATATCATGGGTAGCGACCGTACGCCCCGGAATCCGGCTTGGTCCAGAGTATTGAACGAGTGCGCCAGGCACGATCCGGACAATGCGATCTACGACTATCTGGCGGCGTCGCATTTGTGGCACGAGAGCTCGGAGATCGACTGGGAATACGACCCACCGAGACTCGCTATCGACGACCCGCGCAGGTTTTCGCAGGGTGTGGCTCGTTTTGAACGAGGTCTCAAGAAGGGATGCTTCACCGTTGAGCGAGACACGGAAACCCGACCGGTGTTGGCCATTTTGGCCCACTCCAGGCTGCCTTGCACGGAACATCATGAAATCATCAACAGCCGAACCATCACTCCCCGCAGACCTCTCCTCTGGCGGGAACTGTCGCGCTGGCAAAGGGCCCGGGCACACGAACGAGTGAGAGCCGGTGACCCAGCGGGCGCCCTGGCCCTGTTGCGCCAGGCTGTGCAACTCGGCGAACAGTACGTGGCCTCCAATGAGCTTGCCGCATTCGACCTCATGACCTGCGCGGTTCGCACTGCGGACTACGCAGCCCTCCGGAACTTCGCCGAGAAGCACCCGAATCAGCTATCCGAGGCGGAACGGGAGCAAATCAAGTCACAAACCCTGGCCTCACGCACTGACAACAAGGTGCTGGCAAATGCGACTCAAAGGGTCGCGGCACAACAAACCGGTCAGCGAGGATTCTCCAGCATCGCGGCGATGACTGTCTGGGGAGTGGCGCTGTCGGCGGCCGTGCTGTTGTTCGTGGTAAGTGGGCTTGTTTGGATCGCGGCACGCTCGCTGGACAAACAGAAGGGGCAGGAACAGCGGCGGCTGGGAGCGTGGCGTCATGCCATCGCGTGGGTGGTAGGGTTCGGTCTGACGTTCGTCGTCCTGGGCTTGGCGCCTGCCGGGGTGATCAGTCACAACGCTCAAGCCTGGATCGCCGGGATTGGCAGCGTCTTGGCCGTGATCGGCCTTCTCGCATGGCTTGCCTGGTTCGCTTGCCGCCGAAGGTTGCAGTTCCGTCTTCGCACGCTCTTTCTGGTAACGCTGGGCGTGGCGCTGCTGTGCGCGGTGTTGGCTTCCCTGGAGGTCGACTTCAGCAATCTGAAGCAGCTTCCGGAGCGGCTGCACGTGCCCGCCCGGGGCTGGGGGCCCGTAGATGTGAAGACCTGGGAACGCTCTGTCACGGCTCAATCCGGCATTGGGGCTTGGGTCGTCCTGCAATGGTGGGCCTATTCGGGCATCTACGTGAGCCTGGCCGTCTCGCTTCTATGGGTCGCCGTGTGGCAGCGCGTGCGGGTTGCGAAAGCCGAATCCAAGGGAAGCGGTGGCTGGTTCGCGTGGAAAGCCCGCTGGGCAGCGACGATGGAAGGTACGGCCGAGTCCGCGGCGGCGATGGGAGCATGCTGCCTGCTTGTCTACCTGGCCCTGACGCCCACTGTGCTCCAATCGGTCGACGCGGTCCTCGAGCAACAAATGGCCTACGCCCGGGACCCGGAAGCATACTGGGCGTCCCTTCGCCGGGAAGTCGACCGGCTCAAGGCGGATTCCGACTACATGAAAGGGGTTCGCGAAGAGGGCGAGGCCGACCTCGCCCGAGAGGCAGAACTGGAGGCCGCGATCGAGAAGCAGGCGACGGAGTTGGAGGACGAGACGGACGCGGATTGGCAGGAGGCCGACGTGGAAGGTCTATCCGCCCCCTGACGCGCACAATCGCAGAACCGGCGAGCCTCGTCTTTCGTCCTGCATCCGGGCCTCCACAAGCGGCACCCTACATGAACCCTTCCAGCACCTCCGGCGGTGCCGGGCCGTAGGTGGAGGGCTCCATGGTGCAGGTGGCGCGGCCTTGGCTCATGCCTCGCATGGCATTCGAGTAGCCGAACAACTCGGCCAGGGGGGCCTGGGCCTCGATCACCGTGTTTCGGCCGCGGTTGTGGGTTCGGGTGATGACGGCCCGGCGGCGCTGGAGGTCGCTGACGAAGTCGCCCAGGTGCTCCTCCGGGGTGGAGACTTCCAGGCGCATGATCGGTTCCAGGAGCACGATGCCGGCCTCGCGAAGGCCCTTCTCGAAGGCGTCGGAGGCAGCCATCCGGAAGGCCAGCTCGTTGGACCCGGTCTCGTGGACCTTGCCGCCCAGGACGGTGACCTTCACCTGCCTCAGAGGGAATCCGAGCAGCCCGCCGCCTTCGCCCTTCTCGTCGAGGACTTCCATCGCCGCGGTCAACAGCTCGCCGGGTAGCGAGTCGCCGCAATCGGCGAGCACGGTGACCGGCCTGGAGCTCCCCTTGAACGGCTCCATGCGGACGTCCAGCTCGGCGAACAGGGCCTGGCCGGCCATGGTGCGGTGGCACTGCCCGGTCACTTTCACGGCCTTCTCGATCGTCTCGCGGTAACTCACGCGGGGCTTGTGCACGCGGACGTCGAGCTTGTAATCCCTCAAGAGCCGGTGCTTGATGACCTCCAGGTGCAGCTCGCCCATCCCGCTGATCAGCGTCTGGCCGGTCTCCTCGCTTTCCCGGGCGCGGAAGGTGGGGTCCTGGCGCCGCATCAAGTCCAAGACGGAGGCGAGCTTGTCCCGCTCGGCGGACGTTTCCGGCTCGATGGCCATGGAGATGACGGTGTCGGGGAAGGTGATCGATTCCAGGGCGATCGGGTGCCGGGGGTCGCAGAGGGTGTCGCCGGTGACCGAATGCTTCAGCCCGACGATGCCCACGATGTCACCCGCCTCGACGGCTTGGATCTGCTCCCGATGGCCGCACATGATCCGCCACAACTGGGGCACGTTCTCCTTCTTGTCGCTCCGGGGGTTGTAGACGCGGCTGTTCGCCTTGAGCTGGCCCGAGTAAACGCGCACGTAGTGCAGGTCGCCGTGCCGGTCGGCCTTGATCTTGAAGACCAGCCCGCAGAAGGGCTCCTTGGGGTCGGGCTTGCGCCGCGTGGTGGTCGTGGTGGAGGAGGGGGGGTTGGCCTTCGTGCTCTTCTCGGGCGCCCACGTGCCTTCGACGGGCGGGACGTCGAGCGGGCTGGGCAGGTAAGCGGCCACGGCGTCGAGCACCGGCTGCACGCCGATCCCGTCCAGCGCCGTGCCGCAGAGAATCGGCACGCCCTTGGCCTTGAGGGTAACCTCCCGCAACACCCGACGGACGAGCTCCGCAGGGACGGGTTGATCGGCCAAGAGCAGCTCAGTCATCTCGTCGCTCTCGAGCGAGAGCTCTTCGAGCAAGTGGCCCCGCCACAAGTGGGCTTCCTCTTCGACGGCCTCGGGCACCGGCTCGACGACGATCTCGGCCCCGCTGCTTTCCCGGGTGAAGGTGAGCTGCTTCATCTGGACAAGATCGATAATCGCCCGAAAGCCGTCCGGCATGTGCGGCGGGCCCGCACCGACGGGCAAGGTGATCGGGAGCGGCTTGGCCTGGAGCCGCTCTCGGATCTCCTCGACGGTGCCGAAGAAATCGGCCCCTTCCCGGTCCAATTTGTTCACAAAGGCGATGCGGGGGACGTGGTACTTGTCGGCCTGGTGCCAGACGGTCTCGCTCTGGGCCTCGACGCCCTCGCGGGCACTGAACACGACCACGGCGCCGTCGAGCACGCGAAGGCTCCGCTCCACCTCGGCCGTGAAGTCGACGTGGCCGGGGGTGTCGATCAGGTTGACGATCACGTCGTCCCAGGGGAAGGTGATGGCGGCCGAGTAGATAGTGATGCCCCGCTCTTGCTCCTCCGGGTCGTCGTCGGGCTCGGTGGTCCCCTTGTCGACCTGGCCCACGCGGTGCTTCAGTCCGCAGTAGAAGAGCATGCGCTCGGTGAGCGTCGTCTTGCCCGCGTCGATGTGGGCAATGATGCCGATGTTGCGGAGCTTCTCAAGATTGCGGGACATGCATCAACTCACCACGGAGGCACGGAGGTCACGGAGAGGAACACAGAACTTGGACAGAAGATGGGATCTACCGGTTTAGGGGGTGGTAGTTCATTTCTGTTGTTCCTCCGTGTTCTCCGTGTCTCCGTGGTCAGAATAGTGTTGTTCAGCGCAAAAGAACACCGCGTCGAAGAAGCCGACGCGGTTTGTTACGTACCCCGGAACTACCATGCGAAGTGGGCGAACGCCTTGTTGGCTTCGGCCATGCGGTGGACGTTATCGCGCCGGGTCATGGCGGCCCCTTCGCGGTTGTAGGCGGCCACCAGCTCGTTGGCCAGCTTCTCGTGCATCGGGCGCCCCTTCTTGTCGCGGCAGGCCGTGATGATCCAGCGGAGGGCCAATGACTGCTGCCGCTTCCTGCTCACCTGCATGGGGACCTGGTACGAGGCACCGCCGACGCGCTTGGAGCGGACCTCGATGTCGGGCTTGACGTTGTCCACCGCCTGGGTGAAGACCTCGATCGGCTCCGCGTCCGGGATTCGCTTCTGAACCTCGTCCAGCGCCTGGTAGAAGACCGACTGCGCGACGGCCTTCTTGCCGTCCCACATCAGGCAGTTGATGAACTTGCTCGCCAAAAGCGATCCGTACTTGGGATCGCCGGTGAGTTGCTTCTCGCTCGCGGTGAAACGACCCATAACTGATCGGTATCCTGTGTGTTGAACGATCGGCGCCGGAAATCAGAAGCCGCCCGCCGGCAGCGATCCGCTGCCAACTGCCTACTCCCTACTTCTTTTTGGCTCCGTAGCGACTTCGGGCTTGTTTTCGGTTCTCCACGCCGAGGGTATCCATGGTCCCGCGGACCACTTGGTAGCGGACGCCCGGCAGGTCGCGGACCCGGCCGCCGCGGACCAGCACGATCGAGTGCTCCTGCAACGTGTGCCCCTCTCCGGGGATGTAGACGGTGACCTCCTTGCCGTTGGAGAGGCGCGCGCGGGTGATCTTCCGCAGCGCGGAGTTCGGCTTCTTGGGGGTCATGGTCTTGACCTGCAAGCACACCCCCCGTTTTTGTGGGCAGCGGTCCAGCACCGGCGCCTTGCTGAACTTCCGCGGCGGCTTGCGCCGCTTCCGGACCAATTGGTTGATCGTGGGCATGGGGTCTCTCGGAATCGCTTCTTCGGGCACCTAACCTTCACAGTTGGGAATCTACCAGCGTATCGTAACCGGGGCCTGTGTCAAGGCGTCCCTGACGATGACCACGTCGTTTCGGACATGCGCCGAGTCCGCCCGCTCCCTCCGATCCAAGCCTGCGCCCCCCCGGCTCGACCTGGGCGGTCAGGCAAGGGCTACGGCTCGTTTGGCGGCGTCGAGGGGCCATCGGAGAACAGGCTGTCCAAGGCACTCGTGGTCGGGGGCGACGGTTCGGTGGTCGTCGCGCCGTCGGGCTGCCCCTCCATTTCGCCGTCCAGGAGCGGGAAGACGGGCCGGGGAGCGGCTTCCTTCTGCTCGGCCATGTCCAAGAGCGTCTGCGGGCGGAAGCGGACCTCGGATTCCTGATAGGTGTGGAACCCGGTCCCCGCCGGCACCAAGTGGCCCAGGATCACGTTCTCTTTGAGCCCCACCAGGTTGTCGACCTTGCCGGCCAGGGCCGCCTCGGTGAGCACCTTGGTCGTCTCCTGGAAGCTGGCCGACGAGAGGAAGCTGTAGCTTTGCACGGCGGCCTTGGTGATTCCCAGCAGTTGCGTGCTGGCCGTGGCGGGGCTGGGCCGGATGGCCTTGGCCGGGTCGCCGCCACCGGCTTCGAACTGGGCATTCTGCTGCTCGAAGGCGTCCCGGGGGACGATTTCGTCCTCCTGGAACTTGGTGTCGCCGGGGTCGGTGACCTTGGCGCAATCGGTGAGGTCCTCATTGGCCTTACGGAACTCGAACTTGTCCATCACGCTCCCTTCCAGCAGGCCGGTGTCGCCGCCCTGTTCCACGCGGACCTTGCGAAGCATCTGGGAGGCGATGATCTCGATGTGCTTGTCGTTGATGTCCACTCGCTGGCTGCGGTACACGTTCTGGATCTCGCGGACCAAGTAGTGCTGGACCGCTTCCTCGCCGGAGATGCGGAGGATGTCGTGGGGGACGAGCGGCCCGTCGACCAAGGACTCACCCGCCCGGACGAAGTCGCCGGTGTGCACGCGGAGGTGTTTCCCGTGGGAGACGAGGTGCTCGCGTTCGATGCCCGCCTCGCTGCGGATGATGATCGTCCGCTTGCCGCGGCGCTTCTCACCGAGGATTTCCACGGTGCCGTCGATTTCGGCGATCACGGCCGGGTCTTTGGGCTTTCGGGCCTCGAAGATCTCGGTGACCCGCGGGAGACCGCCGGTGATGTCCTGGGTTCCGGACACTTCACGCGGGGTCTTGGCCAACAGCGTGCCGGCGACGATTTGTGCTCCCTCGTTGACTTCCACGTGGGCCTTCTCGGGCAGGTAGTAGAAGTCGAGGATCTTGCCGTTGGCATCTTCGAGGACGACTTGTGGGTGGAGGTCTCCCTTGTGTTCCATGATCAGCCGTCGGACCATGCCACTGACGTCTTTCTCCAGCCGGACCGTCTCGCCCTCGATGATATCTTCGTGGCGGACCCTTCCGCCGACTTCGGCGAGGATGGGGATACTGTGCGGGTCCCAACGGCAGAGCAGCGCCCCCGCCTCAACGACCTGGTTCTCCTCGACCATCAGTTGGGCGCCGGCGGGGATATCGTGTTTCTCCAGTTCACGGCCTTTGGGGTCCAGCGTCAACAGCTCGCCGTTTCGCGCGAGCACGATCTGGTCGCCCTCGCTATTGCGGACGACCTTGAGCCGGGTGAACTTGACCTGTCCGGCCTTTTTGGCCCGGATCTCGCTTTCCTCGACCTGGTGCGAGGCCGTGCCCCCGATATGGAAGGTCCGCATGGTCAACTGAGTTCCCGGCTCGCCGATGCTTTGGGCGGCGATGATCCCGACGGCCATGCCCTCCTCGACCAACGATCCGGAGGAGAGATCCATGCCGTAGCACAACGCGCACACGCCTAAGGAGGCCTCGCAGGTCATCGGGCTGCGGACCTGGATTTTCTCCAGGCCGAGCTCTTCGATTTTCCGGGCGATTTCGGCGGTGATGAGTTCGTCTTCCCGGACGATCACATCGTCGGTGATCGGGTTGACGATGTTCGCCCGGCTGACGCGGCCCCGAATCGACTCGGCCAAGCTGACCTCGACCTTTTCGCCGCGGTAGATCACGCCCTTGGTGATTCCCTGGGTGGTGCTGCAATCGTGCGTGGTGACCACGACGTTCTGGGCCACGTCGGCCAGCTTGCGGGTCAGGTAGCCGGAGTCGGCGGTTTTCAGGGCGGTATCGGCCAGGCCCTTTCGGGCACCGTGGGTGGAGCTGAAGTACTCCAGCACGCTCAAGCCCTCGCGGAAATTCGCCTTAATGGGGGTCTCGATGATCCGGCCCGACGGTTTGGCCATCAAACCGCGCATCCCGGACAACTGGCGGATCTGTTCGGTGCCGCCGCGGGCCCCGGAGTGGGCCATGAGGAAGATCGGGTTCACGTAGCCGGGATAGCGCTGATCGCCTTCCAGCTCTTGCATCATCTCGCTGGTGATCTCTTCGCGGGCGTGCGTCCAGGCGTCGAGGACCTGGTTGTAGCGTTCGCCCTCGGTGATGATGCCCCGCTGGTAGAGCTTCAAGATCTTCAGGACCTGCTTCTCCGCCGCGGCGATGATTTTTCCCTTGTTGGGCGGAGTGATCAGGTCGTCCGTGGCGAAGCTGAGTCCGCTCAACGTGCTTTGGCGGAATCCCAGCTGGTTCATTTCGTCCAACAGGTCGATGGTTGCCCGGCGGCCCAGGACCTCGTAGCAGTCCGAGATCACGGTGGCCAGTTGCGGAGACCGCATGGGCGTGTTGTAGTAGGGCATGCCGCCGGGGAGCATGACGTTGAACATCACGCGGCCGACGGTGGTGTCGATCACCGAACCGGGCCGCGTGCCCGTCTCGCCTTTGACGCGGCATGCTTCGGGGAGTCGGACTTTGATGGTCGCGTGCGTATCGATCTTGCCCAACGAGTAGGCCAGTTGGACCTCGTCGAAAGAGGCGAAGACCATGCCCTCCCCTTTTCGCTCGGGCAAGGCCATGGTCAGGTAGTAGCAGCCCATCACCACGTCCTGCGACGGGCTGATGATCGGGGCGCCGTTGGCCGGGCTGAAGATATTATTGGTGGCCATGAGCAGGGTATGGGCTTCGACCTGGGCCTCGATCGACAGCGGCAGGTGGACGGCCATCTGGTCGCCGTCGAAGTCGGCGTTGAAGCCCTTGCAGACGAGGGGGTGCAGCTTGATCGCGTTCCCTTCCACGAGCACCGGCTCGAAGGCCTGGATGCCCATGCGGTGCAGCGTCGGTGCCCGGTTCAGGAGCACGGGGTGGTTGCGGATCACCTCTTCGAGGATGTCCCAGACCTCCTCGTCTTTGCGCTCCAGCATCTTCTTGGCGCTTTTGATGGTATCGGCGTGGCCCAATTCCTTGAGCCGCCGGATGATGAACGGTTGGTAGAGCTCCAGGGCGATCTTCTTCGGCAGCCCGCATTGGTGCAAACGCAGCGCGGGGCCGACCACGATCACGCTTCGAGCCGAGTAGTCGACGCGTTTGCCCAGCAGGTTTTCGCGGAAGCGCCCCTGTTTGCCCTTGATCATGTCGGTAAGGGATTTCAGGGGCCGGTTGCTGGAGCCGAGCACGGGTCGTTTGCAGCGGTTGTTGTCGAACAGGGCGTCGACCGACTGCTGGAGCATCCGCTTCTCGTTCTTGATGATCACTTCCGGGGCGTTCAGATCGACCAGCTTCTTGAGCCGGTTATTTCGGTTGATGATCCGGCGGTAGAGGTCGTTCAGATCGCTGGTGGCGAAGTTACCCGAGTCCAACAGCACCAGCGGGCGCAAGTCGGGTGGGATCACGGGGATCACGTCCAGCACCATCCATTCCGGCCGGTTGTCGCTGTCGCGGATCGCCTCGACGATCTTCAGCCGGTTGATCAGATCCTTCTTCTTCTGCTTGGAGTTGGTCTGGGCCAGCTCGACGCGCAAATCCTGCGACAATTGAACCAGGTCCAACTCGGTGAGCAGTTTGCGGATCGCCTCGGCGCCCATGTCGGCCTTGAACGATCCTTCCGGGTACTTGGTGCGGGCTTCGCGGTATTCCTCTTCGGTGAGCAGTTGTTGTCTCTTCAGCTCCGTGTCGCCGGCATCCGTGACCACGTAGTCCTGGAAGTAGACGACTTTCTCCAGGTTCGTGGTTTTCATGCTCAACAGCGTTCCCAGACGGCTGGGCATCGCCTTGAAGAACCAGATGTGGACCACCGGCGCAGCCAGCTCGATGTGCCCCATCCGCTTGCGACGCACGCGGCTATGAGTGATCTTGACCCCGCACCGGTCGCAGATCATTCCCTTGTACTTCATTCCCCGGTACTTGCCGCAGGCGCACTCCCAGTCCTTTTCCGGACCGAAGATCCGCTCGCAGAACAGCCCGTCCTTTTCGGGACGGTACGTGCGGTAGTTGATCGTTTCGGGCTTCTTCACTTCGCCGAACGACCAACTTCGGATGTCATGCGGTCGGGCGAGGCTGATCTTCACCGACGCATAGTCGTTGATCCGGTCGTAAGAGGGGTCGCTCACGCTCACTGCCAAGACTCCTTATCCGAAGGAAACGGATGGCGGTCGGGATCGGGAATTGACAACTGAGAATCGCAAACTGACAGTTTCCAATTGGCACGTTCGACGCGCCGCTTGCGGCCATGTGCGTATCGTCCCACGGGACGCCGCCCTGGGGCTTGGATCTCAAGCTCCCAGTCTACTCCGCCGTGCAGCTCCGAACTCCCTACTCTTTAGTCTCGGCCGCCTACTTCGTACTTCCTGCTCCCTACCGCCGACAGCCTGCTACCCTACACGCGGACTTTTTCGAGGAGCATGTTGAGTCCCAGCCCGCGGATTTCGTTGGTCAAGACGTCGAAGCTGGCGGGCGTGCCGGCCTCGAGGGTGTTTTCGCCTTTGACCATCGACTCGTAGATCTTGGTGCGGCCTTCCACGTCGTCGCTCTTGACGGTGAGCATCTCTTGCAGAGCGTACGCCGCGCCGTAGGCCTCCAGGGCCCACACTTCCATCTCCCCGAATCGCTGGCCGCCGAATCGGGCCTTTCCGCCCAACGGCTGCTGGGTGATCAGCGAGTAGGGGCCGGTGCTTCGGGCGTGGACCTTGTCGTCGACCAGGTGGTGGAGCTTCATCATGTAGATGTGCCCGACCGTCACCTCCTGTTCGAACCGCTCGCCGGTGCGTCCGTCGTAGAGGGTCGTCTTGCCGTGGCGAGGCAAGCCGGCTTCCGCCAGGCAGTCGTTGATGTCCTCCTCGCTGGCCCCGCTGAACACCGGCGTGACCGCCCGGAATCCGAGCGTCGCCGCAGCCCAGCCAAGGTGCGTCTCCAGAATCTGGCCGACGTTCATTCGGCTGGGCACGCCCAAGGGATTCAGGAGGATCTGGATGGGGGTGCCGTCCGGCAGATACGGCATGTCTTCCTTGGGGAGGATCTTGGCGATGACCCCCTTGTTGCCGTGCCGGCCGGCCATCTTGTCGCCGACCGAGACCACCCGTTTGGCCGCAATGTAGACCTTGACCATCTGAAGGACGCCGCTGCGAAGCTCGTCGCCTCGCTTCATGGAGTTGAGCCGGCGGTCGCGGGCGTCGATGGCCGCTTCCACCGCCGGCCACGTGCTCTTATGGATCTTCTCCACCTCGGCTTTGCGCTGCGGGCTGCGAATATCGAGCGACTCCAAGCGGAATCGCTGCGCCTGTTCGGCCACGAAGCGGTGTTCCTGGTCGTGGACCAGGGGCGTGCCGTCCTCGTCGGTCAGCTTCTTCGGCTTCAGCACGTCCTCGATCTGCGTGACCATCTCCCGAAACGCGGCGGCAATGCCGGCATTCCCCTCGGCCTCGGCCTCCTTCAATTCCTCCTCGAACCGGTTGCGTTCCTCTTCGGTAAGGCTCATGCGGCGGGAGAACTTCTGGGTAGCGATCACGATTCCTTCGATGCCGGAGGGGACCTCCAGGGAGTCGTTCTTCACGTCCTCACCGGCCCGGCCGAAAATCGCGTGCAGCAGTTTTTCCTCAGGCGTCAACTCGGTCTTCGACTTGGGCGAGACCTTGCCCACCAGGATGTCGCCCGGCCGGACGTACGTGCCCACCCGAACGATCCCACCGTCGTCAAGATTCCTCAGGGCCTTCTCGCTGACGTTGGGGATATCGCGGGTGAACTCCTCGCGGCCGAGCTTGGTTTCGCGGATTTCGATGTCGAATTCTTCGATGTGGATCGAGGTGTAGGTGTCGTACTCGACGAGCTCCTCGCTGATGATGATCGCGTCCTCGAAGTTGAACCCGTCCCAAGCCATGAAGGCCGCCAGCACGTTGCGACCTAGGGCCAACTCGCCATTGCGGGTGCCGGCGCCGTCGGCAATGACTTCGCCCTTTTCCACCTTCTGTCCCACCCGGACGATCGGCTTCTGGTTCTGACACGTCCGCTCGTTCAGTCCCACGAACTTGCGGAGCTTGTAGGTCTCGCCGCCGACCTGGATCCGTTCGGCATCGACGTAGCCGACGGTCCCTCGATGCCGCGCGCGGACCAACATGCTGGAGTTGCGGGCCGCATCGGCCTCCATGCCCGTGCCCACCAGCGGAGGCTCGGTGATCAACAGCGGCACGGCCTGGCGCTGCATGTTCGAGCCCATCAGGGCACGGTTGGCGTCGTCGTGCTCCAAGAAGGGAATCAATCCGGCAGAAACACCCATCATCTGGGCGGCGGCCACGTCGACGTACTGGATGCTGTTGACCGGGACCACGTAGAAGTCCGCGTGATGCCTTGCGATGATCGTTTCGCCGACGATTCGCCCCTTCTCGATCGGCGCGTCGGCTGGAGCCAAGTACGCCTCGCGTTCCTGGTCGGCCCGAAGCCATTCGATCTCGCCGGTCAGCTTGCCCTTCTTGACCACCCGGTACGGCGTGACCAAGAAGCCGTACCCGTCCACGGTGGCATAAATGGCCAGGCTGGAGATCAGTCCGATGTTGGTACCCTCGGGGGTCTCGATCGGGCAGATGCGTCCGTAGTGGGAAATGTGGACGTCGCGCACTTCGAATCCCGCTCGCTTCCGGTTCAATCCGCCCGGCCCCAGGGCCGACAAGCGCCGCTCGTGCGTGAGCATCGACAGCGGGTTCGTCTGGTCGACCACCTGCGAGAGTTCCCCGCGTCCGAAGAAGTACTCGATCGCGGCGGAGATGCTTTTCGGGTTGACCAGGCTGCGGGGCGTCATGTCCTGGACGTCTTTGAGGCTCATCCGCTCCTGGACGGTGCGACGGAGCTTCAGGAAGCCTTTGCGCATCTCGTCGCAGGCCAATTCGTCAATGGTCCGAAGCCGCCGGTTGCCCAAGTGGTCGATGTCGTCGACCTCGGCCTCCGGATGGTCACTCCGCAAGAGGAGGAGATACCTCATGGCGGCGATGAAGTCCTCGGGGCGGAGCGTCATTTCCGTTTCGGAGACGTTCAGTTTCAGCTTCCGGTTAATACGAAAACGCCCCACGCGCCCCAGCCGGTAGCGATTGGTGTCGTAGAACTTCTCGCGGAACAGCGACTTGGCCTTCTCCAGTTGAGGGGGGTTGCCGGGCCGGAGCCGCTGGTAGATCCTCAGCAGGGCCTCTTCATGGCTGGCGGTCAGATCGTCGACCAAGGCGTTCAGCAGCAGCCGGTTCTTCTGGTCCGGCATGACCTCGACTTGCGTCAGCCCCGAGGTGCAGATTTGTTCGGCGGCGTTCTTGGTGATCTGCTGGCCGCACTCGACAATCACCTCTCCCGCCTTGGGGCCGTCGGCCGGATAGACCACGTCGCCCACGGCCAACTTGCCCTCGATCTTCGAGGCGCTCCGCCCGTCGACGATGCTCTCCACCGACGTCTGATAGAACGCCCGCAGGATGTCGGCGTCCTCGCTGTACGCGGGGTCCATCGCCCGCAAAAGCATCATCGCCGAGAACTTGCCGCTCTGGTCGATGCGGACGGTGAGGCTTTCCTTGCGGGTGACGTTCAGCTCGATCCAGCTTCCCCGTTCCGGGATGATGCGGCAACTGTGCAGGCGACGCTCGCTGGATTCTATTTCCACGACGAAGTCCACACCGGGACTCCGGTGCAACTGGCTCACCACCACGCGCTCGGCGCCGTTGATGATGAACTCACCCCCGCCGAGCATGATGGGCAAGTCGCCCAGGTAGACCTCCTCCTCGATCGGCTGTTCCTTGGTCAGCCGGAGCCAGGCCTTGAACGGGCGCCCGTAGGTAAGTCGCAACTGGCGGCACTCGTCGGGCTCGTACCGGGGCTTGCCCAACTCGTATCGAAGATACTCCAGCCTCAGCGACTTGTCGTAGCTTTCGATCGGGAAGATCTCCCTCAACACGCTCTCCAACCCCTGGTCTTTCCGCTTCTCCGACGGGGCCTCGTGCTGGAGGAAATCGTCGTAGCTCTTCGTCTGAATTTCCGTCAGGTCCGGGATCGGGTGGGGCTCCCGGTAATCGCCGAAATGGCGGGTTTGCTGGGGATCAAGACGCCGTTGAGCCGTGGTCGCCATAAGGGTTTACCCTCCTCGTGGAGTGTACAGAAAGAGAACGCCGTGTCGGCTGCGCGCGCCGCTCCTGCGCAGCCGCCCTTGCGGCCGTAACCCGGTAGCGTTTGCGGGGGGATCTGGCAAGGTTCAGCAAATCTAGGGCGCGCACCGGACGATGTCCTACCAGCCGGTGCGTCGCTCAAAAAGGAAAAGCGGTTGGTCTGCTCCTCAACAAGCTACTTGATCGACACCGTAGCGCCGGCGTCTTCCAGCTCCTTCTTCAGTTTCTCCGCGTCTTCCTTGGAGATGCCCTCCTTGATCTTGGACGGGATTGCCTCGACCTTGTCTTTCGCTTCCTTCAGGCCCAAACTGGTCGCGGCCCGGACCACCTTGATCACGGCGATCTTCTTTTCGCCGAAACTCTCCAGAACGACGTCGAACTCCGTCTTCTCCACTTCCTCCGGAGCGGCCTCCCCGCCGGCACCCGGCATGGCGGCCATCATCACGCCGCCGGCCGCGGGCTCGATGCCGTGGGTCTTCAGACAGTCTCGCAGCTCAACCAAATCCTTGAGCGTGAGACCCATCAGCATCTCGACGCGCTGCTTCGTCTCCTGGGAGAACTCTTGAACTGCTTCTTCCGCCATGGTTGACATCTTCCTTTCGATTCAGGTCTCGTCGGCACGCCTTCGCGCCGAACGACATGTCAGGTTATTCATCCTACGGTTTTTACTCCGCCTCGGCTTCCGCGCCGCCGGCGTCCGGCATGGGGTCGGCGGACGCCGCGCCTGCGGCCTCTTGGCCGTCGCCGCCTCGGTCTTCAATCATCTTTTCGATCTGGCTGGCGACCTGCGTGGCGGGCCCAACGAGCTGACCGGCCACCTCCGACGCGACGCCGATCACCTGGCCCGCCACAATCGCCAGCAGTTCCTCGCGGCTGGGCCACCTGCTGACCTCCGCGACCTGGCGGGACGTGAGCCTCTCGCCGTCCATCACGCCCCCGCGAGGCTGGAACGCCTCGTACTGCTGGTCCCTGGCCAGCCGGGTAACCTCCTTGGCCAAGGCCACCATGTCGTCGCTTCCCCAGCAGACGGCGCTGGATCCGGCCAACCCCTCGAACATCGCGGTGAGGGGCGTGCCTTCCGTGGCCCGGCGGGCCAGGCTGTTCTTGACCACCACGACATGGATGTTCTTCTCGCGCAACTCGGCTCGCAGCCGGTTGTTGGCGTTGGCGTCCAAACCCACCATGTTCACCAACAACGCCTCTTGGACGTCCTTGAATCGGTCGCGCAAATGCTCGGTAATCAGGTTCTTGACGTATTTACTCATGATGGCCGATCCAGTGCGGATTTCCGGTAAGGCGGGCTTGGCCCACCACGTTCTCTATCCCGGATTATTCATGGGGTGGCCTCGCAGCACAGGCATCTTGCCGGTGTTCCCAAGTCCACAGGCTGGAAGCCTGCGCTGAGGGCTTTTCGTGAATAATCCAGCCTATCCTCTCCGACAACTGTGCCCACGCTGCGACACGCGACAAGCGTGGGGGGGGCGAAACCGGCCCTCGATTTGTCTGCGATGGTTGTGTTCGGTTGTCTGCCGACTGTCTCGAAGACGGGCCAACTAGGCAGCGACTCGGACGCTGGGGGTCATCGTGGCACTGATGGCAACCCCGCGAAGGTACTGTCCGCGCACGGCGGCCGGCTTGAGGCTGAGCACGTAATTGATCAATGCTTCGATGTTCTCCATGAGATTGGGAGCGTCGAAACTGAGCTTTCCCGCCAAGGCGTGGACGATCCCCCCGGAGTCGTTGCGGAACTCCACCTTGCCGGCCTTGTACTCCCGGATCGTCTTCCCCACGTCGGGCGTGACGGTGCCCGCCCGGGGAGACGGCATCAGACCTCGAGGGCCGAGGATCCGTCCCAGGGGGCCGACCATACTCATCATGTCGGGTGCGGCGATACAGACGTCGAAGTCGGTCCAACCTCCCTTGATCTTCTCGGCCAGCTCCTCTCCTCCGATCTCATCGGCTCCCGCCTCTTGAGCCTCGTCGATCTTGTCGCCCTTGGCAAACACCACCACGCGCAACGTTCGCCCGATCCCGTGCGGCAGGACGATCGAGCCGCGGACGATCTGGTCGGCCTGCTTCGGGTCGATGCCCAGCCGCAAGGCGACCTCGACCGACTGGTCGAACTTGGTGTTGCCGAAGGTTTTCAAAAGCGCGACCGCTTCGGCCAGCGGGAGCGGCTTCTTGCCCGGCACCTTCTCGACCAGGGCCTTCATTCGCTTGGATCGTTTGACCATGTCTGCCTGAGTATTCTCGTCAATCGGCTTCGTGCCGTGGGTCCAGTCGGCGGGGCTCCGCCCCCCAATCCGCGATCTCGTTGGTACGCCTCCAGCTTGGTGGGCTATTGAGCCTCAGATTGCCGATGCGGCGGGGCCGACCGGCGGGAGGCCCGGTTTCCCGCAAACAAGGCCGAACGCCGTGCTGCATTGTCTTTCTGAGCACCCATCAACCCGCTTCGCGATTTCAGTCGACCACGTCCAGCCCCATGCTTCGAGCAGTCCCTTCGATGATACGTCGGGCGTGCTCCACGTCGCGGGCGTTCAGATCGGCCATCTTCCGTTGGACAATCTGCTCGACCTGGGCCGAGGTGACCGATCCGACCTTCTCCCGAGGTGGCGTTCCCGCCCCTTTCGCGATACTGGCCGCCTGTTTCAACAGGTCCACGGCCGCGGGGCTCTTCGTTTCCATCTCGAAAGAACGGTCGTTGTAGACGCGGACCACCACCGGGATGCGGAGTCCCCGATCCTCCTTGGTCCGGTCGTTGAACTGTTGGACGAATTGGCCCAGGTTAATCCCGAATCGTCCCAACGACGTACCGACGGGAGGGGCCGGTGTGGCCTGGCCGCCCGGCACGTGGAACCTCACTTCTCCCACCAATTGCTTCGCCATGTTTCGCTATCAATCTAGATCGATTCGATTTGCCAGTATTCCAGTTCGACGGGCGTACTCCGCCCGAAGATGTTGATCATGACGGTGACCCGCCCGTTGGCCTCGTCGATCGTATGGACCTCGCCCTCAAAGTTCTCGAACGTCCCTTCGTTGATCTTCACCCGGTCGCCCGAAAGGAAGGGGATCTTCACCTTCGGAGACTCCTCGCCCTCCTCTTCTTTCTTGGCGAGGATGCGGGAGACTTCGTGCGGCAGCATCGGGGTGGGGTGTCCCGTCGGGCCGGTGAAATCCCCGATGCCCGGCGTCTCGCGGACGAGGAACCACGAGTCGTCGTTGATTTCCATCTGGACGACCAGGTAGCCCGGGTATAGCTTCCGCTTCGATACCCGCTTCTTGCCACCTTTGAACTCCGTGACCTGCTCCGTCGGCACGATAATCTCGCCGAAAAACCGGCCCAGTCCGGCGATCGCCACCCGCCGCAGCAGCCCGTCCCGGATCGAGTCCTCACGGTTGCTCTGCACCTTGAGGATATACCAGTCCATGTCCTCCGACTTCTCTTCCTCCTCTTCCTCCTGTTCCTGCCTCTCGGCCGATTTCGGCGCTTTGGCGGCTTTCGGCGCTTCGGCGGCTTTCGGCGCTTCGGCAGTCGCTCCAACTTTGGCGGGCTCCTCCGAAGGTGCCTCGTCGGACGGCTCCTTGGACGCCGCTGCCTCCGTCTCCACGGATGGCTCACTCGCCCCCACGTCAGCCGGGACATCCAACGCCGGTGATTCAACCAGCGCTTGGGCCTGCTCGGCCGCGGTTGCGGTTTCTGGTGCCTCACCCTCGGCAGATGTCTCCACCGCCTCACCCTCGGCAGATGTCTCCTCAGCAGGCGTCTCCACCGCCTCACCCTCAGCAGGCGTCTCCACGGTCTGTGCCTCAGTGGCCTCCGCCTCAGCCGGCGTTTCGGGCGCTTCGGCCGCAGAGGGCGGTTCCGCAGTCTGGGACTCGCTGGGCGCGTCCGTTGCGGCGGCCGACGACGGCGCAGCTTCGGCCTGTCCGACGCCCGACTCGGTCACCACCGGTTCGGGCGTCTCGCTCGGCTCGTCGATCGGGTTGTTCGGCTCGTCAGTCACGACTGACTCCCCTTGGCTTGTGGCCCAAGGTTTCATGCGGGTTCGGTTTTCCTCGCGCCGGATTGGGTGGGACGATTCCACCCCGCAACACGGACTTGCCGCTTCAGAGAACATTCAGCCAGGTGAAGATCGTCTGCCAGAAGAAGTCGAACACGAACAGGACCGCTGCCAGCGCGAAAATCGTCACCAGGACCACGATGGAACTGCGATACAACTCGGCGCGCGAGGGCCAGGAGACCTTGTTCATCTCCGCCTCCACGGCGATGAGGAAGTCGGCGAAGCCGGGCAAGTTCACCAACCGGTACGCCGCCCAAAGGCCCAACAGCAAAAGCGCGAACGGCAAGCCGTGACGCACGCTCTGACGGACGATCGCCTCGGCTGCTTCATTTCGGCCCATGTTCCAGTAGGCGAGCCAACTGCCGGGCCAATTCACCAAGGCGGTGCCCAAGACCCCGTGCATTTGGTAGAGCCCTGCCGCCACTGCCATGGCCACCGTGACAAAGGTCACCTGGCGGGTCACTCGACCCTGGGTCCGCTTGTAAAGGCCGACGTGGAACAATTCCTGGAGAAACGCGTTCACCAACGAGAGCTTCCCCCGTGCGATTGGCCCCTTCCTTGGGGCGAACAGCGTCGTGTGTGTGGGTTCCCACGCATCTTCGTGGACGTTTGGATGATTCCTGGATAGTAGCTAATGAGCGGCTGCCGAAGGCTCTCTTCCGCGGGTCCGGGCTTCCGTGGGAAGCCGTCGGTTCCTTGGCAATGCATGGCTTGACAAATGGCAGGGGCGGGGGGACTCGAACTCCCAACCGCTGGTTTTGGAGACCAGTGCTCTACCAATTGAGCTACACCCCTGCCCTTACCGGCTGCCTGTTGCCTACAGCCTTCTGTGCCGGGATGCGAGGACAACCCGCGATCCGGACTGCTGCACGCGGCCACTCCTCGATGCCCCTACTCGAGGATCTTGGTCACCACGCCGGAACCGACGGTCCGGCCACCTTCGCGGATGGCAAACCGCACGTTCGCGTCCAAGGCGATGGGGCTGATCAATTCCACTGCCAGCTTCACGTTGTCGCCGGGCATGCACATCTCGGCCCCGCCCAACAGATTGAGCGAGCCCGTCACGTCGGTCGTGCGGAAATAGAACTGGGGCCGGTAGCCGCTGAAGAAAGGCGTGTGCCGTCCGCCCTCTTCCTTGGAGAGGACGTAGACCTCACCTTCGAACTTCGTATGGGGCATGATGCTGCCCGGCTTAGCCAGCACCTGGCCGCGCTCGATCTCGTCCCGCTTGACTCCCCGCAGCAGGCAGCCGACGTTGTCTCCGGCGATCCCTTCGGGAAGCGTCTTGTTGAACATCTCCACGCCGGTGCACACGGTCTTCCTCGACTCGGCGCTGAGCCCGACGATCTCCACCTCCTCGCCGACCTTGATCACGCCTTGCTCGATCCGTCCGGTGGCCACCGTGCCGCGACCTTCGATCAAGAAGACGTCCTCGACCGCCATCAGGAATGGTTTGTCGCGAATGCGGACCGGCTCGGGAATGTACTCGTCGATGGCGTCCATCAACTCACCGATGCACCGGGTGGCCTCCGGATCGTCCGGCTTGTTGTAGGCGGAGAGCGAATCCCCGCGGACGATGGGGATGTCGTCGCCCGGGAAACCATAGTTCGTGAGCAGTTCCCGAAGCTCCAACTCCACCAACTCGATCAGCTCCTCGTCGTCGACCAGGTCAACCTTGTTGAGGAACACGACCAGAGCGGGCACGTTCACCTGACGGGCCAGCAGCACGTGCTCCCGGGTCTGCGGCATGGGGCCGTCGGCCGCCGACACCACCAGAATCGCCCCGTCCATTTGGGCCGCGCCGGTGATCATGTTCTTGATGAAGTCGGCGTGGCCGGGACAGTCGATGTGCGCGTAATGCCGTCTCTCGGACTGGTACTCGACGTGGGCGACGGCGATGGTCACCGTCTTGGTGGCATCGCGAACGGTACCACCCTTGGCGATGTCGGCGTACGACTTGAACTTGGCCAATCCCTTAAGCTGCTGGACGGCCAGTATCGCGCCGGTCAACGTCGTCTTGCCGTGGTCAATGTGGCCAATCGTGCCCACATTGACGTGAGGTTTGGTTCGCTCAAATACCTCCTTGGCCATGCTACGTCTCTCTTTCTTCCAACGTTCAGTCAAGCGGGTACATTTGGATTACACAGGACGAACCCACGCCCGGGGACCGTCCAAAACGAGAGCTGCTGATGGGACTCGGACCCATGACCTCGTCCTTACCAAGGACGCGCTCTGCCAACTGAGCTACAGCAGCCGAAACGGACAATAGCGGCCCAGTCGCTGCGCGGCCTGCGGTCGACCCCGGCGCCGAAGACTGCGTGGCGATGGTCGCCTTGCCACAGCGATTTTCAAGCCGCCGGGCTCGTTGGGATTGGCCGAAGAACAACTTCCGCATTTCGGAAAGGGACGGTTCCCAAGTTGTTCTTCGGCCGACCCCTTGGCTCCTTGTTGTATCGTAACGATATATGCTGCTCGCAACACTCCGCAAGCCGTCTCGTGTTGTCCTGTGGCAATTTCTCCCTTCGCTTCCGCCGGTCTTGGCCCTCGTCGATCCGCCCGCGAAGCGGGTGAAGGGAGTCGAACCCTCGTCTTTAGCTTGGAAGGCTATGGCTCTACCGTTGAGCTACACCCGCAGTCAATCGATCCAGCAATCCCAACCGGGTCCCGTGCGGTTGGCCCGCAGCGGCCTCGATCCGGCAGGTCGAGCCGCATCGCGTCCTTCGTTCGATCCCCGTGTGTAAAGCAGTCTGCGGGAAGCGGTTCAGCCGGTGGCGGTGAGACAATGGGGGGTGCAGGATTCGAACCTGCGAAGGCGCTGCCATCAGATTTACAGTCTGACCCCTTTGACCGCTCGGGAAACCCCCCGCTTACGATTCAACCTCCATTTGCCGGCCAGTCGCTCTCCCGCCTCACGCGCCGGGTCCCTCCCTCAGGCCTTCCCGTATCGTATGGACACAACGTCAGAACAAGGGGTTCCCACTACAAGCTAGCGGAGGGACTCGAACCCACAACCTGCTGATTACAAATCAGCCGCTCTGCCAATTGAGCTACGCTAGCCGGTCAGAGCCATCATGCAAACCTTTTAATATACCCAATCGCACAACCCATTCAAGGCAGATGAGTAAAGAAAAAACCGGCATCGCCGTCGATCGAGACAGGCCCCTTTCCGAATGCTTCATTCGGGTGGATGTCGCATAGCTACTAATAGGGGCATGGCGACTCAGTCCACCACGCGATTACGGCCAAAGGGCAGCAAATGGGAGATTCTGGAAAAATAGAGAATCCAAAGCCAGCCAAAGCGGTTCGGAGTCCCTGAATCATCTGCCAAAGCCCCGTCCCGCCCATTCGGGGTATTTCGCGCGGAATGATGAGTAAACTTCTTGGGAGCCGCGCACTGTCTCCCCCATCGACGAGCCCCGATTCGACAATCGCCCGACCCTCCCGAAGGACGAGTCCTTCGGGGCGGCCTCGACATGCTCCGGCCCGTCGATCGCCTAATCGGGCTCTGGAATCTCGATTTTCTCCTCTTGCGCCGCCTTGCGCAGCTTGCTCAACGCCCGGGACTCAATCTGCCGAATCCGCTCCTTGGTGACGCCGAGCTCCGCGCCGACCTCCTTGAGCGTCAGCGGCTCGCGACCGCGCCGCAGGCCGAACCGGCTGACAATAATCTGTTGCTCCCGCTCGTCCAGGCGCTCCAGGATACTTTCCACTTGAGCCTCCCGCTGAAGCTGGGCCGACTCCTGCTCGTACTGGTCGGATCGGTCGTCCTCCGTGGCGCCGAACATCTCGCCGTGACTGGTGCGGTAACGGTCGCGGTGGCGATGCTCATCCGGGATGGTGCGAGCGTAGTTCTTCATGATCGCCCAGCTCGCGTAGGTGCTGAACTTGTTGCCCCGGGCGAAGTCGAACTTTTCCACGGCACGGATCAGGGACATGTTGCCGTCGCTGACCAGTTCGAAGAAGTTCTCCGTCGGTCCCACGTGCCGCTTGGCGATCGAGACGACCAACCGCAGATTCGCGGAGATGATCTCGTTCTTGGTGGCCACCGCCTCGTCGTACAGCCGGTCGATCTGATCCATCAGGGTCGTCTTCGGCTGCGACGGGCAGAGCTTGTCGCGAAGCTGGTTGGCCTTGTATTTCAGGTAGTTCATCTTCCGGAACAGGTGCATCTCCTGCTCTCGGGTCAGCAGCGGGACTTCGTACAGGCTGGCCAGATACGGAGGCAGCCCGCTGGGAAGACGCGTCTTCCGGACCGGCTGCTCGCAGGGCGGCGGTGGACCGAGGATCTCCTTCTCCTCCTGTCCAGGGCGGATCCTCTCGAACTGCTCGTTGGGGATATGGTCCAGCGGCAGTTCCATGATCCGCCTGGCGCGCATCTCGGCGACGATGCGGTAGATGCTGGTTTTCGTGCGGCAGAACTTCTTGGCCAACGCCTCGGCCGACTCGCCTCGGCGAATCTGCTGGTAGATCTTCCGCTTCGTCTCTTCCCGCAACGGACCGTTGTTGTCCGGGAAGATCGCCACGTCGGGATGATCCCGATCGAACTGCTTCAAGGTGTAGCGGATCGTCTCCACGCTACGGCCGGTCATGTGGGCCAGCCGTTTGGTCACGTCGGCCGGGCAACCGCCGGCCTGAGCCAAGCGTCGGGCGCGCTTGACGATGGTCCGCCGCTCTTCCCCGCTGAGTTGGCTGAACCGCCCACCGCGGCGGACCCGGTCGCGGTTCCGCTCGACAAAACGATCCACCGAGCTCTGCAAGAAACCCACCCGCTTCCGGCCGTCGAATACGAACCGCCGACTCACCAGCCCCTGACGCCGCCACCGGGAGATGGTCTTCGTCGACACCTGGAACTCGCGGCTCAGCTCGTCGACCGTGAGCACCGGCTCGCCGGCCGCCTCGGCGGGCACATTGGCCGAGTCGGACAAGTCCTCCACGAAAAGCCGCAAGTCGTGGCTGGCCTCCAGGCCGGCCATCCTCGCGTCGGGATGCGACTCGGGCCGGTACTTCGTGATGCGGTAGCACAAATACTCGTACGTATAGGTGCGGGTGGGGTCCAGCTCAGCCAACAGCTTCTCCGCGAGATCCGCCTGCTCGAGTTTTTTCTCTCGGGGCGCGAAGCGGACTTGCTGATCGCGGAGCTCACGGATTGCGGAATTCACATAGTCGCTGTGCATCGGGGACGTTCTCCCATGGCGGATCTTGGTTGGACTGCTCGCGATGCACTCGCCCCTGACGATCCGGTCGCGTGGGCCTGACTGGCCCTGCCGCCGCCGAGACGGAGTCCAACTTGTCCGCAGTATATACGAATCGTGCGAATTTTAACAAGCCCTCCTTACAAAAATACGTATAATTCTTAGGATTGGTTTCGCGATTACACCTGCGGAGGCATCCCATATGGCTCTTGGGGGCCGCTGTGGCGAGGCAGCCTCAACGGCTGTTCTGCCAGACCCTCGTACGCTCTAGAGTGCCATTTGATCGACACGAAGTTCGCCCCAAGGACCCTTTTTTTCCCTTCGTACGCCTGACTAACGTACGTGCCGGGACCGCCGGCCGTTCGAGGCGAGTGTCCATCTCGAACCTCTCGGTGGAGGAGTCCTCCCTCGGCTTCCTGGGCGGAACCCCTTCCCCAACCTATATAGATGTCCCGGCGTGACCGCCGGTTGCGGGAAATTCCGGGGACGGGAGACTTTTTCGCCCGGGCCGGCTTGGCTTGCTCCATTCTGAAGTTGGGGTGGTCGGAACATTCCTTCCCTGAATTGCGTATATTGCCCACCTTCTGAACGGGGCTCCCAACCGCAAGGACACCTGGGTTTCGCCTGGATTTCTCCGTCGGCACCAGTCGATCTAGCGACTGCCAGTTGCGGTCGTTTCCCGGCAGGACCCCGATACCCGGCCAAGAACCATGCACCGACTCATCACGGCTTTCTGCGTCCCCGTCTTGGCGATTCTCATCCTTGCCGCATCGGCCATCTCGGCCCCTCCGCGGGACACGACCTACGCACTTCGATCGGGCCGGACCCAAGGGGGGGTCGACCTGGTGCAGGCCGTCTTGGAGGTCGGCGGCGATCTGAAGATGGTCGAAGAGGGCAAGGTGAATCGCGTGAAGATGCGTGTGGTTGCGAAGTTCGTTTACGACGAGAAATCGATCCGGGTACCCTCCCGAGCGGACGGACCGATGCGCTCCGTCCGGCACTATCATCAGGCCGACGGCGAGATCCAGTCGGGGGAGCACGCGTACAAGCCCACGCTCCGCGAGGAACGACGGTTGATCGGGGTGGAGGCCGACGGACCGGACGTGACGTTGTTCAGCCCTGAGGGGACGCTGACCTTTGAGGAGCTGGAGCTGATCGACGTGTTGGCCAACACGCTGGTGTTGGACCGGTTGTTGCCGGAGAAGCCCTTGGCGCTGAACGGCCAGTGGGAGCACCCTGACGACCTGATCGCCGCGATGCTGGGCCTGGACACGATCACCGAGAGCAACGTGAAGAGCGTGCTGACCGGCGTTGCCGAGGGGAAGGCCGGCCTGGAGATTTCCGGGCGGGTTGTCGGGGCCGAAGACGGGGTGTCGACCGAGCTGGAGGTGAAGGGCAAGTACCACTTCGACCTGAAGGCGAAGCGGATCACCTGGTTCGGGCTTCTGGTCCGGGAAGACCGCTCCGTGGGGCACGTGGACACCGGATTCGACGTGGTCGCCCGACTCCAGATGAAGATCACCCCGGGCAGGAAGTCGGAGCATTTGACCGAAACCGCCTTGGCCGACGTCTCTTTGGAGCCGGCGGCGGAGTTGACCCAATTGAGCTACGAGCCGCCCGAAGCCAAGTGGCGGCTGGCGCACGATCGCCGTTGGTTCGTGATCACCGAGGAGAAGGATCAGGCCGTGTTGCGGCTGATCGACGGGGGCGACAAGCTGGCCCAGTGCAACGTCGCCCTGTTGCCGCAGGCCGCCGACGCCACGCAGCTCACCCTGGACGGATTTCAGGAAGACGTCGTCCGCGCGCTGGACGAGAGCTTCCAGAAGCTGCTTCGGGCGAGCCAGCGGCACAGCGAGGCCGACTACCGCGTGTTTCAGGTCGTGGCGGAGGGCGAAGCCTCGAACGTTCCCATGCAGTGGATCTACTACCTGGTGACCGACGCGCAAGGACGCCGCGTGGTGCTGGCCTTCGTGCTGGAGAAGGAGATGCTCGACCGCTTCGGGGGCGCCGACGAGCAACTCGTCACCACGCTGCGCCTGGCAGAGCCGAAGATCGCTTCCAAGCCGGACAACGATCAACCGCCGGACGGCGGGAAGCGATAGGAATCCGAGAAGGCTCGACGGCTCCTCCGCGGCGGCCCCGGATCAAAGACCGGCCGTGCCGCCGGTCGTCGCTCTATCGCGAGATCGCGTATCTTGCTTCCGGCACGGCGCCAAGAAACAAAGGCCGCCGCTGTCCCAAGGACGGGACGCGGCGGCCGGAGAATCAAACCTCCCGCGAATTGCGACCGGATGCGTCGCTGCGAGACGAGCGGGGGCCCGGCGTGCTCGCGCACCAGCCGTATCTGGCCCCGGCTCACGCCAAATGGTTGGCACCTCCGTCGGAATAACGAACGGGAGGCTCGATTCTGAACCGTTCGGGTTATGCAACTCGTATCGGCAGTTTCCGCCCGCCTCCCCAATCGAAACCGGGCGGTTTCACGGCGAGGCAATCGGGCGAAGACTCCGCCTTCCACCATGTCTATTCTACTCTACGGACGGGCAGCAGCCAGCGGCTTTCTTGGGCCAATCCTCGGCTGCGATGCAACGGCGGCCGGCCTTGCGGCCGCAACTCGAATCCCCCCGAGATGTTAGGCATCTCGGGCCTCTCGCGCTAGTCCTTCTTCTCGAGCCAGATATTGCGATACTGAACGTGACACCCGTGCCCCTGCAACTGGATGCCGCGCGGCCCCGGCCCTTCCGGCTGGCCGCCGGGGGTATAGCCGGGCAACTCCAGATCGTCGTGGATGACCGCCCCGTTGTGGCAAACCGTCAGCCGCGCGTTGGACACCCGCTTGCCTTCGCCGTCGAACTTCGGGGCCGTGAAGTCGACGTCGTAGGTCTGCCACGTCACCGGCGGGAAGCACATGTTGACGTCCGGTTCCTTGATCTTATACAGGCCGCCGCACTCGTTGTCGCGCCCTTCCAGCCCGAACGCGTCGAGCACCTGGATCTCGTAGCAGTTGTGGATGTAGACGCCGCTGTTGGAGCGTGCTTGTCCGAGGGCCTCGGGCATCCACGTCAAGCGGAATTCCAGATGGAGGTGATAGCCGTTGAACTCGGCCTTGGAGAGCGTGCCGGAGAGGAGGGTTTTCTCTTCGGTCATCTTGGCGCCGGGGAAGTAGTCCACGCCGCTTCCGTCGAACAGGACCACGGCGTCTTTCGGCGGCTTGGCGCCCAGGGTGGGACTGTGGCGCTCGACCCGTTTCAGTTGCGACTTCTTGTCGCCCCGAGAATCGGCGAGATTCAGCTTTCCGTCGGCGATGACGCCTTCCAGGTTCTCGCCCCGGATCACGACGGCGTCCCCCTCCCGCTGCCCTTCCGCACGGAGCCGCAAGTCGCCCCGTTTCCACCCCTCGCCCGGCAGGCCGCCGGAGAGCACGAAGATCTCGAACTTGCCCTCACCTCGCGCGATCACTTGAGCGCCGATCTTGCCTTCGGCCCCGTCGGGCAGAGCCCCCTCACCCAGGTATTCCCCCTGCACGCCGAAATCCGGATCGGCCTTGGCCTCCTCCAGGCTGACGGCCTCTTTGTGTGCGGCGCACGCCGTGCAAGCCGTCGCGCCGATCCAGGCGGTCAGCAATAGCAGCGGTACGGTTCGGACCATGTTGTCGTCTCCTCGGTTGTTCAAAAAGCGTTCCCTTGTCGATGGGCGATGCGGTACCCGCGAGCGCCGCAGGCCGCGCGTCGCGCCCGAGCGGCCTGTCCGCATAGACTCTGTAGGTTGGGTGCCACTGCTGGCTTGCCCAGCAGTGCCGGAAGCACGGTTGGACAAGCCAACCGGGGCCCCTCTGCGAAGGCACCGCGTGCCGGCCAACCGGCCGCGCAACCGCGTCTGATTATAGATGCCGCCCACGTCGCCGCAAAACATTTCCCCGGCGATGCGCGGGAGCGCCTCGCCTGGGCAGCGCCTGAAACGTGGGGACGAGCGCGCGGTCTCGGCCCCGATTCGACCGATTCCGCCAGCGCCGTACCGGGTCACGAGTTCCCAGGGCGCCCGGGCGTGTGCCAGAAAACGCGCACGGGATTGATTCCGATCGGGCGGCTCCCGCGCCGCTGCTGCCCCGACCGGGGGGCGGCAGCGCGTTGACACGCCGTTCCATAGGCGTGGTTTTCCGAGGCGCGTCACGAAACGTATGAGTAGAGGGGAGGACCTCTCGGCGTAGCGTCCAAGTTCACGCGGCGGGCGCGTTGGACTTTGCTTTCAAGACCGACGTCACTGCCCGCTCGCGTGCAACGCCTGGTTCGTCGTGCGGTCGGGACGCGGGGATCGCTTTGGCAGGCGGATGTATTCTCGCCCCGATTCTTCCTGCTGGCGGCGGAGGTCATCCCCTATCCGTTTGACATCATTGTCAAACTTAGCGGCAAGTTCATGACGAATGGCTCGAATTTCGTCAGTTGGTGAATCAGACATTGTGGTCATCCCCCGCAAGTTCTTCGGGTGTGCAGATAATGGGCGGTTCAAACCCGGCATCGCGGCACACGGATTCGATGCGTCCCCGCATCGTTGCGTTCGCGATGTGCTTGAAGTTCCAGGTCACCAAGTATTGTACACCGTTTACGGCGGCGATTGCGATATGGAAAGCACCGCGCGGCTCCGAGGATGGCATCCGGGGTCAACTCTTCACATTTGACACTTGTTGGGCGAGGACAATACTGCGTTGGAGGCCGAGTGTCAAGTGTCAAGTGTCAAGAGTTGACCCCATGCGCCATGCGCATGCGCCCCATGCGCTTGTTGGGCGAGGACAATACTGCGTTGGAGGCCGAGTGTCAAGTGTCAAGTGTCAAGAGTTGACCCCATGCGGTTGACCCCATGCGCCAGGTCTGAACGCCGTGTTCAATGGGTGGATTGCACATTGTCGAATCAGCTTGTTATCTCCGGGCCATCTAACGTTACCGATCACCGGGCGGCGACGAGCGACTTACCACTGCCGAGGCACCCGACTTCGCCGCTCCGGTGCATCGGATGGTTCGTTGCGTGATTTGCGCTATCGGATGGCCCCCCGCCTTCAGCCGCTCGAATTCGCTGTGCAGGTAGTCAGAGAGGTGATCGCCATGTTCCGCCTGGATCTGTGACCGAACAGCGTACAGTTCTTCGAGGATAGAGTTCTTAGGCATCGGACGACCCTCCGAGAAATTCCATCGGCGTGCAAACGAGAAGCCCCGAGAGCCCGAGATCGCCGAGCAGCCGATACACTCCCGGCAGCACGCTTGCATTCGCGATGTGTCGACAGTTCAGTGTCAGCAGGTATTGTACACCCGCAAGCGCCGCAATGGCCAGATGTAGGGCATCGACTCGTGCTGCTGCGGGAATAAGCGAGTGCGCGATCAATTCGTCAGCCACCCGGTCGACATCCGGGTTTTCGCTGAGAATGGGAACATCGGCCAACATAGCCAGTCGGCGAACGGCGGCGTCAGGGTCGCCCCTGGCGGCCTCCGCCAAGACAAGTTGCGAGGTCACCACCACGTATTTCGGCCGTTGCTCCGCCATCCAGCGTCGTGCTTGATCTTGCATTGTCGCTGTCGCCGGGTCGGAGGACAGGCGAGCCGTTGCGTGGCTGACGATCGAGGTCTCAATGTATACGGTATCCATGTCAGCATTCTACCGCAACGAACGTTCGGGTAAGGCGTTGCGCCATTCAGACGCCCTACGCTTTCGCCCCCGCCTTCGTTCCCAGGCAGCGGCCGATGTGGCGGACGGCTTGGCGGAGCCGCTTTTCGTTTTCGACCAGGGCCATGCGCAGATAGCCTTCGCCGGCGGCGCCGAAGCCGGCGCCGGGGCTGACGACCACGTCGGCCTCTTCGAGCAGCTTCATGGCGAAGTCGAAGGACGTCATTTGGCTGGCCCAGGGCTCGGGGATTTTGGCCCAGACGAACATCGTCGCCTTGGGCGGCTCGATCGGCCAGCCCAGACGCCGGAGTCCGCGGCAGAGGACGTCGCGGCGACGCTGGTACACCTGGGACTGGGCCTCGACGGCCGCGTCGGTATGGCGCAAGGCCACGATCGCGGCGATCTGGATCGGCTGGAACATGCCGTAGTCGTAGTAGCTCTTGATCGTCGCCAGCGCCCGGATCATCTCCGCGTTGCCGCAACAGAAGCCCACGCGCCACCCGGCCATGTTGTAGCCCTTGCTCATCGTCGTCAGCTCGACGCCCACGTCGATCGCGCCCGGGGCGGCCAGGAAGCTGGGGGCCTTGTAGCCGTCGAACGAGACGTCGGCGTAGGCCAGGTCGCTGATGACCATGAACGCGTATCGCTTGGCCAGCTTGACCAGCTCGACGTAGAAGTCGGCCTCGACGGTGGCCGTCGTGGGGTTGTGCGGAAAGTTGACGATCACCAGCTTCGGCCGGGGATAGAGGTGCTGGCAGGTGTAGGCGACGTTGGCGAGGAACTTCTCGCTGTCGGCCACTTCCAGGAGGATCTGGTTTCCGGCGGCCAGCGCCACGGCGAACAGGTGGGCCGGATACGACGGGGCGGGCACGATCGCCGTGTCGCCCGGGCCCATCAAGGCCAGGCACATGTGGCTGAACCCCTCCTTGGACCCCAGGCAGACGACCACTTCGCGTTCCGGGTCGAGGCGGACGCCGTGGTGCTTGAAGTACTTGCCGGCCATTTCGCGGCGTAGGTTCAAAAGCCCCAACGACTCGCTGTAGCCGTGGTTCTTAGGATCCCGGGCGGCTTCGGCCAGCTTCTCGACGACCAGGTCCTGGGGTGGATCGGAGGGGTTCCCCATCCCCAGGTCGATCACGTCGTCGCCCGCCCGGCGCTTCTCGTACATCAGCTTGTTGATCCGCGCGAACAGGTAGGGCGGCAGCCGCTTGACGCGTTCGGCCACTTCGATGGAGAAGGTGCGGTCCTGGTCGATCGGTTTGCCGAGTGGGTTCCCGTCGCTCATGGTTCCGCCACCGCCTTGAGGGCTTCCTCTTGCGAGGAACAGATGGGCCAGAGGGTGTCGAACCGCGTTACCTGGAGAATCTCCAGACCGGTGTCCGACAAGCCGCACACGGCCATCGTCCCGCCCCGGGCGCGAACCCGCTTCCACAGCGCGGTCATCACTTGCAGCATGCTCGTGCCGAAGTAGGGGGAGTTGCGCAGATCGATCACGGCGCCGTGGAGATCGGATTTCTCGAATTGGTCCAGAAGGCCGGTCAGTTCGTAGGCCATCTCCTCCCCGACCAGACTCCCGGCATTGCCCAAGGATTCGACAACGAGCGTGTCGCCCTCGATTCTGGCATCGAACATTTTCGGCATGGACATCAAAACCCTCGCTTCTTCTTCAAATGGTCCTGGAACAACGACGTTTGACGAGCGTGACGGCGTTTCCCGCCTCGTTGTAGACGACGTCGTCCATAAGCGTCCGTATCAAGAGCACGCCTCGTCCGCTCGTCCCTTCCAGGCTGGCCGGGTCCGCCGGATCCGGTAGGATCGAAACATCGAAGCCCGGACCTTCGTCGCGGATCTCGAACGTCGAACCGTGCGGCGAAAGCTTCGCCACGACGTGAATCCGTCGATCTCGGTACGGTGCCTGCTCGCGGCGCTCTCGCACCAGCGCGTCGAAAGCCTGTTTGTCTTGTTCTCGGAGCTGCTGGTCGATCTCGAGGTTCCCATGATAGAGGGCGTTCTTCAACGCTTCCTCCAAAGCGACCCCGAGCCGCGTGCCTTCCACCACGTCGCAGAGCCCGAGCTGGGCGGCCTCGTCCTGCAAGTGGGCGATCAACGCGCCGATCAATCCCGGATCGTTGTCCAACGCGAAGCCGCAATCATGCTGCGTCATGCAGCCCATAAGCTGCGTCTGGTGGCGCTTGCGGTAGGAAAGCCTCAGCACCTCGCGGACCGTGTCCAACAGCTTGTCGGCAAGCCTCCGTTTGGGGACGTAGCTGGCGGCGCCCCGGTGCAGCGCCTGGACGGCGATTTCCTCGTTGCCCCGGGCGGTAATCAAGATGACCGGCACCAGCGGGAACTTCTCCGTGATGACCCCCGTCAGGGCCAGGCCGTCCATTTCCGGCATCACCAGGTCGGTCACGACCACGTCGGGTAGCGTCTGCTCCATCTTCACCAGCGCGTCGGCGCCATCGACGGCGTTCTCCACCTCCAGGGTCGAGTCCTCCCGGAGAAATTTGCCGACAAGCTGAAGGTCAACCGGCGAATCGTCAACCACGAGTACCCTGGTCATGGGCACAATCCCCAACCATTCGGCCGCCGGCAAGAACCGGCGCCGTAAGACACATCTGCGGGCCCGTCTGTTCGCGTCTATTCTAACAGAACCGAGAAGCGCGGTGATACCTCCCGCTGGAAGGTCGCGAGGCCCTTTCTATATTCCCCGGATCCCCCTCTCTACCACCGGATCCCCCTCTACACACTCGGCATCCCCCCTTGGCTCGGCGGAACGTGTCAACCGGTTGGAGACAACTGCTCGTCGAAATTAGTGTAGCGCGGCAGCAATAAGGTACGTGGTTCCGACCCGTCGGCCGGGGGGTTGATCCAGACCTCGCTCGCCAGCTTGAGCGGCCGTGGCGGCTGGCGGACGAATCGCTCGGGATGGGCGGCGTAAGGTGCGTCGAGGACGGCCTGTCGCGCGGCCAGGACCGAATCGCCTTGACGCCGCCGCGCGTGGGGACTTCACCGGCCACACGCTGGCGGTCCGACGACAGGGTTGCATTCTCATCGTGCCGGTTTTCTCTCAACGAGGTAGACAGCAGCCCCGCGCCTTTTCGCCCGGTCGGTCAAATCTGTGACAGACAGGTTGCCCAGGTCGAATTGCCTGAAGTGGCGGTTCAGATGAAATGGCAACAAATCCGCGTCTTCAATTACAGGTTGGCTCGCCATTGTAAGCAACTGGGCGATGCGAGAACGACCGCTCGGCAGCGCAAGGACAACCTTTCCGCACGCCTGCTACCGTTGGAACAATCCCAATTGGCTGCCGCTACGGGCCGCAGGCGGCCAGCGGCCCGAAATGTGGCAGGAGCCACTGGCGATGTCCGGGTTCTTGCAGGCGCAGACGAGGACCTCCAGCCCGTGACGGTGTGCGATGGATTTCAGACGATCGATGATCTCAAGACGCGCCGAAGCTGGGAGCGCTAACACCCGGCTGTTGCCCGCATGGATTGCCAGAGGCTCGCCGGCGGCGAAGCAGTCTAACATCCTATTGAGCATCAGTTTGTCCTCCACGTGCCTCCGCAGCGATCCGATCACTGCCGGCCGGAGAAAGAGGACGCTGGCGGCGATCTTGCGCACGCCGATGCGAGCCAATGCCGCGCAGAGCGGCTCCAGGCAGTCTGCGCCGTCGGTCACGCCGGGCAAAATCGGATCGAGCCTCGCCTCGACCGGGACATCGGCCCCGATCAACTCGGCCGCTTGCGCAAGTCGGACCTCCGGCTTCGCCGCGCGGGGTTCAAACGCGGCGGCGACGGCTGGATCAAGAGTAGTCAGTCCGATCCGCCCCTGGACCAGCGGTGCATGGGCAGCCAACAGCTTGCGGTGCCGCTCGGGAATCCGCCCCTTGGTGACGAAGGTTACGCCAATCTCCGACTCCAAGAGAAACCTGAACACGTCATAAGCCATCTTCAGGACCTCGGGAACCGGCTGGAAGGGATCGCTCGACGGACTGAAATAGACCGTGGTGGGCTTCTTGCGTTTGCGGCGCAACTCCTCCCTCAGCTTGACAAGCGTATTCGTGTAGAATCTAACCTTGCCTTCGCCAGGGTGCGTCAGGTAGCCGCGGGCGTAACAGTAGCAGCACTCGTGGGCGCAGCCTGCCGTCAGGTTGACCGTCGGAACGTGTGCCAGGCATGCCAGGCTGGACGGCGTGAGCACCGCCGATTTTCGCTCTACAGGGATCAATTGAATCATGGTGCTCAGCCGGACACGGTGGGAAGACAGTCTGGAGACGCGTGGCGATGTTAGACCTTCACCAGCACAATCCTGGAGGCGCGAGACAGCGGCGCAAGCCGTGGCCAATCATCTTCAGGGGGCCGATTCACCACGAGGATCAGGCCACCCTCGCCTCTTGGCGATCTACGCACCCCGGCCGGAATGTGAACGCCCGTATACTATAGCAGTCCATTCCGGCCCTTTCAAGTCAACCTATCGGCCACCCCCTCCTCGGGGTATTGGCCATTAGGTAGTCCAGCGGCCACGATTCACGTGCGTGGGTGGAGATCCAAGTCCCGAACCCCGACCACTGGACTATCGCCTCGGACTGAGGCCCTACCTGGCTAGTGGTCTGTCCAGATTGACTTTGCCGGTCGGGTGCCACTGGCGTCTCGCCAGTGCAGCTACGAGAGCACGGGCAAGATGCCCGTGGCACCCGTAAACTCGAATTGGACAGACCACTAGGCATACTCCTGATAGAGGGGCGTGATCACCAGCTCGGGGACTAAGGCCCTGGGGGGCAGCTTGGCGATCGTCACGACCATCGCCGCGATGTCCTCCGGAAGGAGCATCTGGGCTAGCTTCTCCGGGGGGCTGGGCGTGGGACGCTGGGCAAGGATCGGCGTCTTCACCTCGCCCGGGTAAATGTTGGTGACGTGGATCCCGTTGGGGCGCTCCTCCAGCCCGATGGTGGTACCCAGGGCGGTCATGGCGAACTTCGACGCGCAGTAGCCCACCCCCCCGAGCCTCATCGCCCGTTTCCCGGCAATCGAAGAGATGTTCACGATCAGGCCCGAGCGGCGCCGGCGCATGCCGGGCAAGGCGGCGTAGATGCAGTTGAAGGCCCCGGTGACGTTGATTGCCAGCATCCGGTCCCAGTCGTCCGGGGTCACTTCGGTGATCGCCCGATTGGGGACGTTGATCCCGGCGCTATTGACCAGGATATCGAGCGGCCCCAACGCCTCGTCGAGCCACTCGAAGAGCGAATCGACGGCGTCCCGATCGGCCACGTCGCACGCCCGGGTCAGGATCGGCGGCTCGCCCTGGTACCCGGCGGCCGCGGAGCGGAGCTTCTCGCCGTCGCGTCCGGTGATCGCCACGCGGCAGCCCTCTCCGGCAAGCGCCGTGGCGATCCCCAGCCCAATGCCGCTTCCCCCGCCGGTGACCAACACGGTCTTGTCTTTGAGTGTCATTCGGTGTGCTCCCGTTGTGTGCTTGTGGGATGAGCGTGCCGCGGGGCAACGCGGCCTTGCCTCGTAGGGCCGCCTTCCTTTGTATCGGAGACGCGGCGGCAAACAAGGGGGGGCGGCGATCCCCCCGGTTGCCGCGCGTTCTGGTTTGAGAGATAATAGCTGGGGCTATCCCGGGATTCGCGCCAAAGATGAGGCGCGCGGGGAACGAAGAGAGGTACGGGCGGACCGCTCGGTCCCCGTGGGCTTATTGATGTTTGCATTGCCAATGATCCCTCGACGTGGACCGGACCCTTGTGTCCCGGGCTTCCGGTGGAAGCCCTCCGTTCATTGGCTATGCAAGGCTCAATAGGATCGGCCGAAGAACCACTTCCGCATTTGCGGAGTAGTAGGCACACGCCGTGTGCCGTAACCGGCGGACGGCACACGGCGAGGCTGTGACCTTTTCGACCAAACGTGTGAAAGCAATGCTATCGCACCGCAAGATCTTGTGACGGTATCCGGGGGGCGGTTCTGGCCTGAGGGAAGAGTTGGTGACGAATCGTGGCTGAACTCC
>DATKZH010000364.1:0-2110 GCA_035528065.1 Thermoguttaceae bacterium | reverse complement strand
ACCGCCGGGCCTTTGCAGGGTCACACCGAGTTCGACTTTGACTACGATGGAATGGTGAAGATCGCGCTGCACCTCGCGGCGGCTCGCGTGCAAGTGGACCGAGCGCAACTGGTCATCCCCATGAGGACCGATGAGACGTGGCTGATGCACCCGGTCACGGACCTGCTGAGGTTCCATTACGCCGGGCGCATCCCCGAGGGCAAGGGCCGGCTCTGGGACTATGGGGGCAAGCTCAAGGAAGTCCAGTATACCGAGACCGGCCGACCGGATGCTGACGGCAAGGTGTGGGACTCGCGCCACGTCGGCCGTTGGCAACTGCCTGGTCCCTTCGTGCCGTACATCTGGCTGGGAGGGCCCGAGCGGGGCATCTGTTGGTTCGCCGAAAGCGACCGCGACTGGAGCCTCGACCCGGCCAGGCCCTGCCTGGAGATTCGGAAGGACGGGGCGACGACGTCTCTGGTGGTACGCCTGGTGACCAGGCCGGTCGTTCTGAAGCGGCCGCGCACCATCGTGTTCGGCCTCATGGCAACGCCCGCCAAGCCGATGCCCGACACCCCTGTGCACTTCCGCCGCTGGTGGACCGGCGTCCCGAGCGAGAAGGCCCGCGACGTGGTGGGCGTGGGCTTCATGGGGGCGTGTTACTACTGGGGCGCGGCCGGTCCGCATTTCGGCTTCTACCCGGCGATGAGGAACTTCAGCATCTTCGAGGAGTTCGCCAGGCTTCGAGGTGGCGGCCGGGCGGACCCGGGCTTCCTCGACAAGTGGCTGGCGCAGTTCGCTGCCCCGGAGTTCGAGCCGCATCTGAAGACCTATCGCGCCCACGTCAACTGGTCGGTCAGTTTCTTCGCCGGCGATGCATGGAGGCGCCCCGCGCCCGCCGGCCAGAGCCGCTACGTCGTTCCCTACACGAACGGCCGGGCGATCAACTGGGGCGAGGAGGTTCGCACCTTCCTGGATGAGTGGAGCACCATAGACATTGCCGACCCGCGCTGGCCGGGCGAGGAGCGCTTTGTGCGCGCTCCGCGCGGCGGCTACCGGCTCGCGGCCTATGGAAAGGTTCACGTGCCGGGCGACGCCTCTGGCGTGGCCTACGCCGTCGACCCGGTGCCGAGTTGGCAGGACATGGTTCTGCACTACCACAAGCGCATGCTCGACACCTTCGCCGACGGCATCTATTTCGACAACTACTTCCTCGTGCCCAACTACAACCCGCTGGGACCGGGCTACGTGGACGACGATGGCAACCTCCGGCCGGGGGTGAATCTGTTTGCTTTCCACGACTTGACGAAGCGAATCGCGGTGATGCAGCATCAGATGGGCCGGCGCCCAATGATCTTTCTCCACATGACCAACACGAACATCGTGCCCATGCTGTCGTTCGCCACGCTGCTCCTGGACCACGAGTGGCGCGACCGGGGAGATTTCCGCGACAAGGACTTCCAGGAGCGGCTGTACCTCGACGACGATGCGAGCCTTCTGCTGGCCCAGAGCACGGGCCTCCAGAGCGGGTGCATTGGGGTGGTACACAATCTCGTCCGAGGTGAGCAGCACGTTCGCGGAGCCCTGGGTGTCGCGCTCGTCCACGAGATGAAGCTCGACGTCAACACGATGCGGCTCACGCAGGACATCGGCGGGAAGCTCAACGACTTCGGCTACGGCTTGGGCGACTGCCGAGTCTGGCGCTATTGGGACGATCCGCACCCGACACGGACCGTCGGCCCGTCCGTCAAGACGCTCACCCTGGCGAGGGCGGGCAGAGCGATGGTCGTGGTCAGCAGCTTCGGCCCCGCGGGCCAAGTGAGGCTGAGCCTGGATCGGAGGATGCTGGATCTGGCCGGTGAACCCGTTGCCGTGAACGCCGAAACCGGCGAGCGCCTCGAGCAACCAGAGCCGGGGTCTTTCACGTTAGCCGTTCCGCGACACGACTTCCGCCTGATCCTGATCGGCCCCGCCGAGGGCCCGCCGAACACGTCCAAACCCTAGATTCAGAACTCCCGACATGGGCTCGGAGGGGGCCGCGGATGGGGCAAATGGGGCCTGTGCGGTGCGTGAGTTTATGAGACACTATCATGGAACTGTCCCCCGCCATCTGCGTCTAATCCTACGGCAG
>DATKZH010000363.1:0-2756 GCA_035528065.1 Thermoguttaceae bacterium | reverse complement strand
GCGGGAAGCATCGCGCAATGACGGGAAGCCGGTTCCATGGACGATGAACACGAAGGGAAACGGTGCACCCGCCTGGCAGGACGACAGCCTGAAGGTCCGATTTCTTACCGGCACCGACCCGTTCGCCTACCTGTTTCTCTCCGCATCCGGCGCACGCTTCACCGGACAAGGCGGCCGGGCGATGACGATCAAGCCGGCCAACCAGCAGTGGCGGACGGCGGTGCATACGACTCCCCAGACCTGGTCGGCGGAGATCGCGATTCCGGCCGAAGTCCGCGAGGGACTGAAGATCTTTCTGGAGAGCTTCAACCGAACGGGCATCGGGCCGGAAAGGACCTTCTACAGGTTCCGTTCCTGGCGGCGCTGGTTTGTTACCGGGGGTGAAGCCGACCTGGTGTTCGAGCGCCCGCCCGCGCAGCCTTCCCGAAGCTACACGGTCCGCCTGCATTTCGCCGAACTGGACCAAGTGAAACCGGGCGAGCGGGTCTTCGACGTCAGGATCCAGAACAAGACCGTGATCCAAGGGCTGGACGTCGTTTCGGAGGCCGGCGGATGCAGAACGGCACTCACCAGAGAAATCGAGGGAATCAGCGCATCGGATACGATCACCATCGGTCTTCTCCCGTCCGCAGACAGTAAGCTCCCCGCTATACTGAGTGCAATCGAGATTGCCCAAGACCAATAGACTTCCCAAAGATGTAACCATGAAAAGAATGCTCACCACCCTACTGTTCCAGCTTCTACTGGTACCTGGACAGGCCCGCGCCGAATTCCTCGATCTCGACGGCAACGACCACATGCGTCAGGACTGGCTCCGCGGATCGTGCCGCTACGGCGTCCTGCCGTGCAACGGGCTGCTCTACACACCGCCCGACCAGTGTTTCTGCTATGTGGGGGCCAAGATAGACGGCTTCATAGCCACCAGCGGTGCCGACACAACCGCCACGCTCGACCCGCGCTCCCCGGAGCGTCTGCTGCAAGGTCCCGCCTACGGAAGCCCGGTCGCCTTCCCATCGGAGGGACATCGAAATGCCCCCCCGAATGGGCGGGCGGCCTCGGCCGACTGGCCGAGTTACCGTGCCGATGCCAAACGAAGCGGCTCGAACCGGCAAGCGAACGTCTCGCGCAAGTTGCAGAAGCAATGGGAAATCGCGCTCGGGGGCAAACTGACGCAGCCGACTATCGCGGCAGGCAAAGTCTTTGTCGCCGCGGTGGATCGCCAGACGGTTTGCGCCTTCGATGCCGCCACCGGCGAGCAACTTTGGAAATTCATCGCCGGCGGACGCGTTGATTCGTCGCCCACGTATCATACCGGTTTGCTGCTGTTTGGCGCCAACGACGGGCGCGTCTACTGTCTCGACGCGTCAAACGGCGAGCTGGTTTGGCGCTTCCTGGCCGCACCGAACGACCGGCGGATCGTTGCGTTCGGACAAGTCGAATCGCCCTGGCCTGTGCACGGCAGCGTGCTGGTGATGAACTCGTTGGCATACGTGGCGGCCGGACGCTCAACGCTCATCGACGGCGGGGCTCATTTCTATGCCCTCGAGCCGCGATTCGGCAACGTCGTCCACTACGCCCACGCCGAACAGCCGCGGCCCGATCTCTCCAAGGATATCGGCGAACACTTTGCCATGGACGGGTCGAGCATCGATGTGCTCACCACCGACGGCAAGCACGTCTTCTGCACGCAGGAGATGTTCGACGCGGAGCTGCACCGCATCGAAACCAAGTGGAATACCCACTACGGCGACCGCTATCTCGGGGAAGACCATCTCATCGCCACCGGCGGCATGCTCGACGATACCGGCTTCAACCGCATCTTCTGGAGTCATCGCCTCACGCGGCGCTCGTCGCTGACGAACCGGATCGGCAGACGCTGGATTTCTAGCGGAGGGTGGCTGTTGGAATGTGTGTTAGGCTTCGACATCGGAACGATTCCACGGGCTACAGCGACGATATCTCGGTAACGCAAACCTCTTAGCCGAGGCCCATGGGCGGGCGAGGGCTCCTCAGGCACACATCGACAAGATCCTGAATCTTGGCAGTGCCCAGGCACATCACACTGTCGGCACCGCCCCAATAAATCTTCACCGTCCCATCGTCTTCGGGGATCGCCCCGCAAGTGAAAACTACATTGGAGACGTGGCCGGTCACTTCCCAGGGATCCGTCGGCTGCACGATCCAGTCATCGGCTATCACGTACATCCCCATGCGTCACGGCTTCATGTACCTGGTTGCAGTCATGGACTGGTACAGCCGGCACGTGCTGGCATGGGAGGTCTCGAATTCCCTGGAAGGTTCCTTCTGCAATGACGTCTTGGAGGCCGCCCTGGCGACCGGAAAGCCGGGTATTTTCAATACCGACCAGGGCTCTCAGTTTACCAGCAACACGTTCACGGCAATCCTGGAATCACACGACATTCGCATCAGCATGGACGGCCGTGGACGAGCCTTGGACAACGTGTTCATCGAGCGACTTTGGAGAACCGTGAAATATGAAAACATCTACCTCAAGGATTACGAAAGCGTGGACGATTTGATTATTGGGCTGGACGAGTTCTTCCGCTTCTATTCACGGGAACGGCCCCATCAATCCCTCAACGGCCAGACCCCATGGAGCGTTTACCAGCAACCACAAGCGGCCTGACGAAGGTCGCCAGACCAGCGAACAGATGAGCACGGCCCCGGCCAATCAGCCGCACCCAGCTCTAGCTTAAAATCGCCGGTCCCTGGTCCAGCTTTTGGGGACCACCTCA
>DATKZH010000362.1:0-13795 GCA_035528065.1 Thermoguttaceae bacterium | reverse complement strand
CCCCATCTCCCCCCCTCCTTCATCTTCCTGTCATCAATCTTCCTGTCTTCTTCCCGCGTCCATAATCACTCGCGGCCCCACCTGATAGTGTTCCACCGTCACAACCGGCTGCCACCCGAGCCGACCCGGGTCTTGGATCGTGTGCAGCTCCGGCGTGCCCGCGCAGTTGAACGCCACGTAGAGCCAATAGTCGTTGCCCAGGCGTTCCGCCGTACGATACTCGTTTTCGCTCAGCGCGACCACCCCCACCCCGGCACGGCCCTTGACCTCGATGAACCGCACCTCGATGAACCTGTTGGGGTCCTTGGGATCCGGGCGGCGGGAGATGAGGTCGAAGCCGCGGTTCTCACTCTCGACGCTCTCGACCCCCCAGCCGCGGCCGCGCTCGTGCCGGATGGCCAGCTCGACGGCGATCCCTTCGATCCGCTCGTCGCGGACCATGGAGGCGAGTTGCGGGCTGGTGCGCTCGGGGTGCGGGACGACCCAGGCGCGGCCGAGGTGCTTGATGTCGGCCACGGCACAGTGCCGCTCCAACTCCAGTTCCCGGCGGCGGCGCTCCAGCCGGTTGTTCAGTTCGTCGAGGTGCTGCTCGGCCTGGGCAATGAGCCCGTCGAGGCCCGGGACCGTCCGGCCCTCGATCTGGCGGTTCAGGTACTCGCCGAGCTGGTTCTGCTGCCGGTCGATCAACGCGTTGAGGCTGATCTCGACGTGCCGGGCTATCCGCTCCACTTCGTGCGCCCGCTCGGCGGCTGCCTCCGTCACCCACGGCTGGAGCGTCCGCTGATAGAGGAGTTGTTCCGCGGCTTGGCGATGGGGCACGGGAAGCTCGCCGTCCGGCGCGGGCGTGCCGGCGGGGGCGGGCGTGATGGCGTGGAGCACGGTCGGCTCGCAGATGGTGGCCTCGCCCGACGAGTCGGTCTCGACCACGAAGAGCCGCCGATGGAGCGTGTTGCCCCGGCCGTCCTTGATCGAAGCCGCGAACACGTCGAGAAGCGCGGGCCGCGCTCGGTGGAGATCGTAGAAGACGGCCCCACGCCGGAGATGATCCTCGGTGCGGGAGAGGACGTCGGCTCGGACCGCCTCGAAGAGCGGATGGCCGGGCGTGACCCATTCGAGCGTCGGGTCGTCGGTGAGCAGACGCTTGTCGAAGACGATCTTGCCGTAGTCCCGCCCGAGCCGGCCGTAGCGGCCCTCCTGCTGATTGCCCAACTCGACGACGTGGCGAGGCACCTTGCCCACGGCGTAGACGTGGCCGTCCCTGGCGATCGGCTTGGGACGCAGTCCGGTCTCCCTGGCCGCCTCGGCGAAGAACTGCTCGACGACCTCCGGCACGAGCCGGCGCTCCTTGGCCTCGGCCGACCGGCCGACGATCGCCGAGAGGTTCAGCTCCCGTTTGGCCAAGCCTTCCAGGGCGGATTCGGTGATCGCCCGGAACCGGTCGGGACTGATGCCTTCGACGATCCGGTCGGCGATCTGGTGCTCGTCCATCTGCCGGGCGTACATCTGGCGTAGAAGCTGCTCCAGCCGGTTCGAGGGGAAGACCTCGCCCACCACGTCGAAGACCTGGTCGGTGCCCAGGTCGCGGCGGATTTCGGCGAGCCGGTCGAGCAGCTTCTGGAGCACGCGGCCCTCGCGGGTGTTCTGGGCCACGAAGTTGATCACCAGGCAATCCTTCTCCTGGCCGTAGCGGTGGATGCGCCCGACCCGCTGCTCCAAGCGGACGGGGTTCCAGGGGATGTCGAAGTTGATCATCAGCCAGCAGAACTGGAGGTTGATGCCCTCGCCCGCGGCCTCGGTGGCCACGAGCACTTGGGCGCTCTCGCGGAACTCACGCTCGGCGTAGATGCGCGAGCCCGGGGTGTCGCGGTCGCCGATCTTCATGCCGCCGTGGATTTGCGTGACCGTGAGGCCCCACTCGCGGAGCTTGCCGAGCGGGCGCCCGGATTCGCCGTCCCCGACCAGATAGTCGAGCGTGTCCTTGTGCTCGGTGAAGACGAGGAGCTTCATCTTGGGATCGTCGAAGACCCGCTCCGCGGCGAGGACCTCGCGGAGCTTGCTCAGCTTCGACTCGACCTCGCGCTCTTCCAGGGCTTGGGCGTGGTCGATCAGTCTCGTCAGCTCCGCGATCTCGGCCCGCAGCACGACGGGATCGGCCGACAAGACCTGCTCCTCCAACTGGGCGATGATCTCTTGCTGCTCTTCGTCGGTCAGGTCGTCGAAGTCGTCGGGCACGCGCCGCTGGATCTGCTGCTGACGATACGCCTCGGGGTCGGCCAGGATCTTTTGGCGGCGGTCGCGCATCCGCTCCAGGCTGCGTCGAACGGCGTAGACAGACGACGCCATGCGGCGCTGGAGCATCGCCATGGTGAAGCCGACCGCCCGGCCCCGGGCGGAGTCGTCCTGGGCGGCCATGATCGACTGGTCCTCGACGTAGCGGGTGAGCTCGTCGTAGAACTCGAGCTCCTCCCCGTCGAAGTCGAAGGTGGCCGAGCGGACGTCCCGTTTGGTGAAGAGCTTGCGGACTTCGCCCGTCTCGGGATCAGGGAAACCGACCAGGGCCTCCTTGGTACGCCGCAGGTAGAAGGGGGCCTCCTGTTCCCTCATCGCTTGGCGCAGGCTCTGGATGCTGCCGTAGACATCGGCGTCGAGCAACGCGAGGAACCGGCGGAAGTGCTCGGGGTCGCCCTTGTGGGGCGTGGCGGTCATCAGCAGGAAGTGGTCGGTCATCTGCGAGAGCGCCTCGCCCAGCCGATAGGCGTAGGTCTTGTGCTCTTCGGAGCGGGCGCTCATCTTGTGGGCTTCGTCGACGATCACCAGGTCCCAGTGAGACCGCAGCAGGCTCTCCCGGGCGTCTTCGACCAAGGACACCCACGAGATCGACGTGACCACCTGGTCGTGCTCCTGCCACGGGTTCTGCCCGTAGTTGGCCCGGAGGACGCTGCCGCGGATGACGTCGAACTTTTCGCGGAACTTGTCGGCCAGCTCACGCTGCCACTGAAAGGTGAGGTTGGCGGGCGTGACGATCAGCGTGCGACGGACCAGGCCGCGGGCCTTGAGTTCCTTGAGCAGCAGCCCGGCCATGATGGTCTTGCCTGCGCCGGGGTCGTCGGCCAGCAGGAAGCGAATCCGGGGAAGTTGGAGAAAGTAGCCGTACACGGCCTCCAACTGATGGGGGAGCGGGTCGACCCTCGCGATGGAGAGCGAGAAGTACGGGTCGTACTCGTAGGCCAGACCGAGCCGATGGGCCTCCACGCCCAGCCGGAACAGCCGGGCGTCGCCGTCGAAGGGCTCGCGCTCCGCGGAGACCGTAAGCTGGGCAAGCTGTTCCGGCGTCAACACCGGGTCGTGGGTCATCCCGGTCCTCATGCCGCGGCCGATCACCTTCAGCGATTCGCCCATCGGGACCGTGGCCAGTACTTCGATCGGCTCCGGCAGAAATGGGCCAGAGACGATCACGCCGGGCTGAATGTTACTGGTTGACATTTCCCCACGCGGTTTGGAGTCTGCGTCGACAGCTTCACACCGGCCACTTGTGCCGGACCCTCGGCCGGCCCTATCGCGGGCCCATTCATAAGCCCCCCACCCCGGAGCGAGGCCCCCAGTAGTCGCGGCAGGCCCAACTTACCAAGGCAGCGAGCCGCCGAAAAGTCACTCAAGGAATCAACATCCAAAACATTTCGCGTTACCCCCCAAACGTGCTGGAAGTAAACCTCAGGTCCGATCGGGCCAGCTTCCGTCAAACATCGCTCAGTATGCCTATCTTGATGTCGTGACGCGCGGTGGCTGCGCAGCGCCGGCGGGGATTGTTGTGCCCCGCCCACACCCGCGGGCGTGCCGACTCTTCACACCCGGCTTTCTCGGTCATGGTCGACCTCCAGATTCCGCTTCTGGCGCCTCCAAAGGGCTCCCTACTGCCCATTGAGACCGACGTAGCCCCTCGGCCGACTCTCGGACCGCCCCACGGCACCTCCCCGAAGAACACGCGTGTGCGCCACGTCGACGTCGTCAGAAGCGATCTCGGCCGCATCCGTCAGGGTAGCCATCCCGAGGTCCCGTGCCGCCCGCCGCCGGATTGTGCATCCCACGGCCCTACCCCCTGCGAGTGGTGTAGTGTTGACCCCTGAACTCAGCCGCGTCACCGTGCGAGAGGTCATCGGGGGCCGTGGCAGTATCTTACACCCCGTCTCCTCTCGATCCGGTTTGGCTCTGCTGGCCGTCATGAAGATCTCCGCCACAACCGAGTACGCCTGCATTGCGATGCTGGAACTCGCCTCCAACTACGGGTCAGGAGAGCCGGTTCCCATTCGGGCGATCGCCGAAAGGGACGATGTCCCGGCCCACTTCTTGATTCAGATCCTGTTGCAGCTCAAAGCGGCTGGCTCGGCGGCCAGCGCGGGGCGTCGAAGACCTGGACGCGCTGCTTCCGCACGGATGGAAGACGTCTCGTCCGCGGCGGTCCGCTTGCCGTCGGCACGGACGGTGTAGTCGAACTCGGCGATCTTGGGGTTATCGCCCAGATCGCCCGGCGTCGCGTCGGGCGCGTAGTGCGTGGGCACGTCGAGCCGGTTCCGCTCGTCGTAGACGTAGTCGGTGATCGCCCCATTGGGCAAATCGGTCCGGTCCGGATTTCCGGCCAAATCATAGTAATACTGCGTGACCTCCGGCTGGTCCCCCTCCTCGCCGGGGTCGGCGTCGACGGGCACGTCGTTCCACTCGACCGCATTGACCTTCGCGAGTGCGCAAGTTGAACGGATTGTCAAAGAGCGCTTCTTGTGCCCATCCCGCCTCGGCGGAAAGCAGTGAGGGCACGCCGCGGCCACCAGCCGCATTCTCGCCGAGTATTCCCGGAGTTCTAAAATCTGGCGGCTGTCACCTTTTTCGCGGAGCGGCCATACCCCTCATGCTCCTCATACACCTTAATCGCGTTTGGTGGCGTCAATCAGCGGAGACAGATCAACCGGCTCGCCGCCCGCGATGGTGGTCAATGCCTTGATGCGCTCCGGATCGGCGCCATCCGGACTGAGGCGATGAACGCGGTAATTCGCAAAGCCAACGGCCGGGCCTTCAGGATGGGAACTCGAAATCGCCGGTCGCGTTTCGTCGTCAATTCGGAACGACATAGTCGCAGTGTCGAGGTCGCGAGGTTCGAGCCAATTGATATCAGTGCTCGACACTTCTGCCAGCAACAGCGTATGTGCAGGGTCGTCCGTAATCTCCGACATCGTTGCGTCTCGCCCCTTCGCGAAGAGTGTGCCCGGACCGGTCACGAGTACGTAGCTTGTGTTCCCGGATGGGCGTCGACTTGGACACTGGAGGAACTCCGGCGCCCGGTCATGGAGTCTGCGGTTATGGGGTCCGTCCCAGGGCTCGTCGAAATCGTAGCCCGAGCACTGCTCCGGCGCACAGAACTTGAGCAGGATCACTCGCCAACTGTGCATGGGACGTCCTTGATCGTCAAAGGTGACCGGCGGTGGAAAGCATCCGAAGTGGTGGTGGTGGTAAGTTCCGAGAGATGATACGATCTGTTGTAGGCGGCCGGCGCACGCGCTTCGCTGCACCGCGGGCCGGACCCGCAGGCAATACACGCCAGCGAACCCGCCGAGAATGCCGGCCACACCGACCAGTATCGCCAAATGGTACGGCCAGTCGCGCGCCAAGCGGCGTGTTGGACTCTCAGTCATACTGAAACGGTCCAGCAGGATTCTAAGGCCCAGCAGGTGCTACAATGGACCCACCAGCGTTGTTGCCAAAATCGTAGTGCTGACCATCCTTGTCCGAAAACACGCTTGGAGAGTCGTGGAATCCGTCGATCGTGATATTGGCATCCGCGTTGAGGAAAGCAGTCACTTCATTTAGGACGAATTCCGAGAACTGGCGCTCTTGCGTGACCGTGGCGCCACAGATGACCGCTTTTGTCCCTGCTGGCCACCTGCGTGCAACGAGGCCGGTCGGCGTTCCAGTTCCTCTACCGGTCGATCGTCGCGTACTTCTCCGGCCATACCCCGCCGTCGCTCTTGGCGATGCCGCCGTGAGTCGTCCTCATTCACGTTCCGCGGACTGATTCCGCTTCCCCCTCGTCTCCACGCTCAGACCCTCTCCCCAGCGACCCGTTTCGAAATCCGACAACCCGTTGGTTGTCCGGAACCCCCATTTCACCCGGAAGCCGTGAATGCCCACGACAATTTGTTGTAGATGTCCGTTTCTTAAGCGCCTAACTCCCTTCTCCCAACTTTTTACTCCCGAAGGCCCTCGCGGCGACTGGCGCGTCGCCGAGCGTGTGCGGCCGTGCACCAGACGACAACCGCTGCGGACCCACATGCCAAGCCGGAGGCGACCCCACCGAGCAGAATCGCCTGGGTCTCTGCAAGCCCCCGGAGGGCGTCCGGCAGTCCTTCGGCCAGCCGCCGGACGGCAAAGGTGAGCGGATACCAGTTCTCGGGCGTCGCAGACCCGGCGGCAAATCGCACCCAATCGAGCAAGTGCCAGCCGTACACGGCCAGCACATCGAGGAAATACCCGAAGACGAACCCCAGCGAGAACGCCCGGGCCGGCGATCGACTGACCCACGCGAGCCACAGCCCCCCGCACAGGACGGCCAAGGCAAACCCCACGTCGAGCAACGTGTCCCACGAATAGCCGCCGTAGACGTAGCCGTGCGACCCGAGCATCACGGCCACGAGCGTGACGAACAGAAACAGTCCTGCCAGCGAGAACTGCGGCCTGAACCGCGGCTTGCGGCGAGACTCGTCCAAAACGCCCCGAGCCATCCGGCCTTCTCCCAGCCGCTCTGCCAGGAGCTTGAGCAAGCGGTCGAAATCTTCCGCGAGAGGAAGCATCGACGAGCGAATGACGTATCGCCCCGGGAGCGAGTCGACGTGAAGCAGCCTGCCGTCCGGTGCCCTACTCGTCCGAACCGAGGCGATCTCGTCGAACGGCACGGTCACGCTCGATACCGACCAGCGAGACCGGGGCAGCGTGAGGGCCGTTTGCGAGAGATCGATTTCCCGCCGCCGCCGCAATCGGTCCAGCGTCGTCCAGAGCGCAAGAGCCCCAAACAACGCCCCCAGGCCCACAAGCGCACTTCCCGCGACCGGCCCCGCAAGCGGCGGTGCATCCGGGTACCCAAACCTGAACTGATACAGGCCCACGCCGAACGCGAACGCGCCCAAGCCATAGAGCGCGAGAATCGACCGCCACGGTTCGCGATAGTCGAAGTGACAACCCATCGATCACCACGTCGAAGCTGACCCGAACGGCAACCGCATGATCACCCCGCTCGCCACCCGCCACTCGCCACTCGCCACTTCCCGCTAAAGCTCCTTGATCCGGATCTCCTTGTACCAAGCCTCGCTCGGCGGGCCGCCGTGGACTTGCAGGCCGAGGAGGCCCTTCTGCGGGATCTGGGCGTCGGGCTCGGTGTAGTCGACCGTCGGACGGCCGTTGATCCAGAGCTGGATGCGCCGGCCTTCGCAGCGGATGACGTAGTCGTTCCAGTCGTCGGGCTTGACGATTTTGCTCCGCTCCTCCTTCGGCGGGCCGGCCAGGACTTTGCGGCGTCGCGACTCGTCGTAGAGGCAGCCCCACCAGCCCTCGCCCAAGTCGGCCTGGTAGCCGATCATCTCGTGCGGGCTCAGCGAGTCCTTCGGGGCGCGGCGGCTTCGGACCTGAACGCCCGCGTTGGCCCCCTTGCCCAGCAGCTTGAACTTCAGACGCAGCTCGAAGTCGGCGTATTCCTTCTTGGTGCAGAGGAACTCGTTCCGCGGCACCCGCTCCTTCAGACTGCCGCCGACGATCGCCCCGTCCTCGATGCGGAAGACGTCGAGGTTGCCTTCCCAGCCGGTGAGGGTCTTGCCGTCGAACAGTCGCGTGAAGCCCTCGTCACCGGCCGGTTGGTCGGCCGCCGAAAGGGAACCGGTCAGCAAAACAAGGCAAAGCAGGGCAGGCATTCGTCTCATGGCAGACTCCTTGAAGTGGTCAAAGGGTGTCACCGTGGGCATCACCGCCCTTCCGTCACAGCGTGGCCCGTCGCGGCGTGCGGGTCTGGCGCCCCCAGGATAGTCTCCTCTCCGGCGAGCGGGCAACTCTTTTTGCGGGATGCAGCCGAGCATTGCGAGCGGGAACCGGGCGCCGCGGCGCCCCTGGTTGCCGACCCCCCGGCGATTTACAATAGCGGCTTCCGGAACCAACTTGGCCGAAAGGAACACCCACCATGCGATCCGATACCGTCAAAAAAGGCGATGCCCGAGCCCCCCATCGAAGCCTCTTGCGGGCCTGTGGCGTGGGGGAAGACGACTTCGGGAAGCCGTTCATCGCCATCTGCAACAGTTACACCGACATCGTGCCCGGCCACGTCCACCTGGACAAGGTGGGGCAGTTCGTCAAGGAGTGCGTTCGGGCGGCGGGGGGTGTGCCGTTCGTGTTCAACACGATCGGCGTCGACGACGGGATCGCCATGGGCCACAGCGGGATGAAGTTCTCGCTCCCCAGCCGGGAGCTGATCGCCGACTGCGTGGAGACCATGATCCAGGCCCACCGCTTCGATGGCATGATCTGCATCCCCAACTGCGACAAGATCATCCCCGGCATGCTGATGGCCGCCGTGCGGTGCAACATCCCCACGGTCTTCGCCAGCGGCGGCCCGATGGAGGCGGGCAGAATGCCCGACGGCCGGACCGTCGACCTCGTCGACGTCTTCACGGCCGCGGCCGGCAAGCAGATCGGCAAGCGAACCGCCGAGGAACTCCTCGAGATGGAGAGGGTCGGCTGTCCCACCTGCGGCTCCTGCTCCGGACTGTTCACGGCCAACAGCATGAACTGCCTCTGCGAGGCCCTGGGCATGGCCCTGCCGATGAACGGAACCCTGCTGGCCACCAGCGCCGACCGCAAGCGGCTCTTCCGCCGCGCCGCCCAGAGGATCGTGGAGATGGTCCTCCAGTTCGAGAAAGAGGGCGAGGGGCACGGGCTGTTGCCCCGGGAGATCGTCACGGCCGCCTCGGTCGACAACGCCATGGTCCTCGACATGGCCATGGGCGGAAGCACCAACACGGTGCTCCACATGCTGGCCGTCGCCCACGAGGCGGGCGTCGAGTACGACATGGAGCGGATCAACGAGCTCAGCCGCCGGTCGCCCAACGTGTGCAAAGTCGCCCCCAGCAGCCACTACCACGTGGAGGACGTTCACAACTCGGGCGGCATCCACACGATCCTCGGCAGCGTCAACCGCGGTCGGCCCGGGCTGTTGAAGCTCGACTGCCCCACCGTCGCCGGCAAGACGCTGGGCGAGAACATCGCCGAGTACGACGTTCGGGCGGAGACGGTCGTGGAGGAAGCCCTCCAGTTGGCGGCCGTCACCGCGCGGGGCGTGCGGAACAACGAGGGGATGAGCGTCGAGCGGACAGTGGCCTCGGTGCGAGAGCTTTCCAAGGAGCAGCTCGGCTTCGATCCCCACGACTGCATCCGCGAGGTCGACAACGCCTACAGCAAAAAGGGCGGACTGGCCGTGCTTTATGGCAATCTCGCGCCGGGCGGGGCGATCGTGAAGACTGCCGGCGTGCTGCCCAAGATGCTCAAACACTCCGGCCCGGCCGTGATCTTCGAGTCGGAGACCGAGGCCTACGACGGCATCGTCGGCGGCCAGGTCAAGGCGGGCGACGTGGTCGTCATTCGCTGCGAAGGCCCGAGGGGCGGGCCGGGCATGCAGGAAATGCTCGCCCCGACCAGCGCGATCCAGGGCGTCGGCCTCGACGACTCGGTGGCCCTGATCACCGATGGCCGCTTCTCCGGCGGCACCGCCGGGGCGTGCATCGGGCACGTCAGCCCGGAAGCCGCCGCCTGCGGGCCGATCGGCCTGTTGGAGCCGGGCGACGTGATCGAGATCGACATCCCGGGCGGCAAGCTCGACGTCCGCCTCAGCGACGAGGAGCTGGCCCGGCGCAAAGCCCAATGGACCCCGCCCGAGCCCCGGTTCAAGACCGGCTACCTGGCCAAGTACTCCAAGATGGCCACCGACGCGGCCAACGGGGCCGTGCTCGATTGGGGGTAGTGCCTTGGCTCGTCGTGACCCGATTCACCGGGTCCGTCCGCCGTCTGGACCGCACGAGTGCGGTCGCCACCAACGCGTCGAGCGAGACTCGGAAGGGGGGGGCCGCAGCACGCTTCGCCCGAGGGCGAGCCACCGTTGACCCGCCCGTAGGGTCGGCTTAGACTGGAGTGTAGCGCTTCGGTTGCACGAGCGGACCGGGGGATCTTGTGGTGGCGAAGAGACGTTCGGTCGCGACGCTTGCGGTGCTGGCGAACTACCTGCTGGCACTTACCCTGGGCGGAGCTTTGCACGTCCACGGCCCGCGCCGCTGCGCCCGGACGAGCGGAGCGTCCGCTTCGGCGCCACTTCCGGATCGGGCCGGCTGCCCGGCGGGGCATGCGTCCGATCGTCTCGGTTGCCGCTCCCATCCCAAGGCGGCTCGCACGGGGAGTCTGCCCGGCTTCTGCCACTTTGAGAAGTGTCCGGTCTGCCGGTTCCTGGCCCAGAAGCCGGTTCCCGACGCGCCGATCGAAGCGGTGGCCTGCGCGGGGCCGGCGTGGGAATTGGCCGTGGCCGTGCCGTTCCGCCGGGCCGGGCGCGTCGCCTCAGCGCATCAGATCCGGGGCCCGCCCCCCGCCGCGTGAGATAGCTCGCTGAACGCGGATCTCTTCGGGGACGTTGCTGCGCCCTCTTGGCGGCTTCCCTCCCCTCTATCTCACCTTTCTGAGGTTATCATGATGTCTGCGCGACGGAGAGGATTTACCCTCGTCGAACTGTTGGTCGTGATCGCGATCATCGGGATCCTCATTGCCCTGTTGCTGCCCGCCGTTCAGGCCGCGCGGGAGGCCGCGCGGCGGGCCTCGTGCAGCAACAACCTCAAGCAGATCGGCTTGGGATTGCACATGTATCACGATACGTTTCGGCAGTTCCCCGCCGGTTGGTGGGGGTTCGATCCGAGCACGCACGAGCCGCACTGGTTCGGCTTGCCGGGCTGGGCGTGGAGCGCCGCGATCTTGCCCTACATGGAGCAAACCGCGGTCCACGACAGCCTGGTCCATTTCGACCTGCCGATCACCGACCCGGCCAATGATCAGGCTCGGGTGACGGCCCTGGAGATCTATCGGTGTCCTTCGGACGACGCCCCAAAGACCTTCGAATTGCAGGCAGGCGGGGCCAGCGTGGGAGGCGGTGTGTCCCTGCCGATCGACCTGGCGACGGGCAACTACATCGGCGTGTTCGGGACGCTGGACTACCACGACGTCTGCGACGCCAGTCAGGTCCCAACGTTCAACGGATGCCAGGGGGATGGAACGTTCTACTTGAACCGCGGCGTTCGGTTCGCCGATATCCGCGACGGCACGAGCAACACGCTCGTGGCGGGTGAGCGGTCGTCGAAGTGGGCCCCGTCCACCTGGGTGGGAGTGGTGCCGGGCGGATTGCACGCGCCGGCGCGGGTCACCGGCATCGCCCTCTTCCCGCCCAACTCGGAGCTGGAAGAGGAGCACTACTCGCACAACTTCAGCAGCCGCCATCCTTCCGGCACCCAGTTCCTGGCGGCCGACGGCTCCGTGAAGCTGATCGCCGAGACGATCCACGAGAATACGTACCACGCCCTGTCGACGCGGAACGCGAGCGATATCGTCGGACAGTACTGACGCGGCCGAGCGTCCGCTCAGGATCACACGCGTGACGCCTTGGCGAGGGACGATCGTGCGCCCTGCGTACCTAGCTGGCTGTATCAGGGTGCGCAGCCTCCCCCCGTCCGTCTGCGTGCGAGCCAACCTTGGCCCGCTGGCCCGGCCTCCTAACCCCAATTCCGCGAGCTACCGAACCCCGTCCCCCGCCGCCCGGGTGAAGAGGGAGACGAGCGTTTCGGAATCGATCGTCTCGGGGTGGAAGTGGACGGAGCCGTCGCCGTAGAGGAAGTTGGCGCCTCCTGGGTGGAAGCTGTAGATCTCGTTGTTGTTCGTGCAGTTGATGATCGGCGAGCCGCCGCAGAGGAGGTGGATCCAGAACTCGGCCTCCCGGTTCGACCACTCGGCGCCGGTGACGTCGGTCCTGCCCGTCGCCTTGCGGTGGTAATACCCGATGGGCCGGCCGGCGTCTTCAAAGAGCATGAAGGTGTTGGAGAGCCCGTCGCGGACCGCGGCGAGCGAGTTGGCCGGCGCGTAGTCGTCGCCGGGGTCCCCTTTCTCGAACAGACCGTCCCAATCGCATCGCGCGGTGATCGCGCCGCTGGAGATCAGGTCCCTGCGGGCCTGGTTGTTGATGATGTACTCGCAGGTGGCGTAGTCGGAGATGTAGTTGCGGCCGGCGTCGGCGGTGGGGCAGATGAAGACGCCGATATTCACGTGCGTGGCCGGGTCGTTGGCCGGGTCGTCCCACGCCAGGTCCCAGCGGTAGGCCTCGTAGACGGGCCCCTGCTCCAGGTACGGAAGGATGAAGGCCAGCATGTTGTGGCCCGGCCGCCTCGAGTAAGCAGGCGGAAAGACCCGGTACGAGCCATGATAGTTGTAAAGTGCCAGGCCGATCTGCTTGAGGTTGTTGCTGCACTGCATGCGCCGGGCGGCTTCGCGGGCCGCCTGCACGGCCGGCAGCAACAGGGCGATCAAGATCCCGATGATCGCGATAACCACCAGGACCTCGACGAGCGTGAACCCAGCGGCCGGCGACCGACGCGCCCCGGGCGCCCGGGGGAAGCGGCCGGCCCCGTCCCCGCGCCCGAGATGCCCGGAGAGGAGTGAGTCCGGCGAGGTGCACGTCCCGTGGTTCGATAGGCGGCTGCCCCAACGCATGGTTTCCGGTCCTTTCCTTTGGGGGCCCCGACCGCTGGATCCCAGGCTGCGGATCCACGTCGAAGCCCTGAGCCAAAGCCCTTCAGCCAGGTGGTTTCAACGGGCCTCGCCGAGACCCCAATGTAGCAAATCCATCCTGCGGGTCAAACACCCGGCGTGCGACATCTGCGACCGGTCCGGTCGACTGGCGTGCGTGTCGGTGGGCCGTGCTCGGGCATTCTTCCCATTCCGGTACCCGAGGCGTCCGCTTCGAGACGGCGTCGCGACGCTAAGGATCGCGCAAGAAACAACTGTCGCGATATGGCCGTGGGGCACGTTTCCAACGTGCCAGGCACGATGGAATCGTGCCCCACTTATTGCTTCTGCGATCCTAACCTATTGGCTACAAAGACCTTCTGAATGTCGGAGGCCCTTCGCTCGCCCGGTCACGGACCGGCCAGCTTGTCGCGGACGATCCCCGGTGATAGGCTGAAACCGTTCCCCCTGATGGAAGCAAACGCCGCCTCCGACACCGGGTTATCGGGCCCCCCGGGGGCGGCACGCGATCGAGGCAATTCGTCGGAGCCGAAAAATGAACCCTGCTGTAGGTATTCTGCTATCACTGGCATTGGACCTACAACTTTGGCTGCGGAGGTTCGGGAGGCGACGGGCCTCATGGGATTGATGGGGATTCAGACATCTTAGGATCGCGGAAGAAACAACTGTCGCGATATGGCCGTGGGGCACGATTCCAACGTGCCAGGCACGATGGAATCGTGCCCCACTTATTGTTTTTGCGATCCTTAGTGGTCCTGTTTCATAAATGCTTATAGGGTTAGGCGGCGGTTAGTAGAGGTGTTTCGCCCTTGGCAAGTCGCCGCATGTTGAGACGCTTTAGGAAGTCGCTGAGTTGTGCCCGGTCGAACCGCCATTCAAAGGGCTTTGGGTCTTGGTTGTGGAGTTCGGCGAACTGCTGCAGTCGTTCTTCGACTTCCCCCAA
>DATKZH010000361.1:0-7320 GCA_035528065.1 Thermoguttaceae bacterium | reverse complement strand
GGACGCTGAGCGCTACGGACGCCGCCGTTCGGCTCGGCACGATATCGAACCTGACGCTCGATACCGGCAAGATCGTCGCCTACGGATCGGTGGACGGGACCGGCAACGACGCCGGTTCGGTCGAATGGGCACCTCCGGTCAACAGCGGGATGCTGATGGGCTGCGGAGCCTGAGAAACACGTTTTCCCGATCACACTAAGCCTGCGCTTTTGCGTGGGCTTTTTTTTCGGTTTTGACTAACTCTGAAAGGTGTGCAATGGCCTCTCACATGACCAAGCTCGAAGCCGTCAACGAGTTGCTCGAAGTCATTAGCGAGTATCCGTTTGCAGCGTTGGACACCGGCAACACTTCGGTAGCTTCGGACGCCGAGCGCGTTCTGGACCGCTTCAATCGGCAGATTCAGTCGAAGGGCTGGCACGAGAACACCATCAAGACCACGCTGTCGCCCCCTGACGTGGAGATAGCCGTCTCATCGGTATCCGGTACGTTTACGGACGGCGAGACCGTCACGGAGTCCACCAGCGAGGCTACAGGCCGCTTCCACCAGATCGACGCCGACGACAACATGGAACTGACCACCCTGACCGGGACATTCACCGGCGGCAAGACGCTTACCGGCGGCACTTCTACCGAAACCGCTACCGGCGCGGCTGCAACTGACTTGACCGAGGGGCAGATCGTCGTGGACGACGCGGTAATCCGAATCGACACGGCGGGGTCCAGTGCCTCCATAAACGTCACGCTGCGAGACACCAAGCTCTACAACATCACCGATGAGACATACACCTTCTCGGACGCTTTGACGGTCGATCAGACCGTCCTTCTGGACTTCGCGGCTCTGACGCCGGAGTTGCAGGCGTACATCACGGCAGCGGCCAAGATGAACTTCAATCAGACCCGCGAGCAGGACCGCACCCAGGACGCCTTCCTGAAAGAGGAACTGGAGGCCGCAATGAGGGAGGCGACCCGCATGGACATGGAGAACGAGGACCTGAACATTCTCCGCACCGAACACGCCTACCGGATTCAGGGCCAATCCTTCAGCAATCAACCCATGAGGCGATAAGTGGCGAACCATCGCATTTCAATCCCTACGACCTACGGCGGCGTCAGCCGCCAGGCCGACACTCTGCGCCATCCGAACCAGGAGGAAGAAGCGACGAACGTCCTTCTCACCGTCAAAGACGGGGCATCGAAGCGGCCGGGTACGGAATATCTGTTCTCCGTTTCCGGTCTTGTCGCATCCGGCAATTACCGCCTTCACCCCATCAGCCGCGACGAGGACGAGAAGTACCTTCTGATCTACGGGGCGAGCGGGCCGCACATTTACACGCTCGCCGGGGTCGAGTGCGACCTGATCGTCACCGACGACGCTCAAACGGTTCTGGACGCCAACACCCCCACGGCTGACGATCTTCGACTGGTTTCCTCAGCCGACCATACCATCGTCGCCAATACGCTGCTTCCCGTCGCTACGGAGTCCGGGGGCGACTTTGAACTGTCCGGCACGATCCTCAACTTCGACGCCCTGACCGCCACCCGTCCGCCCCGCAACACCTACTGGAAAACCAAGGAAGATTCCGCCGGCCACCCGAAGGGCTACTTCAAGTACGACGCCGGGACGAGCACGTTCGCTTCGATGGCCTGCCGGGAAGTTTCCGCTTATTGGGCCAAGCCAAGCACTTACGAACTTACGGCCAAGAATCCGGGCGGATTCAAGGTCGGCATGGACAAGCTGGTTCTCTCGGAAACCGGGGCGTTGTGGGTTCTGACGGCCAAAACTTTGTATTGTAGTGCCGCGTTTGTCGCCGGTTACGTTTTTGCGGCAGGCGACCATCTGCGCGTGACAGGTCCGGCCGGGTCGGAAGGCTGGTACGAGATTGCCGCCAAGGTATCCACCAGCGAATTGACGATGACGGACGAAATCGACGCGGCCAACCTTTATGACGTTGCTGCGGACGTGGCGGGGGAAGAGTTGACGTTCACCGACGGGGATTGGGTACAGGCTACCAAGACCCTCACCAAAGTCGGCGCCTTCGCCACCTACGCCAAGCAGACGGGCGACAAGATATACATATCCGACGGGACCGGCTGGACGCCGGGCTGGTATCCGGTCAATACTCGCGTGGGCGACGACGCCATCACGATCACCATAACATCCCCTCCGGCCAACGCTTCTGACGTGGAAGCAACCGCCATCGGCTACCCGTTGACCGTAACCGCCGGGACGTGGTGCGTTGCGGCCAAGAGCGTCATCAAGGCCGACATCTTCGCCGACTACGAACTGGAAGCAAACGACCAGCTTTACGTCACGGCCGGAACCGGCGTCACGAAAGCATGGTACGCTATTTCCGCAAAGACGGACGATCACGCCATCGTACTTTCCGCTGACCCCGCCGCCGCCGCGGCCAACGATCTTTCGTTGCAGGGCATCGGCAACGTGTACGTCGTGACGGTGGACTTCACCGACCTAGCCCTGGACAGCATGTACGACGTTGCCGAGCAGTTTCAGGCCGCGTTGCAGGACGGAGGGGCGAGCGATGCCCTTATCTCATGGTCGCGGACAACCAAGGGCAAGGGCCGGTTCACCATCTACTCGCAGAATCACGGCGTCGGGGCGAGCATATCGCCTTGCGTCGCGCCAGACAGCGGCTACAACTACGCCGCCGCCACCGGCCCGTTTTCCGGCACGAGCTACACGATCACCCAGGGCAGCGGCGACCCGGACGCCGAGGTCTACGACATCCTGGATTCCTGGACGGCCGTTGCAGGCCCGGACCAGGGAAGCGCTCACATCACTGAGACGACCATGCCGGTCAAGATCACCAGGGACTCCGCGCCAAGGGAAGAAACCTACGGAACGCTCATCCTGTCGGAAGAACCGTACATCTACTTCAAGATGGACAGCGCCAGCGGAACGTCCGTTGTTGACGCGATGGGGATAGAAACCGGGGCGACCCTCGATTCCGCCGCTAACTTTACATGGGCGCAGTCGAGTCTTGCGACGTTAGGCAACAAGTGCATCAAGTTCAACTCATCGGCCGCAGATATGTATTTCAGCGGTCTTGCCTCGTTCGGAACGCTTGGGGCAACGTCGGCCGGTTTTACAATCGAATTCTGGTACAGGTCCCATGCGGCCGGGTCCGGCCAGATATACATACCACTGATCAGAACCGTTGACGGTCCCATAACTCAATCCCTTTACGTAGTCCTCAAGAACTACATATCTTCCGGCTACTACATATCGGCCATATACAACAGGACCGTACCGGGCGATCCCGGAACCGCAGTCCTTTTCTCCGCACAAAGGGTATCGACGCCTCCTTCTGTTGACCTGTTCGACACCGAATGGCATCACGTCGTCATAAATTCGCCCGACGGCGTTTCCCTTGAGGTCTATTACGATACGGTAGCGCAGAGCGACACCCAGGTTGAAGACGACGGAGAAGATGTCGTAACCCCGTTAGACTTCAACACTACTGCTCCATACACTACTTTCTCGCCCACCGTGGCCGGTTATTTGGACGAACTGGCCTTTTACACCGAGGGCCTTACTGAAACTCAGATTTACAATCACTACACGAACGCGACGACGGGTTATACGCCCGGCGATTTCACCATCGACGTTATCGACTGGAACGACCGGACTTCCGGCGACGAGGACACCAACCCCGCCTCCAGCCTGTGGGACGACGGGGCGACGATCAGCGACATATGCTTCCACCGGAACCGATTCACCCTGGCCGGCGGCGAGAACATCGTGCTGTCCCAGGCGGGCGACTTCTTCAACTTCTGGATCGAGGACGCCAATAATCTCGCCGACAGCGACCCCATCGACGCCGCCCTTTCGGGCGATTCGGTATCCATCACCGACCAGTTGGTTCCGTTCCGCAAGTCCATCGTCATCTTCACCCAGGCCGGCACGCAGTTCGAGATGAACGCACCGGAGGCCCTGACGCCCGATACCGCCGCGATAACACCCTCCACGTCCTATCACTCGATGCAGGGCGTCTCGCCGGTCGTGCTCGGCAACCAGTTGTACTTCCCGGCCTCTCAGGCCGGCACGGCCAAGGTGTACGAATACTATTACAGCGACACGGACGCCGCGAACATCGCCGCCGAAGTGACCGCGCACGCCGAGGGGTATCTCGCCGAGTCCGTCAGGACGGTCGTTGCGGCGGTCAACGCCGGGACCGTCCTGGTCCTTCCGACCGACTCCAACGTGATCTACGTCTACCGGCTCCACTGGTCCGGGCAGGACAAGGTGCAATCGGCATGGGCGAAGTACGAGTTCCATTCCGACGACCGGATCGCCGATATCGCCGTCATCGACGACTACTGCTACCTTCTGGTCGAAGGCGAGAACGCCGGCTACATCGTCACGAAAATGTCGATTCCGCAGATTCTCGCCGATACGGGGATGCCCTGCTCGGTCCACATGGACACGCAGATATCCGTCACCGGCACGAACGCCGCCGGATTCACCACGTGGGACTACACTCTTACCGACGACACGCTGGACACCGTGGTGCTCGGCGCAAACTTCGTCGCCACCGCCGGTACGGTCCTTACGGGCCTGACGGCCGTGAACAACCACGCCGTCAAGATCGCCGACGCCACCGGAGCCTACGCCGGCCAAGCCGCCTACGTCGGTCGCAGCTTCGATATGGAGTTGGAGTTGTCTCGCCCCTACGTCCGCAGCAGCGACGAGAGCACGGTGCTGGACGGGACCATCAAGCTCCACAAGCTCCGCGTAAACCACATCGGAACCGGGCAGTACAGCCTGGTGATCTCCCAGCCGGGCCGGGCCGACAGGACGACTCAGTGGACCCCGCGCGACGGGTCGCTCATCGAGACCGAGGGCGAGGCCCAGTTCGTGATTATGGGCAATGCACGCGACACGACGCTGACGATCACGGATTCCAGCCCCCTGCCGGTCCATATCCCGATGATGGAGTATCTAGTCACCTTCAATCCAAGGTCGCAATAATGCACATTCCCTTCGACCTGGAGTTCGTTCGCCCGTCAACCGTTGACGACGCCGCGAGGCTGGCCGCTACGATTCGTTCCGCCGACCGCGACGAGATCAGGGCCAACAGCGGCAAGTTGCCGATTGACGCCCTTGTTGCGGGCATCCAGTGGTCCGACCCCTGCCTGTCCGTGGTTTACCACAACGACGTGCTGGCGATGTTCGGGGTCGTTCCGACCGGGACCGAGAAGGTGGGCGCGGTGTGGATGCTGGCGTCGAATCTCCTGGAACCCAACCGGCTTCCCAGGCGAGCGGCGATCCGTTTTCTTCGCCGCAGCATACCGTGGGTTGACTGGCTGAATGAACAATGGCCGTTGCTCTGGAACGTCGTTGACGCCCGTAACACGCTTCATATTCAGTGGTTGGAATGGAGCGGATTCAAGTTGCTACGCACCGTCGAGCAGTACGGTTTTGAGAGGCGTCCGTTCATCGAATTTTCAAGGAGTCATCATGTGTGATCCTGCAACTCTTACCGCCCTGACGACTGCGACTATTGCCGGCGGCTCGACAATGTATATGTCGATGCAGCAGGCCAGCGCCCAGGCGGAATACGCCGAGGACGTTGCCGCCGCCGAGAACAAGGCGATGGCGGCCAACATGCAGCAGGTGGCCGACCAGTCCGCAGTCGAGCAGGACAAGAACCGCACTGAGGCCCATAAGATTCGTTCCATGCTTCGGGTCCGGGCCGGAGAAAGCGGCCTCGGACTTGGCGGAACCTACGAAGCCATGATGCGCCAGACGGACCTTGACGCCTTGAAGAACGCCAGCATCATCAGCCGCAACCGCATCAACCAGAACGCCGCCATTTTGAGCAAGCGAAGCGCCATTCCCCAAACTCCGATCAGTCCCTTCCTCAGCGGCCTTTCGGCGGGCGTCGGCGGCTTCGGCGCCGGCCTACAGATAGCCTCGTACTACACCGGCAGCAAGAAGGGAGACGAACAACCCTAACATGGCCAAGCGAAATCAGGGCATCAACACTCCCCGGCTGGGCGTGACCCGCTCGTTGGGCGTCTTTCCGGTGCAGCCCCAGTATCCCGCCGAACCGCGCCAACTGGACGTTGCCGAGCAGGTTCGCGGGCTTCTGCACGGGCTGGGCAATATCGCCGAAACCCTTGGCGAGAACCGCCAGCGGCAGGAGTACGCCGACGAGAAGGAGCGCAGGGCGCTTCAGGCCGCCGAGTGGATCGACATAGTTCCCGACCGGCTGAATCTGGACGTTACGAAGATAGAGCGTTCGTCCGGGGAAAGCGTCTCGGACGCCGCCCGGCGGTATCTCACCGACAACATGCCTCGATACGCCACGATGGACCCCAAGAATCAGATGCGTCTGCTGGACGAATTCGGCGGCGAGTACCAGCGGAGCGTACAGCGGGACGCCGAAAAACAGTTCAAGGACGAAATGTACGGCTCGCTTCACAAGGCCGTCCAGGGAATAAGCACGCCACATTTGAGGGACTCCATCCTTTCCGAGAGTAAAGTCATTTACGACCACGTTCACGCCACATTGGGTGAGACCGCCGCCAACCGCCTGTATCTCGACTCTTTGGACTTCTACGCCGCGACGGGCGACCCGGCCGGCATCGAGGCCATCCGACCGTATGCCGAGGCCGTAGGACTCGGCAAGGACGTTGCCCAGGCCGCCAATGCCGCCGAAGGCAACAGACTCGCGGCGGTACGCCGATACGAGCAGGCCCAGGAGCGGCAGCAGCAGGACTACATCAACGACATCATGGACAAGGCGGTCACCTACGATTCCGACAACCAGGACGCAGACGAATTCGCGCGTCACAACCACTTTGCCGCACTGATAGCGGAAGTCAGTCAGTCGAACATTCCGGGCGAGCAGAAGGGGATCATACTGGCCAAGATCAACAGTGCCCGGAACCAGGAGGGCATGGTCAACGAAGACGCGATCGAAAGTCTCAATCGCAGAATCGCAGAATTCCACGAATACGGCGGGGACGCAGCGTCCTTAACGCTCGCCGTTAATGCCGCTTTCAGTGATCTTTCATTCGGGCTTGGCGAACCGGCCAAGAAGACACGCGCCCGACTGCTCGACAATATCCAATCCGGCGACTTCAAGCAGTACCGCAAGGCCATATCTCCCGTCAGCAGTTATCTTGAAACGAGGTTGACCGGAGGTATGTCACTTGGCCGCGGGCCGGCCGTCACCGCAAAACTCCTTGAGTTGGACGACTACATGTACGATTGGCGGCTCAAGCATCCCGACGCCGAACCGCGAGAGATTACCAAGGCGGCCTACGACGCGGCTGCCGTCATCTTGAGCGGGA
>DATKZH010000360.1:0-5551 GCA_035528065.1 Thermoguttaceae bacterium | reverse complement strand
AATGTCCACATACCCACCACGGACATAGAACGAATCCAGATGGAGAACGTCTTACGCAAGGCCCGGATGGTCCAGGCCGACACAGATGAACAAGAGCGGATTTTCAAAAAGGCAACCAACAATGGACAAATGCAAGGACTTGGCGGTGCGAACCATGCCCAAGATTGACGTCTACCATCTCCACGACGGTGACTGCATCACGCACATGGCCGAAGAAATGAAGCCGGCCAGTATGGACTTCGTGGTATTCTCGCCGCCGTTCCCGTCGCTCTACGCCTACACGTCAGAACCGTGCGACGTTGGCAACAGTAAAGACCTCGCGGGCGAATCAAAGATCCATTTGTCATTTTTCTACCGTGCGTTGTGTCGCGTGGTGAAGCCGGGACGGGTCATAATGGTACACGTCGCGCAAATACCGCGCATGAAACGGAGCGGAGAAGTTGGCTTAAATGACTTTCGCGGTCTGAATATCAGGCTGGGTGAACGGGCCGGGTTGGTATTCGAGTACGATTGGGTTGTCCGAAAGAATCCGCAAAGCCAAGCGATTAGAACCAAGTCGCGAGAGTTGCAATTCTCAGGGCTCGAATCCGACCGGGCAAAGTCGCGGGGTTCTCTTCCGGATTACCTGATCAAGTTCCGTGTTCCCGGCGATAACGCCGTCAAGGTCAACAGTGATGCGAGCGTGTCGCGCAACGACTGGATCGACTGGGCTGAATGTTGCTGGTCGGACATCCGCGAGACGGACACGCTCAACACGACCGAAGCGAAGGGCGAAAATGATACCAAGCACATTTGCCCGTTGCAACTCGGCGTCATCAATCGGCTGATCCGGCTTTACACCAACCCCAACGAGATCGTATTCTCCCCGTTTGCAGGCATCGGGTCTGAGGGGTACGAGGCAATCAAACTCGGCCGGCGATTTTATGGTTGCGAGATCAAGCCGGAATATCTTGTAACCGCACGGAAGAATCTCGACAAGGCGATTCAGATTCGACGCGATAAAGAGAAGATGCTTTTCGACTGAGCTAGACCATCCCCGCCTTGCCGGCCTGGACGAGCCGGGGGACGTTTCCCAACCCCTACCCGGATTTGAGACGTGAGGAAACCATGGGCGGATCACGGAAGGGCAAATCGGACAAGGACTCGTCAGTCTACGGCCTGGTGAACGACGTTCACGGCTTCGCCCGGGACCGCATGGCCGTGTCCGACATCGCCGACGAACTGGGACTGACGGTCGACGAGGTCGAGTGGATTCTCCGCGCGCCGCTGGACTATGATCGCAAGCACGGCGTCGAGGCGAAGGCGCCGTCGCTGCCGAACGACATGCCGATACCAGCGGCAATTGCAGAGGTCCGACGGCGGCGACTCGTGGGGCTGCGTGGCATCCTGGCGGCTGGTGGAATCGGCCGATTCTACGAGGCCCAGCGGCGGGAACAGTTCAACATGGAAGACTGTTTCACGCGACGACACCGCAAGTACGAGGATGGCAAATATCCGCATTTTGCTGAGTTCGTGCCCAACGTCATCTCGCGGGGACCTCGGCGGAGGTGTGGCTATTGATGATGCAACAGCAACTTACAGGGTCTAAGGAGTAGTAACCATGGCAAGAACGAGAAAACCATGCCCCGGCTGCGGAGAAGTCTACGCCTACCGAAAGGCGGACGAGATTTGCACCAATTGCAAACATCTGATCTGTGCCGGCAAGCTGCTGAAAAGACAACAGCAACGGAAATTCGGACGGCAGTACCTTCTTCCGAAGGCGGGCTGTAATTTTCCCTATATTCGCAATTCAGAACGCGAGCTAATGCGGTCGTTTCAGGACGCCTTTTTCGCCATTGCGGTTGCCTTGTCGGTCGAACCGGCAAACTCGCAGTACACAACCGAAGCAGTTATCCCCCAATCGGAAGCCAGCTACGGGTGCTCGAATTGTGTCTACCTCGAATCCGCGATGCGGGATTCACTGCGCGAAATCTACGCCTCCGTTCAGGCGATTGTCGACGGGGCCTATCGGGACGGCAAGCGAGCCGGACAGGATTTTGTGCGCGGACTCTGTGACGGGTCCGTTTCACTGGCAAAGTTGAACGAGGAAACAATGAGGGAGTCCACCCCCCGGTAGCCCTATGGACGCCCCTTAACCACCCTGCAATAATCCCTATAGACAATCCGGCCCGGCGAGCGTCGTGGCACGGTGGCCACCGGAAACGACGCGACCCAAGATACTCCAAGGCAGTCAGGTGCCTGACCACCGCGACTGCCTTGTTCTATTTCTTGGGTCCCGCCGGCGCCGACACCCAAACCGACAACATCGTCCAATGTCCGCCGATGTATAAATGCAAGAAAGGCGCCTCTACTTCAACGACGTTTTCGACTCGATCCCCGGCGGGGACATCCTGCTCTGGCGTGCTGGGTGGCGGCCGTGGTCCTGGGTGATTGCGCGCGGAACCCGCTCGATCTATTCGCACGTCGCGATGACGGCGTGGTGGCAGCCGGCGACGGGGTTGTACTACAGCAATCCACTCCCATCCAGGAAGCTGGTGCTGCTCGACACGCTCCAGTGGCAAGGCGGCCGGCGGGTGGAGTTGGAACCCGAGGTCCTGAAGCATTCAGGGAGGTGGGACTGGTACCACGTCCTGAGTCATGTCCCATACAATCGACGGGCGGCGGTGATTGTAGCAGGCATGGTCGTCGGGCAGGAGTACGGCTGGGAGGCTCTCATCTATGCAGCGATTCGCAATGCATCTGTGATGCGATGGCTCCTGCCACCGGACCGTGACGATGAGATGAACGGAACCCTGCCGCACTGCGCGGCGGCAGTGTCGGCCGCGATGAGGGCCGGGGGACTTGACCCCGTTGTGAACTGCGCGAACCGTTCGACGCTTCCGGGCGACTTCGAGCGCTCGGCGGCGCTGGAGTATCAAGGCACTCTCTATTGGGAGGAAACGTGACATGAGACCTTCGACTCGTTTCTGTTTGTGGATGGTGGCCGTCATCGTGGGCGTCCTCTGGACGGCCCATGTGTTCGGCCAGGAATCCCGGTGGCACTGGGGCGACGCCCGGCAGGCCAAGAGCGTCGTGCGGATCATCGGGGTAGGCGACGGCAACCAACAGGTCCGCGGCTCTGGAGTGATCGTTCAGTGGCGAGGCCGCCCGGTGATCCTGACGGCTGCCCACGTCGTGCGAGGCGTCAAGTCGATCATTGTCCACTTGCACAATCGACGCTGGTTCGTCGGCCGAGTAACCGCGATCGACAACACCAAGGACCTGGCGTTGATCGACCTAGGCGACGTGAAAGACGTCGAGGCGGCCGAGATCGAATATCGCACTCCGCCGGCCAAGGGCGAGGAACTGACGCTGCTTGGATTTGGCAGCGATGATCGGCTGGCCTACGACACCGGAACGGTCAGGCAGTACGTGACGATGGGCTCGGCCGACGCCCGGGCGGTAGACATCCCGTGTCATGCTCGGCCCGGCGACTCGGGCGGTCCGGTGTACAACCAGGCCGGCAAGGTGGTGGCAGTCGTATCAGGAGCGAACGACGGACCATGTGTCATCGCGCCGATTTGCTATGGATGGTTCAAGGATGAAGCGAAGCAGGTCGCTGCGGCTGACAAGCCCGTGTTATTGGACTTCTACGCCGATTGGTGCCAGCCATGTAGGGACATGGGCTCCGAAGTGGCGACCGTCACTCAAGCCGGCTACACCGTGCGTCGCGTGAACGTGGATCGAGAGCCTGAGTTGGCCGAACGGTATCAAGTGACTGGCCTTCCCTGCTTCGTCGTGATTCATGGTGATCGAGAAATTGGAAGGCAGGAAGGTGCCTTACCCAGCGGCCGGCTGTTGGCCTGGATTCGAGGTGTACGGGTGACCCAGCGTGCATACACGGGCACTGTTCCCGACCGCGTGGTTGTTGACCCTGGGCATATGCGACCGATTCCTATGGTGCCCGTCGAGTGGCCTGAGTCGGAGCAGCAAGCCCAGGTCGAATCTACTCAGTGCGGGCCCGGCGGTTGTCTGATCGGAGGCGGTCAGATTCTGGGGCGTCGTCCGGGACTTGGCGCGAACAAGGAGGGGATCGAGGTGAACGGGCTGCTCCCCTGGAATCGCCAGAAGACTCCCGAGCCTCCGGTGATCGTCAACGTGCCGCCACCGGCCCCTACCGGCCCGGACCCGGCGGTGCGGGCCCAACTCGACGCCATTCAGGCGCAGTTGAATCAGCCGCCGTTGCTGCCTCTGGAGCTTCCGGCGGAACCGGAGCCCGACTACAGCGGGCTCATCATCGGGCTTTGTATCGCCGGCGGACTGGCCGTCGGCGTTGTTCTGTTCTACGTTGTCGGCAAGAACTAAGGGGGTGCTCCATGGTCTCTCCGTTGTGGATGTACGCGGCCGTCTTCTTCGTCTCTCTGGCGGTCGTGCTACTGTTCTTTCTCGCGTGGCGACGGCGAGAGCTGCGCCGCAAGCGGGCGCTGGAAGTGCTTCGCAAGATCGCCCCGTGGGAGTTGGCTTACCTCCCGGACATCCTGGAGGCTTACGCGACCGGTAATTATTTCGGTCGCGATTCGGTCACTCGCAAGATTCACGAGTTGATCGACGACATCCAGGCTGGTGGGCTGGACGACATCCTCGTCCGGCTCGGGTGGAAGATGGTTGATGCGTTCATCAAGAACCCCGACACGCTGACGAAACTCCAAGACAAGATCGCCGGCAAGCCCGAGGTAGTAATCACCCCGCCGGCCCCGACGCTGGCGACGAAGTAGGAGTCCCCGTGGAACTCGTAGCGGCCGTCACCATTCTCGGCCTCAGCTTCTTCGGCGGCTGCGCGATCGTGGCCGATGCGATTCGTCCGTTTTTTCGAGGCATCGACCGCGACGAGGAAGATGCCGAGACAGCCCGTTTTCTCATTCTCAAACAGGAGATCAAAGCCATGTCTGAAGCATGGGACGCGATTCGTGAGGAAGTTAATCGCAACCGTAACGTGATCGAGTCGGCCGTGACGCTCATCAATGGGCTAGCCGACAGAATCGAGGAGGCCAACGACAGCCAAGACCCGACTGCCGTGGACGACCTCGTTGCCGAAATCCGCGCCAGTACCGACAGCCTTGCGGCTGCTGTCGCGGCCAACACGCCGGGAGCCATCAGCGACGCGACGGAACCCGCCGACGCCGAGACGGAGACAACCGCCGTGCCGCTCGACGGCGAGACGGTTCCCTACGGCGACACAACGCGCATGGGCGCCCAAGAGTAGGCATCTTTTGACCTACCCGGGCGCGGTGGTCCTCATCAGCGCCTCGCCCGGGCTTGCTTCTATTGGGGTAGTGTAATGCCCACTATGTCTGAGTTCGAGCGATTGGAGGAGAAGCTCGACAAGTTGACCAACGTGGTTGTCAAAGGCTTTGCCGTCTGCCAGAACTGCCAGCAGACGATCGGCTCGCTACGGCATGACATTCACGGGCGCTCGGGCAACGGCGAATCGCCGGGGCTCAAGATCAGAGTCGATCGTCTAGAGCAATCGAGGGGGCGTGTGATCTGGCTCGTGGTGTGGTGTATCTCTATG
>DATKZH010000359.1:0-6231 GCA_035528065.1 Thermoguttaceae bacterium | reverse complement strand
CTGCCGTCAAAATGTAGACCGTCACCCAGCAGCCTGCAATCCTATCGGAACGCGACCTTTCTTGGCGGTTTCGGTTTCGCTTCCTCAAGAAAGAGCGGTCAACTTCGCAGGGCCCTCTGCTGGGTGGCAAGAGCCAGCGCTACTACCACCCGAAAGGGTCGTAAAGAATCGCTGAGCCACTACAGGGGTAACAGGGCCGAGAGCTTGATACCGTACGCCGGCACCTGAAGGCCCAGTTGTTCCAAGGTGCCTTCATCCAACCGCGCCTGCCGATAACGATTGAGCAACCTCAGGTTGGAGCGCAGAGGCGTGGTGCTCCAAAAATTCCCCGCTTGGGACGGTCCGGGCGGAACCGGCCAGATCCGGGCCGGAGATGCGTCATCAATCGAACAATTTACGACACCGTTGCTGGTACGCGCAGGACTCGCCTAGAGCGAGGTACGGAGTGGGCTGCGATTGTGGTCGCAAGGGCCCGGCTACCACGGGGAAGTTGGATACTGCCTTTGGCCATGGGGCCTCGACCGTCACGCAGATGGCGAATCAGCTATTCGCGCGGGTTGGACTTCGGCCCAATGACTTCGGTGTCGCAACGTGAGCGATTTGGAGTGTCAATCGGCGCTTCAGCCTCGGAGATCACTCTCGGTGCTTGCCCCGGCAAACGGGGCACTCTGGCGAGACATTGCCGGCAACGCCGTTCTGCTGGTGGATCGCGCAAGAAGTACGGATTGGTCAAGCTGTGCGGGTATGCTACAAGGAGTGTTCGTCCTTTACGGACTCCAACACAAGTCGGGATTGTATGGGCACCGATACTCCGATACGGAGGCGTGTCCGTGGTTGCCCGTGACCGCGCTGCCCAAGCGTCCGACTTCTCGCTGGTGACGAGGAGGCAATTGACCATGCGTTTTGCGGCTTTCTTCGTTGCGGTTACCTGGCTACTTGCCGCGGCCGGGGGTGCTGAAACGGACGTGGGCGAATCCATGGTCTGCGACGAAGACTGCTGGAGTTGTCCGACCGACTGCATCTCTGGCTGTGCGTGCGATCCAGGCTCCAGGTTTTGGGTCCGCGGCGAGTACTTGATGTGGTGGACCAAGGGGATGTCCGTGCCACCGCTGGTGACCACAAGTCCTCAGGGGACCCTGGATGACGACGCCGGCGTGATCGGGCGACCGGACACGCGAATCCTGTTTGGCGACGAACGCCTCTTCGACGAGCTTCGCTGGGGAACCCGGCTGCGAATCGGCACGTGGACGGGGTGTTGCCGGGACTACGGCGTTGAGGGGGAGTACTTTGCGTTAGGCGATGAGACAGGTCGTTTCCGACGGCAGTCCGACGGTCTTCCGATCCTCGCCCGGCCGTTCTTCAACGTGCTCCCCAACGTAAGAGACCAGGACTCCGAGCTCATCGCCTATCCCGACGTGATTGCCGGCACTGTCACCGCCGACACGTTGACCGAGCTGGAATCGGTGGGCCTTCGCGTGCGGATCAACTGGCGGCGGATGGGCTCTTTCTGCGGGAATGCCTGTGGCGGCGGCAGTGCCTGCGGTTGCGGCGACGCCTATGGCTGCGAGGGTGGCTGCCAGCAGGCGTGCGGCTGCGGCGCCCGGCTGGACTTTCTCGTCGGATATCGCTACATGCATCTCGACGAGGACCTGGTGATTCGCGAGGACCTCCAGTCGCTCAATCCGATCGCGCCCACGGAGTTTGACATTACCGACGCGTTCGACACGGAGAACGACTTCCACGGCGCCGAGATCGGCCTGCTGCTGGAGTACGAGCGGTGCCGCTGGTCGCTGGAGGTGCTGGCTAAGATTGCGCTAGGCAATAGCCACCAGGTTGCTCGGATCAACGGCGACACGACGATCACCACGTACGGCGTCCCCGACGGCTACCCCGGCGGCATCCTTGCCCAGCGGACCAACATCGGCGAGTATGGTGACGACCAGTTCGCCGTCGTGCCCGAGGTGGGGATCACGCTCGGGTATCAGCTCACCTGCCGGCTGCGGGCGACGTTCGGCTACTCGTTCATCTATTGGAGCGACGTGGCGCGGCCGGGCGAGCAGATCGACACGCGACTGAACCCGAATCTCTTCCCGCCGGAGCAGGTGCCGTTCTCCGGGGCCTTGCGCCCGCGGTTCGTCTTCCGCGATACCGACTTTTGGGCCCAGGGTCTCAACTTCGGGGTGGACTACCTCTGGTAAGTCCATGGTCTGTCGACCCGCTGGCTTACAGAGCAGCCGACAGTCGGGCCCCGGGAAATGCAACTTGCCCCTCGCTCTGGGGGGCGGGAAGAATTCTGCCCTACCTGCTTGCACCCGCCTGCCACGGTGACTAGGATAGCTCCCAAGGCAGGGGTTGGCCCGAATCGCGTCGGGGAATCGCTTGTGGGCGTTCCATGCAGACGGGGGCGTGATCCCTGCGTGAGACCCCGTCCAGGACCACGTGAGGCACGTGGTCGGGCTTAGCCCGTGGGTCGGCCGACATGAATACGGCACGTTCGACCGGGCGATCGACGGTGGATCCGAAGGCCCTATCGCCGCAGCCAAAACCCCTTAGGCACAGATGCTCGCGTGCTGAGGGGCTTCTCTTCTGCGCTCGCATCTCCTCCACTCCCGTTCCTGACGAGGGCAGCAGCCATGTTCCGCGCCCGTTCGCAGAAGCGTCAAGCCGGCAGACCTAAGGACGCCCGCTACTATCGACTTCGACTTGAGCCGCTGGAGGATCGCCGGTTACTGTCCGTCTTCACGGTCAACTCGCCGGCCGATCACGCCGAGTTGCTTGTCGAGATCATCGGTGGCTCAGCGTCGCCTCTTCGCTCGGCCTCAGCCGATGGGCTCGTCGAGGTGGCATACGGTCAGAGTGCTTCCAACCGCGGTGGACAACGAGTGATCGATGCGGACGCCGCGTTGGGCGGCGACGAATCCGAGGGAACTGCGTGGGACGCCAACGCCGACGATCCTTCCGGCGACGGTGTCCTTCCGGCCGTCGGCGATCCGGTCCCGAATGACTATGTGTCGGCCGAGGCGGAACCGGAGAAGCTGACCCTACGGCAGGCGATCCAGAAGGCCAACAAGAATCCCGGGCTCGACGAGATCCGTTTCCAGTTCGACAAGAGCGAGTACGGAGACGGGCCGTACGTCATCAAGCCGGTGTATGCCCTGCCGGCCATCACGGATCCCGTGGTCATCAACGGCTTCACCCCCGGCCTAGGCGCTTCGCCCAACACCAATCTTTTTCATCAGGGGAAGAACACGGTCATCCAGGTTTGGCTCGAGGGCTCGCTGGCGGGCAAGGGAACCAACGGCCTGGTGTTCGAGGTCCCCGACGCCGGCGTGCGCAGCGAGGTCCACGGACTGGCGATCAGCGGCTTCCAGCCCACCGGCGACTGTAACGTCGTCACCGAGGGGTTCGGGATCGTGCTCGGCGGCGCGGGAAACGTCGCGGTGGAGCATTGCTTCCTGGGCATCGCGCCCGACGGCTATCTTCCCATGGTCAACGCCTCGGGCATCGGTCTCTTCTCGCCCAAAAACGTCATCCAGGACAACCTCATCGGCGCCAACCTCTACAACGGGATTCAAGTCGGAGGTCGCAGGGCGGGCACGCCGGTTGCGGGCGTGACCCTCAACATCCTTTGGGACAACTACATCGGCACGACGCGGGACGGCGACTTCCCGATGGGCAACGACAACGGCATCCGAGTCACCGAGGGCGCTTCCCAGACCGTCATCGGCGGCGCCGACCACGGAAACCTCCTGTCCGGCAACCGATACCAGGGCGTGTTGATCGACAAGACGGCGGGCGGCTCCAACACGATCGCGGGCAACCTCATCGGCACCGACAAGACCGGCATGACAACCGACCCCGACAAAACCCCGGAGAGCGGCGACGAGCTGGGCAACGGCGACGACGGGATCGACGTCGGCGGCCCGGGGAGCACCTCCACGGTGAACGTGATCGGCGGGACGGACCCGGCCGACCGAAACGTCATCGCCGGCAACGGGGGTGCGGGCGTGCTCATCGTGGGGGCCCAAGTCAACAACACCCAGGTCAAAGGCAATCTGATCGGCACGGATATCACGGGCACGAAGAAGCTGGGCAACGCGGGCCCCGGCGTGGAGCTACAGAACTCGCCCGACAACACCGTACAGTCGAACGTCTCGTCCGGCAACGGCGGTGTGGGCGTGGTCATCTTCGGCGCCGATGCCAAGCGCAACGTCGTCCGCGCCAATCGGCTCGGCACGAGCCTGGACGGGAAGACCGCGCTGGGGAACCTCGCCGGCGTCGCCATCTGGCACGGTTCCGATAACGTGATCGCCGACAACGTCATGTCGGGCAACACGATTCACGGCGCCTACGTCGAGGGCGAATCTGCGCGAAACAACCTCTTCACCGGCAACAAGATCGGCACCAACCTGGCCGGCAATGCCGCCCTGTCGAACGTGTGTGACGGCATCCGCATCCAGGGCGCGCCGGACAACATCATCGGCGGGGCCGCGCTGGCGGACCACAACGTCATTTCCGGCAACAAACACGCCGGCTTGCACATCGAGGGCGCCAAGGCCAAGAACACGTCCGTGCAAGGCAACTATATCGGAACCGACGTCCTCGGAACCTCGCCGGTGCCCAACGGGGTCGGCGTGCGGATCGTAGACGCCCCCCAGAACGCCATCGGCGGCACCGTCGCCAATTTCGGCGACCGGCCGCGGAACGTCATTTCCGGCAACCAGGACGCGGGCATCGTGATCCAAGGCGCCGGCGCGAAGGGAAACTGGATTCAAGGCAACTACATCGGGACGGACAAGGATGGCGCCGGGACCAACATGGGCAACAGGGGCGACGGCATCCTCATCGACGGTGCCCCGGAGAACGTTGTCGGAGGCGAGACTACTACTCCGGGGAAGACGCCCGGCAACATCATCTCGGCCAACTGGGATGCCGGCGTGCACATCAAGGGCGCGGGTGCGAAGAAGAACCGCGTCCAAGGCAACGTCATCGGGCTGGACAAAAGCGGCAACAACCTTGGCAACATAGAACAAGGCGTGTTCATTGAGGACGCCCCGGACAGCGAAATCGGCGACAAGACGAAGGGAATCACCGGCCCCGCGTCGTTTTCGAAGAAGCACAACGTCATCTCGGGGAACGTCGGCGAAGGCGTGCGCATCGAGGGCAACGGAGCCGTGGGTAACTGCGTCCGCCGCAACAAGATCTATCGGAATGACGGCCTGGAAATCAACCTCGATGGCAATGAGGACCTGCGCTTGGCCGACGACGACGTCACGCCCAACGACTGGAAGGACGGCGACACCGGCGCGAACCACCTGATGAACTTTCCCGTTGGCCTGACCGCCTGGGACAGCGGTACTCAGACGACGATCAGCGGCGTCCTCTCCACGGCCGACCCGGAAAACGCGGAGGTGGACATCTATGTAGGCAAAACGAGGGACGCCACGGGGTTTGGGGAAGGCGAGGTCTACAAGGGGACGGTCAAGCCGGATGAGTCGGGTTGGTTCAGCCTGATCGTCCCCGGTTTCTCGCTGAGCTACCCGTGGCTCCTCTTCAGCGCCGTGGCGACGGATACGACTACCTACTCCACGTCGGAGTTCTCGCCCGTTTACGGGATCAATCCCACGACGTCGAAAGTCGACAGCGACGGCGACGGCTTCCCCGACGAATGGGAGACCGGGGGCATCGATTTCAATGGGGATGCAGTCGTCGATCTGCCTTTGGACACGGGTGCCGAGCCGGCAAACCCGAACCAGAAGGACATCTTCCTGGAGATCGACTACATGGAGAGCCCAAGTCGGACCCTACGTCCCGATGCCGGCTTCGAGTTGCTGATGTACACGGCGTTTGCCGCGGCGCCGGGCGGCATCGTGCTCCATGTGGAAGTGGATGAACCGGTTCCCTACTCAGGCGCGATACTCTGGGACACAACGCACCCCGGTCCCGCCAATGACTTCGACGACTATAAGCTTGGCAACCCCGTGAACCCGACGGGCACGGGCCCCGGCGACGGCCACTTCGGCTCGCTTGCGGATCGTGGGCTGCGGGACGCGAACGGCACCGACGCCCCGGCCGGCTACCGCATCGGGGCTAAGGGCCGGCCGAGGAATAACTTTCCGGTTTTCGCAAAAGGGTTAGACTGATAGGGAGAGTCGTTGCCAATCTCGTGGTACAGGAGGAGACCATGGATCCCTATCCGTCGGAAGTTCGTAAGCACATGAAGGCGTTTTA
>DATKZH010000358.1:0-2244 GCA_035528065.1 Thermoguttaceae bacterium | reverse complement strand
CTCGGTCAAGTCTGCGACTGCCTTGTCGTGCTCGCCTTTGTCCGCCCAGACTCTGCCGCGGTGGTCATAAGCTTCGGCGAAGCCGGGCTTCAGCCGGATGGCCTCGTTGCAGTCCGCAATGGCCTTGTCGTACTCGCGCTCTTGGCGCCAGACAACGCTACGCTCGTAGTGGGCGCAGGCGTTCGTGGGTTGTATCCGTAGGGCTTCGTTGAGGTCTCGATGGCCTTGCTGTAGTCGCCCTTGTAACGCCAGGCAACGCCGCGGTTGCGGTGTGCGAGAGCGTCCCTGGGATCGGCCTGCAGGGCCTTACTGTACTCTGCGATCGCCTTGTCGTATTCCGCTTTCTCAAGCCAAGCGTCCGCACTCTTGCGGTGGTTCGCGGCGTCCCCGGCATCGAGACGTTCGAGGGAAATCATGCAAGAAAAGAGGCAGAGCAACAAGAGCTGGCCTCGCATAGCGCGCCGCATGGTTCGGTTCCTTTTGCGTGCTCGTGGTTGTAGTTCTACTGTCACGACTATTCCCGTGGGTGGAACTTTCGTCGTGGCAAACGTTTACGTGCGTTGTGATGATCAATGCCTGCAAGCTTGTTGCGCTCCAGCCATCGCTCGCATTCGCGGCGAATCCGAACTGGCGTGTCGCAGCCGCAGGCACCGCGCAGAATCTGGGCGAATCGCTGGCGGACTTGTTGCACGGTGATCGCCGGCGTCCATTTTTTTCCCCCGCCGTGCTTCGTACAACAAGAACCAGGTCGCAATCAGGCAAAGCGTGATATGGTGGTGCCATCCCAGCCAGTTTCGCACTTGGTACTGGGCCATGCCCGCCTCGCTCTTGGCACGCTTGATGCACTCCTCAATCCGGTGCTCCGCGTTGGCCACGCGGGCAAACTCGGCCAGCGGAGTCTCCGACGGCGCGTTCGACAAGTGGTAGTCGGTTTTCACCTTCTTCTCATCATCGAGGCTGCGGATTACGACCAGCGTCTCCTCCGGGCCGATCTTCCGATCGATCTTGGCCACCACGCGCCGCTTGACGATCTCCACCTCCAACGGTCCCTTGGCTCCGTCGCGGACTTCCAGCCTCGTCCAAGCGTTGGCCGGCAACGATTCACACCACTTGCGCATCTGCTGGAAAGGCGGTTTCGGCCGCCGGCCGTGACCCCGGTAGGCCGGGGGTTCCGCTTCCAGATCGCGGATCGTCGTATTGGAAGGCACGGCCAACAAGTAACGCTCGCCACGGCCCGCCAATTCCCGGCGAAACCAGGCCGGACGGCCCATTTCGTCGTCTCCAGCGATCCAGGCGTGCGGCAGTACGCGGCTGTTCGAGTCGAGCATCTCCATCGCCAATTCATGACGCGTCCGCAGGCACATCGCTTCGCGCGGGACCCCGGCGGCCTTGCAGCGCTGCCGGTCCTTCGTCCACTCCTCCGGCAGGTACAACCGCATGTCGACCAAGGCATGCTCCTTGCGCGAGACGTAGCCCAGGAATACGCCCACCTGGCAGTTCTCTTTCTTGCCCAGCCGTCCGCACCACTGACGGGCCACGCCCACCGAGTGTTTCCCCTTCTTGGCAAACGCCGAGGGATCGAAGACCAGAACGCCGTCCGGCTCTCCCAGTTCCCGAGCCACCTGCGACGCCAATTCGTCCAGCAGCGGCCGATGATCCCACGGCGCCGTGCCGATGAAGGTCTGCAACCCTTGGCGATCCTCGTCGTGGCGGTAGGCGATCGCTTCGGCGTTCTTCCGTTGGAGGTCCGACAGGAGCCCCTGCAAGTACGTTTGCGCGTGCTCCCGTTGCTCCGGGCGGCAGAGCCGCTGCACATAGGGCCCGGCAAAGTTTACCAGTCGTTCCATCATCCCGTTGAACACCGCCGGAGGAACCTGGCAGTCCGCCAAAACCTCCTCCCCCCGGCTCTCAAAACGTCGTTCCATCGACTTCCTCCTTCCTCACGGACATCCGTGCGGAAGGAGCTTGTACACAACAACTTAGATCGAGTCAATCGAGGTTAGACAGTAGAAGTAGACGGCTTCGACCACCCAATGTTCCTTCCCGTCATCCTTCTGTTACGGCGGCCTAGACGCGCTGTGGGCGCTCAACGGCCCGCGCGGCGCCGCCGCCTTCGACGTACGCCATTCATGAGAAGACTCCGCTGAGTAAAGCCAGAAGCGTCGTTGCCGTTTGTTTGTCGACGGCCCTGGCGGCGACCGCTTGGGCCGCTGACCAGCCGTACAACGAGACCTACCGGCCGCA
>DATKZH010000357.1:0-4013 GCA_035528065.1 Thermoguttaceae bacterium | reverse complement strand
TTAAGGCGATGCGCGCATGGGGCCTGCTGGCGGCCCTGGGGATGACGGCCGGCATTTCCCTTGCTGCCGACTGGCATGGTCGCGCGCGGTGCCCGGGGGGAGAATTTTTCCTTGGGGGCGCACGTCCATCTTTCTTTTCTGGATTTTTCCTCCCTCTTGTGAGGGGGGCGTATAAACTACTAACTCAGGCTCATCGGGAGCTTGGCCGGCCACAAGGCCGTGAACGGTTACAACCCAGGAATGGAGCCTTATCGTGAATCGAATCCTTGCACTATTGATTGCGTCCCTGATGTTGATTACCGCCGGCGCAAGCGCCGCCGAGAATCAGGCGCTGCGCGTTCACAACATCTTCGGCAGCAACATGGTGATTCAGCGCAACAAGCCGATCAAGATCTGGGGCTGGGCTCCGGCGGGGCAGAAGGTATCCGTCCAGTTCGGCGAGGCCAAGGCGGAAGCCGCGGCCGAGGGGCAGCAGGGCCGTTGGGAGGTCACCTTCCCGGCCCAGGAGGCCAACCCGAATGGGCAGAAGCTTCTCGTCAGGGCCGGCGACAAGACCATCGAGATGGAGAACATTCTCATCGGCGACGTCTGGGTGATGAACGGCCAGAGCAACATGGCCTTCGGGCTGGCCAAGACGTACGAGGCCGACATGGAGATCGCAACCGCGCACCTGCCGCTGCTGCGCCGGGTCGGCATCGCGCCCAATGAATCGGAGACGTTGCAGGTGGACATTCCGGCCGACAGAATCGATGCCTGGACCGTCTGTACCCCCGAGACTGCCGGCAAGTTTTCCTCCATCGGTTACAGCTTTGCCTCGCGCGTCCAGCGGGCCTTGCAGATTCCCATCGGCATCATCGACAACGCCCGCGGCGGGGCGGCTATTGAAAGCCTGGTTCCCCGCCAGAAGTTCGCCGACGACGCAATCGCGGCGGAATACCTGAAATGGGTCGAGAAGCGGCAGGCGGAGTTCGATTGGGATGCGGCCCTCAAACAGCTGACCGAGGCATGGGAAAAGAGCGTGGCCGAAGAACGTGCCAAAGGCGTGGCGGAAGACAAGCTGCCGCCCAGGCCCACGCGGGAAAGCCTCCGCTCCTGGAGCGTGCCCGGCCGGAGCCCCAGCGACGCCGCGGCCTGCTACAACGGCATGTTCGGCGCGTTCAAGGGGCTTGGGATCAAAGGCGTGCTCTTTCACCAGGGCTACAACAACGCGATGTCGTCGGTTTGCCGGCCGAAGTGCTACCGGGTCCTCATGAGGCTCATGGTCGAGGGCTGGCGGGAAGACTTCGAGGACCCGAATCTGCCGGTGGGCGTCATCGGCTTTTGCGCCGGCAGCATTCCCCAGACGCGTGATAACTTCGAGGTCTGGTCGGTTTCGGGGGGTGCTTATATCCGCGAGGCCCAGCGGCTGGGGCTGGCCGACCTGAAAGATCCCGCCAATACTGCGTTCCTGCCGGCTTATGACATCCAGATACCAGGGCTGCATCCCTTCAAGAAAAGGGCGCATGGTGTCCGGGCGGCGCGCTGGGCACTCAGCAGGATCTACGGCATGAAGATCGACTGGGACACCGCATCGCTCGTCTCAGCCGAGCGGGACGGCGATTGCATGGTGCTGACGTTCGATAAGGGCGTGATGCCGGATGACATGTCGACGGTTCTTGAGGGCTTCTCGATCGCCGACAAATCGGGCAAGTTCTACATGGCCCACGCCACGTACCCGCTGAAGAAGGACGATGGGATATGGAACACGGCCAACAAAAGTTACGACAACACGAAGATTTACGTGTGGAGCCCTTTGGTCAAGGAACCTGCGGCCGTGCGTTATGGATGGGCGACAAGTCCCATGGGCAACCTGAAGGTCAACGGGAAGGAATGGCTGCCGCTGCACAGTTTCCGTACGGACAACTGGGACTGGCCGGAGAGTGAGGACCCGGCCGAGACCCTCGTGGACCGCGCCAAGAGCCGGGCGATGCAGCAGGATGCCGCCGAGAGGCTCGAGTATCGCAAGACGGAGGAAGCCAGGCAGGCGGTCGAAATCCTCAAACGTCTCGAGACGCTGGGCAAGAAGGAGCCGAAGGGCAGTTGAACGGGAACCGGGAATATGGTCACCCGCTGTTCATAAGCAGGCGGCGGCAGCCGATGGCCGCTCGTCGGCTGATTGACCGTTCCGGGAAACTTCGAAACCGTCAAGCCGTCACGCGGTTTCGGGACGTCTTTGCACAAGAGGGATTCAACGTATGGAGATTCAGCCATGTATTTGATGGCCCGCATGCCTGTTCGGTTGCTCGCTTGCCTGCCGGCGATCCTGTGTTGTCTTTCGCTGGAACGCGCCGCCGCATCGCAGGCAGAGCAATCCGGCGATCAGTCCGCCCTGGCGAAGCGACAAACCATTTCTCTGGCCGGAACCTGGCGATTTCAATTGGACCCAGGGAACGTCGGGGTTGAGCAACAATGGTTTACCCGCCCGTTGGAAGACACGGTTCGGCTGCCGGGCACGACCGACGAAAACCACAAGGGCACCTTCAAGGATGAGCAATGCATCGACCGCCTCAGCCGGGTGTGGTACTGGAAGGGCCCGGCCTGGTATCAACGAGACGTGGTCATCCCCGAGGCGTGGAAGGGCAAGCACATCACGCTGCTCTTGGAGCGGACCAAGAATACCCGGGTGTGGGTCGACAAGACTTTCTGCGGCTGGGAAGACACGCTCAGCGCCCCGCAGTGGTTCGACGTAACCGGCGCGATGACGCCGGGCGAGCATACGCTCACGGTGCTGGTCGATAACGCCAAACTTCCGCCGGTCGGCCCGTCCCATGCGGTCGACGAACGGACGCAGACCAACTGGAACGGCATCGTCGGCAGGATGGAACTTCGCGCGACCGCCCCGGTCTGGCTGGATGACGTGCAGGTTTATCCGGACGCTGCGAAGAAGCAGGCGGTCGTTCGCGCGGTGATCGGCAACATCACGGGCAAGGCGGCGTCGGGCCGGATCACCGTTGGCTGCACGAGTTTCAACGTCGCAAAGCCGGCCACCTTCAAAACGCAGTCCGTCGAGGTCAAGGCCCCCGAGCGGGAAAACATCGTCGAGTTCACCTACCAGCCGGGTGGGGCGGTTCCTTTATGGGACGACTTCTATCCGGCCATGCTGCATCTGGATCTCACACTGGAAACGACCGCCGGTGGCCAGTCGTATCACGACCGGCGGTCGGTCAATTTCGGGATGCGCGATTTCACTACGGATCGGAACCGTCTGAAGATCAATGGGAGACCCGTCTTCCTCCGGGGCAAACTCGATTGTTGCTTCTTTCCCCTGACCGGTTATCCGCCCATGGACAAGGCCGGCTGGCTGCGCGTATTGTCCATCGCCAAGTCGTACGGGATCAACCACTACCGTTTTCATTCGTGGTGTCCGCCGGAAGCCGCGTTCGAGGCGGCCGACGAATTGGGAATGTATTTGCAGCCGGAGCTGCCGAACAAACGTAGCGCGTTTGGGGCGCCCGAAAGCAAGGAGGCGGCAATATACAACATCGACCACCTCGACGTGGAAAGCACCTTGAGGACCAAGTCGCTTTACGAATACGCCAAGCGCGAGGGGGAGCTGATCTTCAAGGCCTTCGGCAATCACCCGTCGCTGGTCATGTTCACGCTCGGCAACGAGTTGGGGCGCAGTCAGGGCATGTTCGAGCTGGTGGCTTATTATAAGAAGATCGATCCGCGCCGGCTGTACGCGCAGGGTTCGAACAACGTCCACTGGAATCCCAACCTGGCCGAGGGCGACGACTTCTGGGTCACCTGCAAGACCGGCAAAACGCTGCCGGTTCGCGGGGCATTCTTCCAGGGCGACTACCTCAACGCGCACATAGAGTACATTGCGCCTTCGACGATGGTCGATTTCAGCGAGGCGATCGCCGGCATTCCGGTCCCGGTGATCAGTCACGAGAACGGTTCGTTCGAGGTCTCTCCCGACTTCCGCGAGATTCCGGAATACACGGGTGTGACACGGGCGCGCAACCTGGAGA
>DATKZH010000356.1:0-3063 GCA_035528065.1 Thermoguttaceae bacterium | reverse complement strand
TCCACTCCGGCTTGTTCCACCCGTAGATGGGGTAGATGTCGTAGCCGACCACGTCGGTCGCTGCGATGTACGCGGGGTACAGTTTGCCGCGCTGCTCGTCGGTGAACTTGCCCTTGAAATGCGGGTGGAAGTAGCCGGTCAGCGTCATGAAGACCGGCCGCGACGGGTCGGCCTCTTTCATCTTGCGGTACTTCTCGAACGTCTCCTCGGGCCAGGCGCGCGGCTCGTAGCGCGGCGGGGCAAGGAGGACGTTCGTGCCGGCGGCGTCGCAGCCTTCGATCTCGCCGATGGAGCCCCACACGTTCTCGCCGGGATACGTCGAGCGGACGGTCATCGTGAGGGCCTGGAACGCGGCGGGTTTCGGAAGGTCGAAGGCCTGCTGCCCCTTCTTCGCTTCGAGCGTCGCGCGGAGGATCTCCGCCCCGTCGCCTTCGAACGTCACGTCCTTGGCGACCGCCAGGCCTTTCGACGTGGTCACGTAAACGGCCAGGCGCGTGACGGTCACGGGTTTCTTGAGTTTGATCGTGACCCGGGCCCCCTGGAGCGGGTCGAGGACGCTCCAGGAGTGCCACACGCCATCGACGATCTTCCAGAGGGGGGTGCTGCGGTTGATCGCCAGGCCGGGGCCGGGCACGACCTCGGCGTCGCTGACCTGGTGCGGCAAATCCGGCTCGTCGTCGTGAATGTACCCGAGGAGCGCGGGGTGCCCTTTCAGCCGCGCATCGAACGGCATGACGCCGTAGAGGCCGGCCTTCCGGACGAGCGACAGGTACTCGGTCACGTCCTTCGTGCCGCTCGACTTGGGCCAGTAGCCGGCCGTCGCGTTCATCCCGCATTCGGTGACCAGCGGGAACTTGTCGGCGTCCTGAAGCCACGCCATGAGGGGGAAGAACGGCTTGCCGTTGACACAGAAGGCGCGGTTCGGCTTGGTTTCGACCGTCTCGATGGGCAGGGGCGCGGCAATCAGAGCACCAGCACAAAGGAGCGCTACCAGCAAGCAGGCCGTGGATCTCATCTGTCTTGGTCCTCCCCAATGTCGGCGAAGTACTCGCGCGCCTTCCGGAACGCTTCCGTCGAGCGCGACCGAAGGTCTTCGGTGGGACTGTTAGACACCATCGCGGCGAGGGCGTCAATCTCCTTGACGAATCGCGCGGCAGGAGTGGCGGGGCCGGCTCTCACGGGCGTGCTCCCCTGCGGGCCTGGCCCGCCAAAATCCCGGCCGGGCGGGACGAAGGCGGCTCGCGGGCCGAGACGGCTCACGACTTGCGGCCGGGCGGCAGCAAGGCGCTGGCATCTCGTAGCGAAGGGGGCTAGAATATGTGGAGATCGCTCCGGCGCGTACTTTGCCCCGGAAGGGAACAGGGATGGGAGTGAAGAGGGCGGTTCTCTACATCGCGTGGTTCACCGTCGGCGTCAGTTCCCTTGCGTGCGGCTGCGCCACAATACCTTGGGGTGCATCGCAGACTGGGCAACCGGCAGGAATCGTTGTCCGCGAAGTGCCAATGGGCCGAATCAGCGAGGGCTTGGTTAAGCACAGCCTCGTCGTGAGTCCCGACCAACGCCGTATGGCCTACGTGGTTAAACGAGGTGTCAAGAGTGTGGCCGTCGTGGACGGCAAGGCACACAAGGCGTACGATGAAATCAAGAAGTGGTCGCGACTCACCGGACCCGGCTCTAGAAGCCCCATCGCTTTCAGCCCTGACTCGCGGCGTGTCGTGTACGTGGCACAGCGAGGTGACAAGGAACTCGTGGTGCTCGATGGCGAAGAGGGTCCGGAATTCGACTTCGTAGCGATCGGCTCTATCTTGAAACCGGCCTGGTGCTTCAGTCCCGACTGCAACCGTCTCGCCTACGTGGCGGCGCGCGGCGACAAGTGGTTTGTCGTCGTTGACAGCAAGCCTAGCCAGCCGTATCTGGACTTCGTGGGCGAACCGTTCTTCAGCCCGGATTCAAAGCGCGTGGCCTATGTCGCACGTCGTGGCGACCAACAGTTTGTGCTCATCGACGGGGTTGAGGGAGAGGGATACGACAATATATATCCGCGGCCGGACAGCGACAACTTCTTCAGCCCCGACTCCAAGCGCTTTGCATACGTTGCCGAGTCCCACGGACAAGAACTCGTCGTGGTAGACGGGCGTGAGGGCAGGCGGTACCCGTCCATTGACGGCCCTCCTCACTTCAGCCCCGACTCGGAACACGTCGTTTACTCCGCACAGGCGAACGAGGAGCAGACCGTTGTATTCGATGGCGCTGAGGGCCCTCGCTTCAGGTACGTGACGAGCATGATCCGTTTCAGCCCGGATTCGAGCCGGTGGTACTACACGGCTCACCGGGACGAGAACCTCTTCTTTCCAAAGAACCGTTTCCTGGTCCTGAACGGCGTTGTCAAAAAAGCGCCGGGATGGCCCGTTCTGAGCCCCGACCTGACGCGCGTGGCGTATCTCATGGGGCGCGATGGCAGGGAGTCCGTCCTCTTTGACAGCGTGGAGGGACCCCAATACGACCGTGTTGACGATGTGGAGTTCACCTCCGACAACAGACACCTGGTCTACACGGCGGAGCGCAAGGGCAAGTACTTCGTGGTCTTGGACGGAGTGGAAGGCGGCCCATACGACCTCATCTGGGAACACCCGCTCGTCTTCAGCCCCGGCGGGCGCCGTGTTGCGCATTCAGCCAAGCGCGGCAAGAAGTGGTTCGTGGTCGTCGATGGCAAAGAGGGCAAGTCGTACGATGCGGTCGGAATCATCTGCTTCAGCCCCGATTCCAGGCGGATGGCGCACCACGCGACTCGGGCGGGGAAGCATCTGGTAGTCGTGGACGGGACAGAGAGCAAAGCATACGACACGATCCACTGGTTTGGTTTCAGCCCTGACTCCCGGCAGGTGGCCTGGTGCGCGGCCGTCGGCGACAAGATAGTCCAGGTGGTGGACGGCATCGAGGGCACGGCGTATGAAAGGATAGAACCGGAGAGGCCCGATCTTTTTGATCCCAGTATCGATTGGCTTCGGCTCAGTCCAGACTCGAATCACGTCGCCCATTGGGCCAAGCGCAAGGGGAAACTGT
>DATKZH010000355.1:0-6560 GCA_035528065.1 Thermoguttaceae bacterium | reverse complement strand
TAACCGCAAGCCGAAGGCGTGCGCGGGATCGCCAACCGGCGTTCCCTGGTCGCGCACGCCTTCGGCTTGCGGTTAAACGACACGGCGGCCGAAGGTGACGGTGGCTTCGGCACGGATCTCAACTCCCGGGAGACGAATCATGGTGAAGTCACCTTCTTTGCTGGCGAGTTGCCTGGCCGCCGGTTGCCTGCTTCTGCCCGCGGCGGTTGCGGCGGAGCCGGAGAGCCTCGTGCTCAACGGCGGGTTTGAAGAGGGCGGCGAGCTGCCCGACTGGTGGAACCGCCATCCCCAAGAAAACGCCGACGGAAACCGGCACCTCCGCGATCAGCAGGTCTTCCGGTCCGGCAAGGCAAGCGCGCTGCTGAGGAGCGTGACGCCGCATCCGAAAGGGGAGGCGGGCATCCAGTGGAACCGGTACGGGATCGCCGTCGAAGGGGGCTCCGTGCTCGCCGTGTCGTTCTACGTGAAGACCGAAGGCGTCGCCGCGGCCGGGGCCGGATGTCACTTCTACGACGAGAATCGGGAGCACCTCGGCTTCGTCCCGGTCCGCGGACCCGACCGCGCCGACGAGTGGACGCGCGTCGCTCGAACGGTCTACGTCCCCCCGAACGCCAAGACCATGGGCTTCGCCCTGTACGGCCGCGATTGCGGAAAGACGTGGTACGACGACGTCTCGGTCGTGCCCGACTTGGAGGCCGCCGCCCGGCGCGCCGCCGCGCGGGCCCGGTTTGAAATCCCCACCGAGGGCGACGGCCGGTTCCGCGTCGTGCCCGTCCACTCGCTTCAGAAGATCGCCCGCGACCAGCCCGTGCTCGACGCGCCGATCCTCGACCGCGTCGAGCTCCACGCCGCCCGCGACGAGTCCGAAGCCTTTCAATTGGTCGTCATTCCCGGCGGGCGGGCACTCGAGGGCGTCGGCGTGGAGCCGGCCCCGCTCGTTGGCCCGGGCGGCAAGCTGGACCTCCAGTGGAACCGCGTGGGCTACGTGAAGACCGCGCCGCCCTCCTATCCGGTGGAGTACGTCGGCTGGTGGCCCGACCCGTTGTTGCCCCCCGGGCCGTTCGACCTGGCCGCCGACGGGCGCCAGCCCCTCTGGTTCCGCGTCGACGTGCCCCCCGACGCCGCGCCCGGCCGCTACACCGGCCAGGTCACGATCCGACACGGCGACCAGGCCAAGTCGATTCCGGTCGTGCTCCACGTCCGCCGTTTCCGCCTGCCCCGGCCGGGGACGCTCGCCACGCCGTTCGGGCTCTACGCCTCCGCGCTGGCCCGCGGCTATGATGCGAAGGCCCCCTACCATGCCGTCATGCCGCCGGAGGTGTACCGTCGCTGGTGCCGGTTCCTGGCCGAGCGCCGGCTGACTCCGAAAAACGTCGCTCGCGAGTACATCACCGTCAAGCAGGGCGACGGCGGCTGGCAGGTCGACCTCGCCGGGCTCGACGAGACCGTGGCGTCTCTCGCGCCGGACTACTACGCCCCCTATTCCTTCTGCCTCGACCGGTTGCCGAGCGCCAACACGCTGTGGAAGGACGCGGCCAAGCCGGACCCCGCCCCGTGGGTCGACCGGACGGCCGCCATCGCCGCGGAATGGAAGCGGCGCGGGCTGCCGCCGGAGGTCTACCTCTATGGACCGGACGAGCCGCGCCCGACCGACTACCCCTTCCTGCGCGATCTCTACGCGCGGCTCCGCCAGGCCGTGCCCGGCTTCCCCATCATGCAGACGATCGGAGACCCCAATCCGCAGGACCTGGTGGGGCTGGTGGACATTTGGTGTCCGCTCACCGCCCGGGCGGAGACGGAGTTCTACGGGGACCGGCTCGAGGCGGGCGACGCGCTCTGGACGTACGTCTGCTGTAGCCCGAAGTTGCCCCACGCCAATTTCTTCATCGACGAGCCGGCGAGCGACCACCGGGTGCTCTTCTGGCAGGCTCGCAAGCTGGGGGCCACGGGCGTGCTCTATTGGTGCGTTTGCTGGTGGCCGGGCCTGCCCACGCCGGCCGCGGGCGAGCGCGCCTTCCCCGACGTGCCGGTCGACCTGGCCGACGCGGAGACCTACCGGTCGTTCAAGTGCAACGGCGACGGGCTGCTCGTCTACCCGGGCCCGGATTGGACGCCCTACTCGAGCATCCGCCTGGAGGTGATCCGCGACGGCGTCGAGGACTACGAATACCTGGCCCTCCTGTCGGGTCTCATCGAGAAGGCCAAGGCCCTCCCCGACGACCGCCGGCCCGACGCGGCCTTGCTCCGCGAGGCGGAATCGCTCTCGCTCGTCCCCGACTCGATCAGCCGCACGATGACCGACTACACCAAAGACCCCCAATCGCTTCTCAACCGCCGCCAGCGCGTGGCCGAGATGATCGAGCGGCTTGCCGAGTTTGGGCCGGCCACCCTCACGATGGGCCAGTCGAGCGCACCGGCCGATCCGAGGCCTTCGACAACCGCGCCCCCACCTACAAGGTAAGGCCCGGCATGGTAAGGACCGGCGGAGAAATGACTTCCCGATTTCGGAAGGGGACAGTCCCATTATCGCTGCGCGAAAAGCGGGACAGTCCCCAGGTTGTTTTTCGGCCGCCCCTATGGGAGACTCGGTGTCCACTTCCACTTCAGAAGGAGAAGCCAGCACGTCCACGAGTTTACCGTACCACGCATTCGGGCTTCGGGGCTCCCGGCACCGGAGGACGGAACGTGCGGGGGGAGGGGTGATTTTTTTGGGGATCGCGCAGCCTCGGGAGGGGTACTGCCGTGCGGTGTGCGGATCGAGGGACGCGATCGTGGAGGGTAATAACAAGTGGAGGTTCCGCACCCTGCCCATTGGCGGCAATCCGGCGTACCTGGAGTTGGACGTACCCCGGGTGGAGTGTCGGCAGTGCGGGGCCGTGCGCCAGGTGAGGATCGGTTTCGCCGATCCGCGTGAACTGGGCCAAGCTGATCACGTGCAAGATGGCCGATTTGACGCAGGAAGGCCAACCGCGGGGTAACAGAATTTCGGGAGATGACGGTTTGGCGGGCACGGGGACGCTCCAGGAAGCTGTTCACGGGCGACTTCTTGAAGCGCACCATAAACCGCGGCCGGGTCATGGGTTAGGACCAAAACCAAAGGGTCCGAAACTCGCTGGACCACCGCAGCGAAGTTACCGAGATCGTGTCCGACTCAGGAGTGCCTCACTGTTTCCCTTCCCCTTGCGGGATGATGGCATGGGCAGCCATCCACACGAGGGATTGTGTCTTCCATGCCTCCCACATGGGGCCTTGGCATCCGTACAGCCCGTGGCCGCCCGACGGCAGCTCCAGGTACTCGACGGCCACGCCATGCGCCTTCAAAGCGTCGCGCAGTGCCCGGCTATTTTCCGGCGGCACCGACACGTCGTCCTTGGCGTGGGCCAGAAACGCCGGGGGCGTCCGATCGGTCACTTGCTCTTCGTTCGAGAAGAGCCGGACCAGCTCCGGCTTCGGATCGGGTCCCAGCAGGCGCTCCTTCGACCCCTTGTGCGTCTTCTCGCCCATGGTGACGACCGGGTAGACCAGCACCATGAAGTCGGGGCGGCAGCTTTCGCGGTCGATCGGGTCGGCGGCCTTGGGGTCGCCGGCGTCGAAGTGCGTGCCCGCGGTGGAAGCCAGGTGCCCGCCCGCCGAGAAGCCCATGATGCCGACGCGCTGCGGGTCGAGATGCCACGACTCGGCGCTCGACCGGACCACGCGGATGGCGCGTTGTGCATCCAGCAGCGGAACGTACGGCCGGCCGTCGGGCATCCGGTACTCCAGCACGGCTGCGGCGACGCCGTGCTCCGCGAGCCACTTGGCAACGATGGGGCCCTCACGGTCGAGCACATGGCGAATGTAGCCACCGCCCGGACAGATCACGATGGCCGCTCCCGTCGCTTTCTCCCGCGGCGGCAGGAAGACCGTCATCACCGTGTCGGCCGGCTCGCGGGTTCCGTCGCCGACCGGGGCCGTCTCGGGCCAGAGCAGGATCCTCGCGGCCGGAAGCGGGTGCTCGCGGACGCCTTCCGCCTCGACGATCGGCCAACTCGCCCGAAGATCGTCCTCGAACGGACCGATCTTGTCGACCGGAATCGGTTGGAACCCCATGTTCCGTGCGGGCGAGTCGGGCTTGAGCCGGTAGTCGTCTTTGTCCGGATCGACGAACAACGGGTCAGCCACGACGGAGTGCGCGTCGTAGCCCTCCTTTTGCCACTCCTCCCACGGCATCGACTTTCCGTTGGCCGACACGACAAGGGGCAAACCGAAGTGCCAGATCAGGTTGCCGTCCACTTCGTTTTGCCGGAAAGGATCGTCCTTGTGATGGCGGAACCGGTACAGGTCGGCCTCCGGGTTGTGATAGTAGATGATGTTGCGAAGGGTCTTGTTTTCGGCCATGTGCCAAACGGTGTTCAGGTCGGTCTCGGCGATAGCGGCATACTTCGCCTGGTAGGCGGGGTGTTTCTGAGCCTTCTCGAACGCCTTCAGATGGCCGGCCACCACGGAGGACTCCGGGTCGTGGCCGCTGTACTGAATCTGTGGGCCGGTGTTGTCGATGAAAACGTTATTCTCGACCACGTTGTTCCGCCCGGCGTGGACGTGGCATCCGCCGGAAGGTGTCCGTGCGACGACGTTCCCGTAGACGTGGGTGTAGCTCTGGTCGTCGTCGAGGTAGATGCCCCAACTGTAATAAGGCGAGACCCATCGGTCGCCGCGGCGTCCGTAGCCGAGCGTGTCGTGGACGAAGTTGTAGCGGATGACCGTGCCGCGCATGTGCCAACAGCCGCCGCCGTAACGCCCGCCCGTATCTTCGGTAACCAGGTTCACGTGGCGGACGTGGTTGTATTCGATGATACAGTCGGACCCGCCGCCGAAGATGCCACAACGGGTGACGTCGTGAATCAGGTTGTGGGAAGCTCGCAAGGCCACACCTCGCATGCTGATCCCGAGACCGTGGCCGTTGAGCAAGCCGACGTGGTGAACGTAGTTGTTCTCGGCGTAATGTTCGCCCGGCGCCAGCGTGTCCGCGTCGCCGCCGCTAAGGGAAATGCCCGTGTTACAGACGTCGAACACGTCGTTGCCGACGATGCCGCACCGGCACCCGTGCGAAACGCTGATGCCGGCGGGGCCGAGCCGGCCGCCCGTGGCGTGCACCGTGTTGCCCGCAATCAGGCACTCCTGCGCTCCGGAAACCGAGACGGCCGAACCGTCGCAGCCTTCCAGGGTGAAGCCGCGAAGGGTGATCCAGGCGGCGTTCCAACCGATCTCGACAAGGTTTTCCAAGGCCGGCGCGCGGACCTCGCCCTCCTCGATCGGCTCGGGCGGCCAGAAGTAGAGCGTCCACGTCTCTTTGTCGAGGAACCATTCGCCCGCCGCGTCGAGCTCCTCCGGCAGGTTGCGGACATAGTAGCGGTCGTACGGTCGGATGGCCGCGGTTCCCGACGTGCGGACCTTGCGAGCCAGGCGGATGAGTCTCGTGTCCGGGTCCACGGAAGCGATCGGCACGATATCGTTCATCCAGTTGTAGCGTGGAAAGATGCTCACTTCGCCCCCTTCGGGGCGCGCCCACGTGCGGGCGTCCTTCGCCCGGTAGGGGAACACGTCGGCGCTGTCGTCGGGCTGGTCGTGGTACATGGCGTAACGATTCGGCAGCGGCCCGTCGACGTAGGCGAAGCCGCCGGCGTAAGGGTTGGCCGGGTCGAGGTTCGGATAGCGGGCCAGCACCTGCCGCTTCCCGTTGAAGAAGAGCTGGCGGAAATAGCAGTCCTGGAAGCCCTGCGCGGCGACGTCGGCCTTGAGTATCTTGCCCCGATGCGGGACGAAGCCGGTGATGCGGCGCGTACCGGTGAGGACCGGTTTCTCGCCGTTACAGGCCCGGTAGACCACCGGGGCGGTTTCGGTTCCGGAATCCTCAACGCTAAGGCGGAGGGTGTCCGGCAGTTCGTACCGCCCGCCCCGCACGAAGACCGTCACGCCTCCCGCCGGGAGTCCGCCGGCCTTCTTCAACGCGCGGATGGCGTCGCGTGCCTTCTGGAGCGAGGCGAACGGCCCGTCGGCCTTTTCCGCGTTTGGCTCGGCCAGCTTGCCCGACCAAGAGTCGTTTCCGTTGGTCGCTACGTAAAGCTCGGTCGCGGCCGTCGCCGGGGCGGGCGCGAACGTCAGCATCGACAGCACGATGAACCACGGTATCTTCATTTTGGATTTCGGGTTCATCAAGGATGAAGTGGGGCATCCAATCGGTAATTGCACTTCTGCGCCAAGCATCGTCTTCTCCGTTGACTGGGGGCGGCAAGGAAACGGCTGTCGGACTTCAAAGTATGGCCCATCGCAATAAATGTGCAACGTCGGTTGCAGCAAGCCTTTAGCCGTCAGCCGTCAGCCGTCAGCCCGGAAACCGCCAAGGAACGGTGTGCTCATGGTCGATTGCTGAAAGCTGATGGCTCAATGGCACTTACATTTCCCTAACCTTTTTCGCGGCAGGCGGTTCGAGCTTCGTTGCGCGGTTGGGTTAGGCGTGGATAGGGTTTTGGGCGTCGTTTCACGCATCGTGGTTCTTCGCGGCCGGGTCGGTCGCCGATTTC
>DATKZH010000354.1:0-29437 GCA_035528065.1 Thermoguttaceae bacterium | reverse complement strand
TCCCGGAGTTCAGCCACGATTCGTCACCAACTCTTCCCTCAGGCCAGAACCGCCCCCCGGATACCGTCACAAGATCTTGCGGTGCGATAGCATTGCTTTCACACGTTTGGTCGAAAAGGTCACAGCCTCGCCGTGTGCCGTAACCAGCGGACGGCACACGGCGTGTGCCTGCTACTGAAGTCGGGAAGTTATTCTTCGGCCGCCCCTAAACCCCGTGTTGCGTTGACCGGTGGCGGGTGGGAGCGAGGCCGTCCGCCCTGGGCGGGCAACGGTTGGCAGCAAGTTCTCGGCGCGGTTACCCAGAGGGGCACGTGCTCGTAAGCGCTGACGGCTCCATGCCCCAAGCTGACGCCTCTCTGCCAGGCTTTCCCTCGACCGTTGCCCTTGCCATCGCCCCCCATTATGATGGACGCCGTCGATGACGCAGGTCTTTCGACGATTGCCGCCGGTTTGACGTCTGGCGGCGCAAGGTCCCCGCGGGCACACCTGACGTGTCAAACCTGCCCACTAAACCACGCTTGAAGGAGTGATCATGAGCACACCATCGGACGCGAAGAAGGCTCGAACCACCTCGCGACGCGAGTTCCTGGCCCGCTCCGGCGCCCTGGTCGGGGCGACGACGGCCGGGCTCACCCTGGCACGAAGCGCCCACGCCGCCGGCGAGGGCACGTTCCGCGTCGGACTGATCGGCTGCGGCGGTCGAGGCTCCGGGGCGGCCGCCAACGCGATGAACGCCGGCGAGGACATCAAGCTGGTGGCCATGGCCGACATCTTCGAAGACAAGGTCAAGGGAAGCCGCGACCGGCTCAAGCAGCAGAAGCCCGACCAGGTGGCCGTCGACGACGATCACTGCTTCGTCGGCTTCGACGCCTACCAGAAAGTGCTCGCCACCGACGTCGACGTCGTGATCATCGCCTGTACCTCCCACTTCCACCCGCGGTATCTGAGGGCGGCGATCGACGCGGGCAAGCACGTCTTCTGCGAAAAGCCGCACTCGCTCGACGTGCCCGGGCTGAAACGCGTGGCGGCCATCTGCGAGGAGGCCAAAAAGAAGGGCCTGGCCATCGTCTCGGGGCTCTGCTGGCGATATCATCTGCCCCTGCGGGAGACGGTCCAGCGCGTACACGACGGGATGATCGGCGACGTCGTGGCTATCCAGGAGACGTACGTGGTCGGGCCGTATCGGGCCGACTTCAAGCGCGATCCGCAGTGGTCGGAAACGGAGTGGCAGTTCCGCAACTGGTACCACTTCAACTGGCTGGCCGGCGACCAGGTCCTGCAGCAGTTGATCCACAGCATCGACAAGGGCGCCTGGGTCATGCACGACGAGCCGCCGGTCAAGGCCTGGGGCATGGGCGGGCGCTCGAACTGCTTCGGCCCCAGCTACGGCGACCTGTTCGACCACCAGGCGATCGTCTACGAGTACGCCAACGGCGTGCGCATGTACGGCCTCTGCCGCAACCACGTCGGCTGCTACAACGAGCTCTCCGACACGGTCTTCGGCACCAAGGGCGTCGCCCGGCTGGCCAATAAGTACAGCATCGACGGGGAGAACCCCTGGCGTTACGAAGGCCCCAAGTGCAACATGACCGACCAGGAGCACGTCGAGCTGTTCGACTCGATCCGCAACGGCAAGCCGATCAACAACGGGAACTATATGTTCGGGAGCACCCTGTTGGCACTGCTCGGGGAGGCCGTCTGCAACACGGGCAAGGAGATCACTTGGGAAGACGCCCTGAAGTCGGAGCACTCGGTCGAGCTGGAGCGGTACGGGTTCGACGTCGAGCCGCCGCTCAAGCCGAACGCGGCGGGCGCGTACGACATCCCCGTGCCGGGCGTGACCCCGTTCGCGTGATCGAGTGACAGCCCCAGGCGGAGCGCCCGCCTGCGCACGATTCTCGGAAGCCAGGCGCACCGCGCGCCCCGGGCAGCCTGCCCCTTGCGGCCTTGGACGGCCCGCCGGGCGGGCTGCCCCGGGGTGCGGAGGCCATAGCGCCGGACGCGATCCGGGTCGTTCCCGGGCCGGGCCGCCGGCACGGTCGCTCCCCATCCTTCCGGGGGCACATCGCGTCGGGAAGCTAATCTGCCACGTCTCGGCCCCCCCTGGAGCGCAACGGGATACCCTGACCCTGACCCTGAAGGCGCAGGCTTTCCGCCGCTCTCACCGGTCCCTTGATGGGAGAATCTTGGCTGGGGCCGGGATGCCTCTGCTTTTCCCGGTCTGCTCTTCCACACGGTTTGGGTACCTGGCGGCCACTGTGTCCTGCGCCACGATCTCGGCGGACCGTTGGATCTGTTGAGACAAACTGTGGCGCAAGCCCTAAAGCGGCTCCCGTGCGGATGTCCGCCAATTTCGCCTCGTTTATGAACAGTTTCTGGGTCGATGCGTACTTCTAGCGAAAAGCGACTGATGGTGGCAACCAGACGTTTGACAAACTGTGGGAAGCGTGTATCATGACTGTGAGTGTTCGGTCGCCATCTCGTTTCGGCACGGAACGACTCGGAGGTGAAGGGTGAAAACGATCCGACTCGCTCGCAGTCCGCGGCCCGTTGCGGTCGCAGCGTGCGGTCCGCCGGATGCCGTGCCGTACGGGAAAGGCATCTGGGGTAAATGGACCCTATGCCCGACTGATCACAAAGCATGACAACGTTGGGAAAGTGGGCACTCACCGCGAGGAGGAGAACCGATGGACACGAAATTCCGGATCGCCCACGGGTGCGGCCAGCCCTTCGAGCTGGACGCCGCCGAGGTGGCCGACTACTCGGGCAATGCCCTCCAGGTGCTACAGCGAATTGCCAGGGACAAGGTTCGCGACCGGGCCCTGCTGGCGACGCTCCAGGACCCCCGCGTCGCCCTGGACGAGTTCGCCGAAAGCGCGGAAGAGGATTCGGCCCACGAGGCCCGGCTCCCGCGGGACGCCGATTGGGCGGACATCGTCAAGCGGCTCCAAGAGACCGACGTGGAGGTCGGCGTCGCCGTCAGCCACGAAGGCGGTTGATCCGGCCCCTTCACCAAGGATCGGCCGGGAAACACCGTCCCGACTTCCGTAGCAGGCACACGCCGTGTGCCGTCCGCCGGTTACGGCACACGGCGTGTGCCTACTACTCCGCACGCGCGTGAAGGAGCACGCGTGAGGGGCGAATCGATGACCGTCGTATCTTCTCGCTTGGAGGGCAGTGGATGGAGGTTCCCAATGCAGCTACTCGGCATGATGTCGGCACTGGCACGTCGCGTTGGCTCCCGGCGAAACCGCGGCCCCAGGGAAGACGATCCCGGGCCGGCGGCTGGCCGGCCGGGTCGGCGGGGCCACTTGGCCGGCGCCGGGGGATGGTGTGGGGTGTTCTCGGGCGGGAAAGGAAACGGCCGCCAGCGCCGAGAGTCGCCTTCGAACACCTGGGTCCGCGCGGCGGAGCAGCCGGTGGTCGCCCACGATGCCCACTATCAGATCACCCCGGACGATCAGACGGCGATGCGGGCCGGCAAGGCCCTTTTTTTCACGGGCAAGGCGTTGGCCAAGGCCGACTTGATCTGCGCAAAGCAGGGCGGGCTGGAGATCCTCTGGTACTGGGTCGCCCGGCGCTCGGGCCCGTGGGTCGTCGAAGACGTCCTCCTCCCCGACCACCAGCAGGCCACCGCAGGGACCTGCTACGCCTCGCCGGAAATGGTCCTGGCCGTGAGTCGTCGCGCCAGGAGAAAGGGCTGGGCGATTCTGGGCGCGGGGCACAGCCACGGTTACCTCGGCGTGTTCAGCTCGATCACAGACCTGGAGCTGATGAGCCAGTTGGCGGCCGAGCGGGTCGGCTTTGCGTCGGAGACCCGGCAGGCGGTTCGAGGCAGCGTGGCGAAGCAAGGGGAAGACCGGGCGGCCGACGACTCGGATGAGCCGCCGCCGGTCTCGGTCTTCGAGATCACCTTCGACGACAACCCGGACGTGTGGGTCACCGTCACCGCCCGCGCCGATCTGCCCGGGGATGCCTTGGACGCGAAGCTCCATCTCCTGCATCGGCACCAGGCAAGTTTCTTCACCACGCACAACGCGGAGGGCGACCGGTATGTCCCCGTCCATCACGTCAGCGCGTGCCTCCACTGCGGGACCCGCTTGGAGGACCATACGTCCGAGGAGGTCGAGATCCACGTGATCGGCCCGCAGGAGCTGAGTGAGGACGAGAAGAACGACCTGATCGCCGATTTGGAGGAGAAGGCGCCGCGGGGTGGGTTCTTTCGCGAGCGGTGGGGCTGGGGCCAGGCCGAGATGCACCCGACCGTCGAGCGGGCAGAACCGACCGATCCGCAGAAACAGACGGAGGAAGAGAAGGCCGAACAGCTCGAAGCGCCCGCCGACTTCTTCGTCTACCGGCGCGGCCAGCGCGAGGGCAAGGTCCCGGCGGCCGTGCTCGAGGAGGCCGCCTGTCGATGTCCGGCGCTCGCCCGTGCCTTGGGCTGGGACGAGCCCGGCGACGAGGCTTCCCATGACGTGCCCGGCGACCGGGACGAGCCGCATCCAACGGGAGACGCCCCATGACCGATCCGGAACGCTACCAGCGACAGGAGATGTCCTTCTCGCACGAGCGGCGGGCGCAGACGTTCGTCGCCGACCTGGGAGGCGAGCGCGCCCCGCTGGCCTCGGCTTTTCTCAAAGCCGCGGCGGCGGCAGCCGGGATCGCCCGGGTCTGGAGCGACTACCACGGCTCGGGCGGCCGCGGCCGACATTGGCTCCTGGGCAACCACGACGCGCTGGTCGAGAACGTCAACGGCGACGTCGAGTACGACTACCTCGATCCCGGCTTCCTCGGCGAGGATCTCCCGGGCATGATCGCCGGCCACCAGAACCCCTGGATTATGGTCCACGCGAACGACCCGGCGGCCGGGCGCGCGGCGCTCGAGCAACTGGCCGATCTGCCGGTCCGGGTCCTGCTGGCGCTGGCCGCGCCCGGCGGCGTGATCGTCGAGCGGCATCCCTGCCCCGCCACGGCGCTTGCGCGTCTGGGCGGGCTGGCCCGGCATCGGGCCATCCCCGCCGGGAGTGCCGAGCTGGCCATCGCGGCGGCGGGAGCCGCGTTGAACGAAATCATGTTGGCGGGCACGTCGATCGCCGAGGATCCGGCCGAGCCACGAACGGTGCTCTTCTACTCGCTCCACCGGCGGCGGCGGATCGACGTGCCGCGGACGGCCGCCTGGGAGGACCTCGTCGACGAGCTGACGGAAACACCCCGTCGCGCCTCGTTCCGCGGCCGCCGGATCAAGCAGGTCGGCGCCGGGGCCCTGGGCAACTGGACCTCGATCGGCGTCGCCCTCGACGGCGGCGTGGCCCTGGACGTGATCGACGGCGATCCGCAAGTCGAGCCGCACAATCTCAATCGCCAGATCCTCCTTGTCCACGGAGTCGGCCGGCCCAAGGCGCCCGTGTTGACCGGCGAGCTCCAGGCCCTGGATCCGCTCGGCACGTACGCGGCGTGCACCCGGCACGTCGAGCGGCCCGAGGACCTGGAGCCGCTCGACGGGGTGGATGCCGTGATCATGGCGCCCGACAACGACGCCGCGCGGCTCCTCGGGGCCGAGGCGGCGTGGCAGGGGGGCGTGCCGTACGCCGCGGGCGGCACGGGCGTCGCCGGGGGGCAGCTCGTCGTCCAGCAGCCGGGCCGCGCTTGCTTCCGGTGCATCACCGGGCTGGGCGACGAGCCGGCATCCGAGGCGGAGGACGCCGGCAGTAGCTCCTGCGCCTTGGCCGCCAACGAGAGCATCGTGGCGAGCAACATGGTCGTGGCCGGGCTGTTGGTCAGCGAGCTGCGCGAGGCGCTGGCCGGCCGGCGCACGCAGAACCTGAGGTTTTTCGGCCAGAGCGGCGGGCGCGGCAACCGGCTGGGGCGGATGACGAGCGACCCGGAGTGCTCGCACCTGGCCGACGCCGGCTCCAAGGCGGCAACCTGTTCGCTCTGAGGTTTCGAGGCGTCTGGGAGACACGCAAGAACGTCGCGATCGGAGGGCATCCCGATGACCACCATCGTCTGCTACGAACCGCAAGCCGAAGAAGACGACCGGGCCGTGTGGCGAAGAATCACCGATGCCCCCTGCTTGACCGAGCGGCGAGGCACCCTGGTGCTCGAGCTGCCCGAGCGAGGCGGCTACCGGGCGCTGGTCAACGGCCTGGACGTGCTGGGGCGGATTCAGGTGGTCGAGCGGGGCGACCTGGTGCGGGTGTTCGAGCCGGGGGGCAGCGAGGTCTCGTACGTGGTCGGCCGGGCGCTGCCGTCGGTGGAGCCGGGCGAAGGGCGGGCGTGTCAGCTCACCGGCAAACCGATCGCCGGCGAGGCGATCCTCTGCTCGTCCTGTAATAGTATGTTCGCCCTGGAAGTCGCCGAGCAGTTGGGCAACTGCCCCGTCTGCGGCGAGCCGCTCGGCGGGGAGGAGGAGCCGCCCCCGGAGGAGGAGCTGTGGTGACACAAGCCAACCGGTGGAGCCTGCTCGCGGTCGGCTGCGGCACGGCCAACCTGGCCTGTGTTCGGGCGGTCGCGTCGAGCGCCGTGGCGCAAAGGCTCGGTTGGGTGGGCCTCGTCGACCCGTCGGCGATTCGCGAGCTGAACGCCGTGACGTGTCCCGAGTACGCCGGCCACGCAGGGCGCCCGAAGGTCGAGCGCCTGGCCGAGCTCGTCGGCGAGTGGCTCGCACCGCCGACCGTCGCGGTCTTTCGCCACTACCTGGAGGAGGTGGACTGGCAGCAGGTGTTCGAGGCGAGGTCGTTCGAAGCCGAGCACGGTGGGGGCCCGCTGGCGGGGCCGCTCGTGGTGCTCGTCGGGCTGGACGACTGGGGCAGTCGCCTCCGCCTGGTGGAGCAGTTGCGGCACGCGGCCGCCCTGAGGCCGGCGATCCTGCCCGTCCAGGTCGCCCTCGACCGCGACGAGGCCCAGGTGACCGTGCTGGGCAACCGCTGGGAAGACGCCTGCCCGGCCTGCGGCATCTTCCCCCTGCCCCAGAGCGAGCCGTGCGTGCTGCTCGGGCAGGGCGGGCAACCGGTTCGGGGCGATCTCGACCGCGAGGTGCGGGCCGCGGCCGCGCTGGTGGCGGAGATCTGCGGCGACTACGTGGCGGCCGGCGGCATGGGCTGCGCTTGGGTCGGCCGGAAGACGAACCTCCACGCGGAGTCGCCCGGCAGCCGGCGGTTCGCGCGACACGCGCACGGGCGGACCCGCGTCGCCGGCTGCATGGGGCCCCACGCCGCGGCCACCCCGATGCGGCCGGATGAGCTGTTAGGGGCATACGCACTGACTGGAGAAGGCAGTACAGGACCGAGCTTAGGAGGAGGATCACTATGAGTGCCACCCCGGAAACCGTCGTGCGCGGGCCGTGCATCGTGCCGGTTCATCGCGTGATCGACCGTCTGCGTGAATCACCGAACGTCTGCGATCAGCGCAAGTGGCGGGATATCGGCAGGCTTCGGACATTGGCCGAGGGCCCGTGGTCGGGTCGCGTGGCCCTCTTGGGGGTCGATTGCGGGCGGCAGTGGAGCCTGGACATGGTCCTGCAATTGGACGTTGCCGGGCTCGTGTGGCGCGGCCGTCCCGAGCCGCACCGCAAGTGGACGGTGCTCGTCGCCGTGCCGCACAACTACCCGATGGCCATGCCGGCGGTGCGGTTTGTCGGCGGCGTGGTGCCGTACTGCTCCCACGTGATCCACCGCGATTTCCTCCCGGACGAGGCCGGCCTGCCCGGGGAGCTGCGGCAGTTTGTCGAGGCGGTGCGTGCGGGTCGCGACGGGGCCTGCTGCTACCTGCGCAGCGCGCAGTGGAGTCCGCTCACGACGCACGACCTGGCGATGGTCGTCTGGCAGGTCGGCCGGATCCTCACCGGCACGCGGCTGTTCGGCGAGCGGGGCTCGCTCAACAACCACGCCCGCGACCACTACCAGCGGCTCCAGGAAGAAGGGCAGTTGCCGCTGGGACCGGGGCTGCCGACGCCGTGGGCCTCGGCGGCCGACGGCCGGTCGGGTCCGGACGGGCCGGACCTCACCGGCGAGCTTGACGACGAAGACGACGCCATCGAGTGGACTCATGAATCCTGACGGCGCCGTGACTGGAGGAGGAGACGACGATGCGTACGATCTTCGCGGTGGCCGATCCCGTCTGCATGGACGCGCTGCGGAAGTACGCCGGCGAGCTCAGCGCGGTGGGGCTGCCGGTGCGGATCGAGGAGGTGCCGATCGACGACGGTTGGACGCACGAGACGGCCGTCTCGATCGAGTGGGGGCCGACGGAGGAGGCGCACGACTGGGAATTCGAGGAAGACGAATGGGGGGGCGAAGGAGAGGACGTCCGGCCTCCGCACGGACGGGGGCTGGACGACGCGCCAAGCCGCCTGGCGGAGCACTACCTGCGGACGATGCAGTTTCTCGCGCGCAACGTCGACGCGGCCCGAGCCTCGGTGGCCGCGGCTCGTCAACCGCGCAAGAAGAAGTAGGAGCGTGGGATGGGTGTTTGCACCCACGCGTGGATGGCCGCCGGCGCCTTGCTGCGGGTGGCACGGGCATCTTGCCCGTGCTCCCCTGGAAGCACGGGCAAGATGCCCGTGCCACCCAACTCACAAGGGAGTCGGAGGAGGGGCTACACCTGAGCCGTGTTGATGGCGGATGTCACGTGGGCGTTCGCCCGGCCCACGGTGGGTCGGGGGCGCTCGGGCGGCGTCCGGTACGCAAAGGAGGTGGCGACGATGAAGACTTTGACCTTCAAGACCCTCGATGGTCGAACTTTTTCGGGTGAAGTCAAAAACGGCGCCGCCAAACTCGGATCGGTGGCGAGTCGCCTCGCCTCCCGAGCCGGGCTGAGCGGCACCTTCGAGCTTGTGGACAACGAAGGGGTCTCGCTGGACCCCAACACCCCGCTCGACGACTTGCCCGATGGCGAGGAAATCGCCATCGCCAGCGAGTTGACGCCGGCGTAGATACGTCGGGTGCGCAAGAATCAGGTGTAGCCCCTCCCCGGCTCCCGCGCGGGGAAAGGACCCAATCACGGAGCGGTTGATGATGAGCGCAGACAACGCGACGGTCGGCTCCCGTTCAGACACCCACCTGCTCGTGCTGGTCGTTCAGGGCGAGCAGGTGGTCGGGCATCGCATCCTCGACGTCGCCCGCGGCGGCTACCGGCCGCTGATCAAGGAACTGGCCTACCGGGCGGTGGCGACCGACCCGTTGCGTCTGCCCGGCCGGGCGTGGCAGCTCCATCTCCAACTCGAGTCGTTGGACTCCGACCGGCCCCGGCTCCGCTGCGAGGCCTGGCCGAAGGAGCAGGCCGATGCGCCGCTGGCGGCGATCGCCGTGCCGGTGGACCACTTCGCCTGGATCGGCACGTCGATCGCCCGGCAACTGAAGATCCGGGACTACTCGGTGCACGTCGCCGTTCCCGAGCCCGACCACCCGCTGGTGCAAAACTCCCTCGATTGGGCGGACGACGATTTCGCCGTCTCGGTCGACGCCCAGCCGGAGCTGCTCCTGCCGGCCGATTTTTCGGCCGAGCCGTTGGGGCCGCGTCGGGTGGTTCGCCGGGTGGGAGAGGGGACGTGGCTGAAGTGCGTGTTTCCAGCGGAGGCATGGGCCGCGTTCACGGTCGCCGCGGCCGAGGAGGCCGAAGTCGAGCGCGGCTGGCTCGCCGCCGTCCGCATGCACCTGGCCGACGACGCCTGCTTCGTCGTGGTCGAGGAGCTGTTCGAGCTGCCGGCCGAAGCCAGCCAGTTCCACCTGCACACGCAGGGCCGGCAGTTCTACCGGCTGCACCGGCAATTGGGGGGGCGGCTGGGAGGGTATCTGCACCTGCATCCCCGGGAGGTGGACGGGGTTGCCCTGGGCCCGAACCCCTCCGGGCCCGACGTGACGGCGGCCTGGAACGTCGACGCCGCCAGCACGCTCTGGCCGGTCTTTCCCATCGCCATGTTTGGAGCCCGTGCCGAAACGTGCGGGACGGACGTCGCCGCCCACGCCTTCGTGAGCGGCTTGATTGGAGAAATCGATCTGGAGGTCGCCCGATGAGCAAACCAGACGCAGAGCGCGAGCGGCTTCGAGGCCCACTGGATAAGGCCGCCGCGGTAGTCGCCGAGGACCCCGATGCCTTGGACAACCCCGAGCTCGTCCGGGCGGCCATGGGAGAAGTGCTCGACCGGTTCCGCGGCGATCCCGTGGGGGCCTTGCGATACGCGGTCCGGGAGGCGATCCGGGCCCGATCGCAGCGCGACCAGTTGGTCGACATGGTGGAGACGTTCAAGCGTCAGCTCGGCGAGCAGCCGCGGCTGAGCCGCGTGCTGAGCCGGCCGTTCCCCTTCGGCAACAACGGCGACGTGCGCCGGCTGTTCTACGCCGCGCCGGCCGGCCGGGAATCGGTCGCCGAGTGCGTGTGCGTGGCCGATCCGCACCAGACGCCGCCCCCGCCGTTGTCTTTCTGTTACACCGATTCCGGGGGCAAATTTTACCTCGGCGCGGCACCGCAGCTTCCGCTGGCGCAGCTCGAAGAGCACCCGGTGGTTCGCGCGGACCGGGAGAGCGACTTCGCCGACGTCGGCTGCGTGGTCGTCAACGACGGCCCCGAGCATCACTCGGTCCTGCTGGCCGACCGCAAGCTGGTCGAGACGATCCAAGCCCACCTGGAGGGAGGCGAAGGAGTGGTGGTTCGGCACGACCGGCTGGTCGCCCGGGGGATCGTCGAAAGCTCGGTCCAGGCGCCCGAGGACTGGCTGGAGATTCCGCCGTTGGACGGCCCGGTCCTTTCGGATCTGGTCTTCCCCCGATGGCTCCGGGAGGAATGGCAACGCGACGTCCGCTGGATGGTGTCGCGTCGTCCGTTGCGCGTGCTTCTGGTGGGGCCGACGGGGACGGGCAAGACGGAGGGGGTGCTTCGGGCAGGCCGTCAGGCGGCGCGCGAGGCGGACCGCCAACTCGCCATCCTCCGCATGTCCGCCCCGTATATCGGATCTTCGTACTACAGCGAAACGGAGCGGACCATCCACCGAGCGGTCAAGCGGGCCGAGCGGCTCGCCCGGCAAGGGTACGTCACGATGATCCTCATCGACGAGGCCGACGCCCTTCTGGGCAACTCGGAGCACCGCTACGAAGGAGCCGTCGACCGCCGGGTGCGGCTGGCCTTTCAGGAGCTGTTGAGCGGCGAACTGGAAGGCGTGGCCGTCTACCTGACCATGAACCCGCGGAGCGACAGTTGGCTGCCGGCCGCCATCGACCGGCGGTTCCGCAAGCGGCGCTATCCGCGGACTCGCCGACGGCAGATGGCCGGCGTCTGCGCAGGCAGCGTCGAGCCGGCCGCCTTGGACAAGCTGGGCGTGACGGCGTCCGAGTTCGGCGGTCGGGTGGCGGATTTCGTCTATGCCGGCGGGTTCGTCGTGGCCCGGGTGCTGATGCACAGCGGCGCGACGACGCTGGTCCGCGCCCGCGACCTGCACGACTGCTCGCCCGGCAAGCTCCAAGACCTGATCCGCGACTTCTGCCACGACGTGGAGGACGGGGCGACCGGCTCGCTGGAGCCGCTGTGGACGCGTCTGGATCGGGAGTTCCGCTCGGCCTCGCTGAACGAGGCGAACCTGTTCGAGATGACGTTTCTCGCCAGGCCGGATCACGACACGGTCAAGAAGGTCGAGCCGGTGCTCGGCGGAGGTTCGACGGCCGCGCCGGTGTTGATCGCCTGATCCCCCCGGCGCCGAGGAGAAACCGATGTTGTGGGAAACGGACAACCGGGCGACGGAGACCGCAAGGGAAGTCTTCCCCGATCACGCTCCCCGCGTGCTCTCCAACGGCAAGCGCCAGTACGTGCTCCAGCCGACGCCGTTCGGGCGCGTGGAGCTGGTGGGGTTCGACAACGGCTTCGTGGTGGCGGCCGAGCGCCCCCCGCCCGGCGCGCTGATCGACCGGGACCTGCTGCCCCAGCGACTCCTCGGCCACCTCCAGACGCACGGACTCCGCGCGTGGAAGGTGGTCTACAGCGACGACTGCACCGAGGCGATCCGCGCCCTGGTGCGGGAGGAGCCCGACGAGACCGCGTCGTTGGGCGGAGCGTCGATTCCCTTCGTCTGTCCGATCACTTCGTCGTCGGGGCTGTTGGGGGAGACTCGCCAGGGGCGCTGCGAGCAGTTGGCCGGCTTGATCGCCTCGCAGCAGTACCCCGGCCCGCTGGCGCAACTGGTCGGCCCCGACGGGGTGGGTAAGCGCGTCATGGCGGCGGCCGCGGCCCGTTGGATGGGCTGGTCGCTGGTCGGGGAGCTCCCCCTGTCGCGGCTGCTGGTGGAGCGCGTGCTGCAAAGGCCGTTGGAGACCGCCCTGGACACCGTGCTGGCCGCCGGGGCCTCGCTGGGCGAGGAGGACCTGCTGGTCGTCTCCGACGCGGAGCTGCTGGCCAAGCTGGCCGATCCAACCTGCCGATCGGTCGTCCGCGAGCTGGCACGATTGCCCCACGTGGTCCTGGTCGCCCGGCCCGGGGCGGTGCGGACCGATCAACTGGTGACGCTTTCCTGTCCGGGCCTGGAAAGCGTGGACGACGTGCGGACGCTGGTCGCGGCGGAGCACCCGCGCGTGTCGTTCGCCGGGGCGGCCTTGCACCTGGCGATGCGGGCGGCGAGCGTGCCGGGCGTGGGGGTCCTTCCCGGCCGGCTGCTGTACGTGGTCCGGTTGGCCATGGCCCTGCGACCGAGGGATCTCGCCGACGAGATCTGCACGTCCGATTCCGCCTCGGGCAAGGCCTCGGCGCGCCGCACGGAGACTCGCGAAGCGGTGCTGGCCCCGGACGAGATCAGCACCGCCGTCACGCTGGCATGCTCCGCGTGGACCGAACAGGGCGAGGGGGAATAGACTTCGATCGTTCCCACGCTTCGCGCGGGAACGACGAGAAGAGCGAGGGCATAGTCGTTTAACCGCAAGCCGAAGGCGTGCGCGAACCGAGCAGACCGGCCCCCGACCGCACGCACGCCTTCGGCTTGCGGCTAAACGAGACGGCCGCCCAGGGGGGCCGAACCACGACGGGGCGGTGACATCTGGTAAGGAGAACCAGACGATGAACGCGTTGGAACTGACGTCACTCCTGTCGAGCGCGCTCGCGCGCCGCACTTCCGGCAACCAGCCGACGCTCGTCAACCTCGTCGGCGATGCGACCGTGTTTCGGCCCTACTCCCGGCTCTACGGCTCCGGCGATCGCGTCTCCTTGGAGGCCCTCTTGAACCACGAGACGCACTGGACGCCCGTGGGACGATTCTCCCGCGTCCTGGAGCCGCTGTTCGGCGACGCGAGGACGATCCGGGGGGGCGACGGCTGGGGAGGGGCGGTGCTGCCGTTTTTGGCCGTCTTCGCCTGCCGTTGGGGCGCCAGGCTGGCCGGGCAGATGGGCACCGAGCCGTCGTGCCCGGTCGGGCCGGGATGCGACGACGACTCCTTCCGACGGGACTACCGCGCCTGCCTGGACGACGCCAAGCGGGCCCTCCAAGTCGCCGGCGAGACCTTGCACGCGATGATCCGCGTGGTCCAGAGTCCCGCGAGCTGGCGGCGAAAGACCGACGCGCCGGCGATGCTCCGGCTCGAGCCCCTGCGCGGGACCACCCGGGTGGTCTGGCTTGCGCGCGACGGCGCGGAGCTGGGCCGGGAAACGCTCGAGGAGCTGGCCTTGAGGATGAGCTCCCAGCCGAGAGTCACCGAACTGTTGCGCCGGGCAGAGGACTGCCGGCGCCGGCAAGCCGACCACCGGGCCACCGGCGACCGCGCGCTGGAGGCCGTCTGCCCGCCGCTGGCCGAGGCCGTTCGGCACGCTCGCGAGCACAATCGCCGCGTGGGGTGCCGGATGTGCGCGAAGCAAGTCCGCGGCCTGCCTGCCGAAGTGTACCTGTTCGTCGGCCCGGGCCCCGACGCCCAACGATACGTTTGCGCCCATCTCGTCGCGCGTCGGGCACACGAGGAGTTCGTCCTCGAAAACCGCGCGCGACAGTTGTTCTACTTCCCGCCCGTCCAATTGCAGGCGATGATCGAGTTCATCCCGTCCGACCCGCCCTGGCGCGTGCCGCTTCCCATGGTGCGGATGCCCTCACGCCAGCCGCGATGGGTACACCCCTATACGGGCTCCCTCCACGCCGACCGCTTCACCGACGCCGAATTGCGCCCGCGCAATCCCCCGGAAGCGATGGCGGGAATCTCCGAAGGTGCCCAAAGGCTCGTGCCCGGGCTGTGGGAGCACCGGCTCAATAGCTCGACGGCCGGCTGCCTGTGCCTGGGCGGCCAGGACTCTCGGAGGGCGGAACTGGCCGGGCGGCTCCGCGAGGGCCCACCGGCCGAAAGGAAGCCCGATCTGTTCGGGCTGGTGTGGGGGCTCTGGGACCTGATTCGCGTAGGGCTGACGCGCGGCCACCAGAACAATGGCAACACGCCGATCGCCGAGCTGAGCACGTCGCAGATGCCTTACCTGATTGGGTCGGCAGCGCCGATCGCCGGCACGAAGCTGGCCGCGCGGTTGTTCCCCTACAACCGGGACGCACCCACGGTCTCGATAGCGAGTGAGCGCGGGACGTGACGTCGTGGTCCTTATTCGCAGAGGGTTGACGGCGCGAAATCCTAACGTGGGGCACGTTTCCAACGTGCCCACAACCCAACGGCACGTTGGAAACGTGCCCCACAAGACGCGCGCACGATGCGTGCAGGATCACGGTGCGGGACTTCCACCCGAAAGACCCCCGAGGTGCCAAGTCATGATCGCCAGCCAGCAGTTGGCAGAGCTTTTCGAGGCCTCCCTGGGCGAGCGCATCTTCCCCGGCCGGCCCGCCGTCGTCACCCTGTTGGGTGAGCCGATGCTCTTCCGCTTGATGACCGCGTCCGGTGTCGAGTCGCACGAAGTCACCCTCGACGGCCTGGCCAACCACGAGCTGCCGTGGAGATCCGTGGGGCGCGTCTCCCGGCTTCTGGGTCGGGTGTCGGACGGGGGGGCACTCTCGGGAAGCGTCCACGGCTGGGGGAAGGTCCTGCTGCCGTTTCTGACCGCGATGGCCGGCGGCTTGGCAACCCGATTGACGGAGCAGATGGGCAGGCGTTCGGCCCTCCCGTTCCGGCAAGACCGCCTCCAGTCCCGCTTCCGCACGCAGTACGACGCCTGCCTCCGCGATGCGGAACAGGCCCGAAGCCTCGGCGCCCAAATCACCAATCACCTCATCGACAATCTCAAGCGCCCTCCGTTCGGCCATGGCCTCGCCGATCCGCCGGGCATGATTCGCCTCGAATCGATCGAGGGCCGGATCCGCGTCACTTGGCTTTCTGCCAACGGGTGGGAGCTGTGCCGGGAAACGCTCCAGGAGTTGGCCGACCGCGCGTGCTCGTCCTCGTGCGTCCTCGGCCTGCTCGATGCGGCACGTCGCGTAAACTCCCGCCAAGAGGAATACTGGGCGGCGGGCCGTGCCCAGTTGCAGGCGGCCAGTGTTCCGCTGGCCGAGGCCGTCGATTACGCCCTGAGAACAGACCGTTGCGTGGGCCTCTGGATCGCGTCGACCCGGGTCCGCGGTCTGCCGGCCGAAGCGTACTTGTACATCGACCCCACGATGCCGGGACTTCGTTACGGCCGAGTCAGCCTCGTCGCCCGACGGGCCCACGAGGAGTTCGTCTTGGGAAACGCCGAGGGGCAGCTCTTCTATTTCCCCCCGATCCAATTGGTGGCCGGGATCGACTTCACCGGCGCAAGTCCTCCCTGGAGCGTCCCGCGCCCCTACGTCCGCATGCCGCGGCACAACCCGGCCTGGCGCCACCCCTATACGGGTACGCTGAAGCCCGACCGGTTCGCAGAGGCCGAGATGCTGACCGTCGCCGAGCGAGACGCCATGGCGCCCATCTCCAAGGAGGCACGAGCCATGCTCCCCTCGCTCGCCCGCGATGCCTTCCCCATTCACGGCGGCACAAGCGACCTGTGCCTGAGCACCCAGGACTTCCGCATCGGCCGACTGGTCGAGGCGACCTGCGGATCTCGGCGCGACCGCCCCGAAATGGATCTCTTGGGCCTGGTCCTGGGCCTCTGGGACATGGTTCGCATCGGGCTGATCCGCGCGCACGAGGTCAACAGCCACATGCCTCGCATCTCCCTGGCCCGCGGCAGCATGTGTCACGAGCTGCCCGGCTTCATCCTACCCCGGGGGGCCAAGCTGGCCAATCGGGTCTTCCCCTACAGCCCCCGCGCGGCCGGGTGAACCCCAGCCCTTGCCCCGATGTCCTCGATCGAGGATATTGGTCCGACTCGGCACGCATCGGGGACCGGCCCCGCGCGGGTCCGTTCATCTTTCCACGGCAACGCCTCCACTGAGCTAATGATCGCCGTCATCGACTACGGAATGGGTAACCTGCGGAGTGTCCAGAAGGGGTTCGAGAAGGTCGGGCACCAGGCGACCGTGACGGGCGACCCGGGCGAAGTCGCCCGAGCGGAGAGGGTCGTCCTGCCTGGCGTGGGGGCGTTCGAGGACGCCATGGCCGAGCTCCGACAGCGCAAGCTCGTCGAACCGGTGCTCGCGGCCATCGACGCCGGCAAGCCCTTCCTGGGCATCTGCCTCGGGCTGCAACTGCTGTTCGAGAAAAGCTACGAGCACGGCGAGCACGAGGGCTTGGGCGTGCTCGGGGGCGAGGTCGTCCGCTTCGATCTCCCGCCGGAGTATTCCGTGCCGCACATGGGCTGGAACCAGCTCTCCATCGCCCGGCGGGCCCCGATCCTCGAGGGGATCGACGAGGGCACCTACGTCTACTTCGTCCACTCCTACTACGTCGTCCCCCGCGACCCCACCGTCGTCGCCACCACGACCGACTACCCCAAGCCCTTCTGCTCGGCGATCTGGCGCGACAACCTCTTCGCCACCCAGTTCCACCCGGAAAAAAGCCAAGCCGACGGGCTGCGGATTCTGAAAAACTTCGCGGAGCTGAGCGCATAACGAGCTTCGATCCGGGCGGTCCGGTTCCCGAATCCGTACCGGGGAAAAACCAGGGCAAGCCGCGCGGGCGAATGCTGCCGGCCGATCTGCCGGCCCCTACTTCGCCGCGCAGTAGCGGAGGTTCTTCTCGCGCTTGCGTCTTTTCCCGACGTCGACGACGTCGACGAGCCGGCCGCCGCTCTCGTCGACGATCGACCGGATCCGCTCGCGGGCGATGTAGTGGATTTCTACGGGCGGACGACCGCGGAGGATCTTCCAGACGCGGCGCAGATGAAGACGCCGGACGTTGTACAGCCACGCGCGCAGGGAGCCGGCCCGGTACGGCCTGCCGTTGGGCACTTGAAACACCGCAACCCCGCCGGGCCGCAGCACCCGGAAGAACTCCCGGACGTACGCTTCGGCCGGCTCCGGGGGGATGTGCTGGAGCGTCTTGTTGGTGTACACGAAGTCGAACGACGCGGTGTCGAGCCGCTCGAGGCTATCGGTCGTGTTGACCAGATACTCGACCCGGTCGCCGTGTCGGTTGTACTGGCGGGCCCTCTCGATCATCGATTCCGCGATGTCGACGCCCACCACCTGCTCGAAGTGGTCGGCCAGCGCCTGGCTGAGGCGTCCCACGCCGCAGCCGAAGTCCAGCGCCTGCTGCCGCCCAAGCGGCAGGCCAAGGCCCTCGACGTACTGGAGCACTTCCCCGATCTCTCGCACTCCCGTTCGGAAGAACTCGTCCGGGTCCCATTGGTTGTGTCGCATCCCCCTGCGGGACAGGACCGCGTACAAGGGGTCATCTCGACCGTACTCTTCGAACGTCTTCTTGACTGTTGCCAGGCTCATGGCGTTCCGTTCCCTTGGACAAGCTGGCTGGGTGAACGTGTGTTGGTGGTGAGCGACGGCCCACGACCCGCTGAGCTTCCGCCGTCTCGATGGACCCAGGCCGACGACTCGGCCCAGCCGCCCCCTCCGACAGGGTGGATTCGTACCGCTCCCACGACACGAGGGCGTGCAACGATAGTATCGGTTGGCCAAGGCCGTCCAGAGCATTTTGAAGGGGAATCCGCTGCGAAAGCCGCTTGAAACCCCCCGGCGTCGATGGGCAATCTTTCCCCCAAGGGTGCCCGCCACGTCCCTTGCAGGCAGAGGGGGTGTGTGTAATATTACGTGTTTTGGCATTCTGGCCCGAGAGCGGATAGGAGTGCGACCGAGGTGCAGATCTGGCCGGCGATTGACCTTCGCGGGGGGAAATGTGTACGCCTCCAGCAGGGGGACTACGCCCGCGAGACCGTGTTTGGCGAAGACCCGGCCGCGATGGCCCGGCACTGGGTCGACGAGGGAGCCGAATGCCTCCACCTGGTGGATCTCGACGGCGCTCGGGACGGGCGCCCCGGCAACTTGGCCAGCGTCGAGGCGATCCTTCAGGCGGTCGACGTGTCCTGCGAATTGGGTGGCGGGATCCGCAGCGAGGACGTGATTGCCAAGCTGCTCGAGCTCGGAATCGAGCGAATCGTTGTGGGGACCCGGGCGCTGAAGGAGCCGGACTGGTTCCGCCGGACGTGCCGGAAGTTCCCGGGCAAGCTGGTCGTGGGAATCGACGCGCGAGACGGCCGCGTGGCCACCGACGGCTGGCTCGAAACGAGCGACGTGGCCGCCGTCGACTTGGCCCGGCAGTTTGAGGGTGAGCCGGTGGCCGCGATCGTCTACACCGACATCGCCACCGACGGGATGCTGGTCGGGCCGAACGTCTCGGCGATGGCCGAGATGCAAGCGGCGGTTGACGTGCCGGTAGTGGCTTCCGGGGGAATCACCACGGCAGAAGACGTGGCCCGGCTGGCCGCCGTCCCGATGGCCGGCTGCATCATCGGCAGGGCCCTTTATGAGGGAAGACTGACCCTGCCCGAGGCGATTCGCGCGGGCAGGGGACAATAGGCAACCGATCGTCGAAAGACCAAGCCGGCGGATCGCAGCCCCGAGAGCAAGACCCTCAGGGGGATGAGAAAGAGAACTTGCAGGCCGTAGGCAACGCCTAGCGGGCGGCACGCCGAGGGCTTGGAGCAGACAGTCAACCGAGGAAGTTTCCATGGCGAAGTACAAGGTTGAGGACATTCGCAACATCGCCCTTTGCGGACACGGATCGAGCGGCAAGACGACGCTGGTCGACACGATGCTGACCGCGACCAAGACGGTGAATCGCCAGGCGAGCGTCGACGAGGGGACGAGTATCTGCGACTTCGACGAGGAGGAGAAGCACCACAAATACTCGATCGAAGCCAGCGTGGTTCATTTTGAGCATGCGGGCAAGCATTTCCACGTGATCGACACGCCCGGCTATCCCGATTTCATCGGCCAGACGATCAGCGCGCTTTGCGGCGTGGACACGGCGGCCATCGTCGTCAACGCGCAGGCGGGGATCGAGGTGAACACCCGCCGTGTGTTCGCCGAAGCCGAGCGGGCGGGCGTGGGCCGGATGATCATCATCAGCAAGATGGACTCCGACAACATCGACTTCCCTGCCATCGTGGCGAGCATCCAGGAGCTGTTCGGCAACGCTTGCTTGCTCCTGAACGTTCCCCTGGGATGCGGGGCCGATTTCCGCGGCGTGGCCGGCACGCTCAACGTGCCCGACGACACGAGCGGGGCGGTCGTCGATCCGGCCGAAATCCATGAGTCGCTGATCGAATCGATCGTCATGGCCGACGAGGAAGTGATGGAGCGATACCTGGAAGGCAACCCCCCCACCGACGAAGAGCTCTCGCGGCTTCTGGTCCAGGCGGTTGCCGAGGGCAGCCTGATTCCGATGGTCTGCGTTTCGGGCAAGACGGGCGTGGGCGTGCCGGAGCTGTTCGACGCCATGGGGGCCTGTGCGCTCCCACCCGACAAGGTCGCCCGAAAGGCAACCAAGGCCGACGGGGAAGAAATCGAGCTGAAGCCCGACGCGGCCGCTCCGCTGGTCGCCCAGGTCTTCAAGACCCGCCTCGACCCCTTCGTGCAGAAGCTGAGCTTCATCCGGGTCTACTCGGGCACGCTTTCCAAGGATTCGACGGTCCCGGCGGTCGGGACGCGCAAAGGGGTCAAGATCGCGCAGCTCTTGCACGTCCAGGCCGACGAGACGGAGCCGGTCGACGAGGTCGGCCCCGGGGGAATCGTCGCGGTGGCGAAGGTCGAGGAGCTCCAGACGGGCACCACGTTGGGCGAGGTGTCCATGGCGCCGATCGCGTTTCCCACGCCGATGGTCGGGCTGGCCGCCAGTCCCAAGAGCCGGGGCGACGAAGCCAAGCTCTCCGGCGCGTTGGGAAAAGTCTGCCAGGAAGACTCCACCTTCCGCTTGGATCGCGACATGCAGACCAAGGAGATGGTGATCACCGGGATGAGCGAGCTGCACCTGCAAATCATCCTGGAGCGGCTCAAGCGGCGCGACAAGGTGGAAGTGGTCACCAAGGAGCCCAAGATCCCGTATCGGGAGACGATCCAGGCCAATGCCGAGGGGAGCTATCGTCACAGGAAGCAGACCGGCGGTCGCGGACAGTTCGCCGAAGTGCACATCCGTATGTGGCCGCTCCCCAAGGACGTCGACGTGGAGGAGTTCGCCGTCAAGGCGCGGTTCCCTCAAATGAAGGAGCCGCACTACCATGAGGAGGACAACTTCCTCTGGATCAATTCGATCGTCAGCGCCACCATCCCCGGCAATTTCATGCCCGCCGTGGAGAAGGGGTTCCTGGATCGGATCGAGCGGGGCGTGATCGCCGGATACCGCGTGCAGGACGTGTGCATCGAGGTCCACTTCGGCAAGCATCACGCGGTCGACAGCTCCGAGCAGGCCTTCAAGACGGCCGCCTCGATGGCCTTCCGCAACGTCTTCCAGCAGGCCAAGCCCGCCCTGCTGGAGCCGATCGTGAAGATCGAGGTCACCGTGCCGGCCGATTTCGTGGGCGACGTCAACAGCGACATGTCGGGACGCCGCGGGCGCGTGCTGGGCATGGACTCTGCCGGCGGGGGCTTGCAGACCGTCACCGCCGAGGTGCCCTTGGCCGAGGTGACCACCTACGCCCGCAGCCTCTCCAGCCTTACCGGCGGACAGGGCTCCTACACCCTCGATTTCAGCCACTACGACGTCGTGCCGCCCAACGTCCAGCAGCAGATCATCCAGGAGGCGAAGCTGAAAGAAGAGGAGGAGTAGTCGGGCCACAGGCTCGGCCGAAGAATAGCTTCCGCATCTGCGCAGTAGTAGGCACACGCCGTGTGCCGTAACCGGCGGACGGCACACGCCGTGTGGGCTGCTAAGAACGTACGGAAAGCACGGCCATGAATCCGCGGGAAGCGTGGGCCATTTCTGTTCCCCTAACCGCGAAGCGGTTTCACAACACAGCCCAGGGTTGCGAGGCTACCCTGGGTTGGCGGGCACCGAGTCCCCCCCAACCCCAACGGGGTTGCACCCCGCGCAACCCTCGAGCGGGCGCTGTGCAACCCCTTCGGGGTTGATGGGCGACGTCGGAACCGGGACCCAGGGTAGCTTCGCAACCCTGGGCCGTGTTGTCGAACGCCTTCGGCGTACGGGGATGGAACACAAACGGGACACAATGTGGCGAGTGATTGACGGCCGTTTTGAGCAGCCCACACGCCGTGTGCCTACTACATCGCAAATGCGGAAGTTCTTCTGCGGCGCGCCTTAGAGCGACAGGACGAACTCGACGAGATCGTCGATCTCTCGCTCGCTGAGCTGATCGACGCGTCCCTCACCGGCGCCATGCTTGCCCCCCACAATCAACTCCTCGATCGTCGTGTAGCGCCCGTCGTGCAGGTAGGGGGCGGTCCGCCAAGCTTCGATCAGGGCGGGGGTGTCGAACTCCGAACGGCGGTCGCGGGGACCCTGCGAGCCCACGTCGTGCATCTGCAAGTCGGTGTACAGCGGGGCCGGATGGCACTTGGCGCAGCCGATCCGGTCGCTGAAGAAAAGCCCCCTGCCGCGCCGCGCCCGCTCGCTCAACCCGCCGCCGGCCAAGTGCGGGCTCGGCACCGGCTGAAGCGCCTTGAGATAAGCGTCGATGGCCGTGGCCACGTCTTCGTCCATCGACGCAAACTCGATCTGCGCGATGCCCGAGCGAACCGCCGCTTCGGCCGTGGGCCGAACGGCCGTCGCCATCGCCGGCGGGGTCCGGTGGGCGTGGAGCATGGTCTTCGTGTTCTTCGGGTTGCCGGCCCCGTCGTTCAACAGGTCCCAGTTCAGCCCGTCCGTGCGCGCGTCCGGGTGGCAACTCTCGCAGCTCTGCCAGTGTTCGAAGCACAACCTGCCGTCGCAGAACCACCTCTGGCCTTTTCGCTCCAAGCTGAGCACCGGCTCGGGTCCCAGGGCGAGAGAAGTGACCGGCCGATCGCTTCCGGGGCGGAGGTCAACCGCCGCCAACGTGTCGCTGAAGTACTCGACCACGTAGACATCCGATCCGACCACCGCCAGCCCGCGGGGCCCGTTGCCCTCGAGCTTGATCCGGCGCCGCAAACCCTCCAGGAACGCGGGGTCGTTGGCCGCGTCGGCCGCTTGGTACGCCCGGCTGATCCCGTAGTAAAAAGGCTCGCCGAAGAGATAGGCGTTGGAGTGACCGGTTAGGGGCATCGCCTTCAGTTTCGCCGACAGGCCCGCCGCGTCGATCACGCTCAGCTCGTGGGTCCCGGCATGGCTGATCGAGATCCACTTGCCGTCGGCCGTGCAGGCCACGTCCCAGGGATTGGCCGCCCCTCGCCCCGGCTCGTCCAGCAGCATCGTATTCACGACCTTCTTGGTGGCCACGTCGATCACGGTCATCGCGTTGGCGTTCATCCACCCGCGCTCCACCTGAATCGTCGGCAAGTGATAGCGGGAAAGGAGGTGAGCCACGTAGACGTGCCTGCCGTCGGGCGAGATGCAGATCCCACGCACGCTGGAGCTGCCGGTCGTAAGACGGATCGTCGACGGCCGATTCGTCCGGGTGTCGACGACGGTGAGGACGGCGGAGACCGCGTCGACGCCGTGCTGATCCGCGCGGTCGGCCGGCAGAAGATTGGCCACGAACAGCCATTTCCCATCAGGAGTGACGGCCGAGGCGATCGGCTCCCGGACGGCCGGCACCCGGGTCACTTCCCGCCCGGCTTCCAGGTCGATCACCGAGAGGTCGTTGTCGAAGCGGTTGCAGACGTACAACCGCCTGCCGTCGGGGCTGAGGGCCGGGCCGGTCGCGGCGTGCCCTGCCGCGATCGTGCCGCTTACCGTGCCGGACTCCAGGTCCACCACGCAAACGACCCCTTGCGGAGCAGCGCAGGTTACATAGAGCGTTCGCCCATTGGGGCTGAGCACCAGCCCGGTCGGCGTGGCCGGCACGTCGATCGTGCGCGTCACTCTGCCGCCGGGCTCGACCACCGCCACCTGCTTGGCGTCGGCAAGGAGAACCAGCAGACGCCGGCCGTCGCTGGACGCCACCACGTCGCACGGGCCCAAGTATCCTCCGCGCTCGCGTGGCTGCGGGGCGGCCGTAACCCGCGCAGGCCCGGCCACGACCCCGCAGAGCAGCACGGCACACAGCGCCCGGCCAGTCGCCGTCCGTCGCAGCCGAGGGTCCCCTCGCCCGCTTGCGGGAGAGGGTGTCGACAAAGTCGCCGGGTGAGGGCGCGCCGCCCTCGAACAACGTGGACCTCGATCCGCTGGTAGTGCCAATCCCCTCACCCCCTACCCCTCTCCCGCACGCAGGAGAGGGTGGCTCTCCTGGAAGGTGCGCGCGCTACGCGCGCGTTACTGAGGAAGACCCTGCGCCTTCGCCCTGACCGTGATCCTGAGCGAGGGAATCGGCCTTGTCAAGCGTTCTACGCTTCCCGGCGGACGAAGCCGGAGTCTTCCGCCGCTCAAGTCGCCCCGGCGGACACCGAAACGAGGGAGCACCAGTTGCGTCGCGCTGCTGTGGGCGTTAGGATTTCCTCGCGGGAGTCGCGCGCGGGCATGACGCCATTCCTTCCTTGCGATGAGCAACAGGAGGCGAAAAATGAGACCTTCCCATGGCCAAATCACGCGGCGCGCGATGCTCGCCCGCACGGTCCACGCCACGGCGGCGATCGCCGCGGCGTCGAACCTCGAGCCGCTCCGGGCGGAAGAGCCGTCCTCCGAAGGCGGGCCGGCCGTGGTGTGGGACGCGCACGGGCATCTCACCGGGGTCGCCGGGACGCCCCGGGAGCGAATCGCCCGGCTGCTGGAGATCGCCGATCGCGTGGGCGTCGACAAGGTGATCGTCTCCCTGGGCTTCTCGCGGCTTCACGACCCGCCGGCCGAGCAAATCCGCCGCGACAACGACCTGCTGCTCGAAGCGATCCAACATTCCGCGGGTAGGGCGCTCGGCTTCGCGTATCTCAACCCAAAGCACACCCAAGAGAGCCTGCGGGAGCTGGACCGTTGCGTGCGCGACGGCCCCATGGTGGGCGTCAAGCTGTTGGTCGCCGTACGGTGCAACGACGCGTGCCTCGACCCCGTCGCCGAGCGGGCTGCGGAGCTGAAGGCCCCCATCCTCCAGCACACCTGGCTCAAGACGACCGGGAACCTGCCCGGCGAATCGACCCCCGGCGAGTTGGCCGAGCTGGCCGCGCGGCACCCGGACACTTCGTTCATCGCCGCCCACACGGGCGGCGATTGGGAACGGGGCATCCGCTCGATCCGCGCCGCCCAGAACGTCTGTGCCGGCACCAGCGGCAGCGACCCCACGGCCGGGATGGTCGAAATGGCCGTGCGCGAGCTGGGGCCCAATCGCGTGATCTACGGCAGCGACTTCGGCGGGCGGAGCTTCGCCTCGCAGTTGGCCAAGGTCCACGGGGCCGACGTCTCCCCGGAAGCCAAACGGCTGATCCTGGGCGGCAACATCCGGCGGCTCATCGAGCCGATCTGCGCCGCCAAGGGCATCACGCTCTGATCCAAGGGCGCCGGCCGCGCACGCATTCGAGAGGAACCGGTTGACCACGGCCCTGCCGGCAACGAAAATCGTAGAGCAAGTGGGCCGGCCAGCGTACGTTTGGATCGCTCATTGAGTCCTGCACGGCGGACGTCGCTGTGTTGCTTCCGTCGGGTCCGGGGGTTGCGACCCCTCGGCTTGGAGGGGCTTGTTCGCAGTGCGGGGGCCAGGAACAGATCCCCAGTCGCCAAAAGGAGCGTTCATCATGCCCAGCAGCCGATCGGTCACACGACGCCGTTTCCTCGGGGCCTCCGCGGCGGCCGGCGCGGCCTTGGCGGGGTCGTATCTGGGCTCGTCGTCCCCCGGCCTCAAGGCCGCGGAGACCAAGGCGGCGCCCGGCGCTGAGACACCGAGCCGGAAGGCCGTGCCCGTCATCGACTGCCACGCCCATCTGACCCACCACAGCGCCGCCAATTACGACCAGCGCGACCGCCAACTGATCGAAGCGGCCGACAAGCTCGGCATCGACCGGCTCTGCTGCTCCATCCTCACGCCCAAAAAGCCCGCCACCGCCGAAGGCTTCCGCGAGTGCAACGCCTGGCTGGCCGAGGCGATCGAGCGGCTCGGCGACCGCGTGCTGGGCTACTGCTACGTGAACCCGGACTGCGGGCGCGACGCGCTCGACGAAATCCGCCGCTGCGTCGAGGATCGCGGGTTCATCGGCGTCAAGCTCTACAACGAGCACGTCTGCACCGAGCCGATCGTCTACCCCATCGTGGAGCTGGCGATCGAGCTGCGCGTGCCGATCCTGCACCACGCCGGGCACGGGCATCACCCCATCCCCGGCCAGCCGAACATCTCCGACGGCGGCCACCTGGCCGAGCTGGGCCGGCGCTACCCCGAGGCCCGGCTCATCTGCGCCCACGTCGGCGGCGGCGGCGATTGGGAGTGGACCATCAAGGCCCTGCGCCACGCCCCCAACGTCTTCCTCGACACCAGCGGCAGTGTGGTCGACGAGGGGATCGTCGACATGGCCGCCCAAGTCCTGGGCCCCGACCGGCTCCTGTTCGGCTGCGACATGTCGATGACCGCGGGCGTGGGCAAAATCCGCGCCGCCCGGCTCAGCCCGGAAGACAGACAAAAGGTCCTCGGCGGGAACATGATGCGGCTTCTCCAGATGCGAGGCTAAGCGATGATCGTCGACACGAACGCCTACCTGGGCCATTTCGCCTTCCGGCAGCTCCGCCACAACACGCCCGACGCCCTGCTGGAGCTGATGGACGCCAAGGGCATCGACCGGGCCATGGTCTCCAGCGCCGACGCGGTCACGTACCGCAACACCCAGCCGGCCAACGAGGAACTGGCCGCCGCCACGAAACCCCACCGCGACCGGCTCATCCCCTTCGCCGTCGTCAACCCGTTCTACGCCGGCTGGAAGGACGACCTGGCGATCTGCCACGACGAGCTCGGCGTGCAAGGGCTGCGTCTTTACCCCAAGTGGCACAACTACGCCCTCTCCGACCAGTGCTGTCTCGACCTGATCCGCCAGGCCACCGAGCGGGGCATGCCGATCTCCATCCCCATTCGCGTGGCGGACTACCGGCAGAGAAGCTGGCTGGTCGACGTGCCCGACGTCCCGCTCGGCGAAATCATCGACCTGGTCAAGGCCTGCCCCGAGGCGCGGTTCCTCCTTTTGAACGGCGCCGGTTACACGGGCTCGCCGCTCGGCAAGCCCGATAGCGGCCTGCCGGCCAACTACTGGATCGAGATCTCCCGCTTAAGCGCCGTGTTGGCCGACGAGATCGGCCAGCTCATCTCCCGCCTGGGCCCCGAGCGGGTGGTGTTCGGCAGCGGCATGCCGTTCAAGTATCCCGATCCCGTGCTGGTCAAGCTGGAGGTGCTCGACGCGCCCCCCGAGGTCAAAGAGCAGATCCGCGGCACCAACGCCGCCGGGCTCCTCCAGCCGCTCACACCAACCCGAAGCGCGAGCGAGGGAGGCGAACGCCAAGCGAAGCTCGCGAATCGCTAGCGAGTGTCCGCCGGAAAAAGGCCCGTTTGTCGGATTGGACGGGGCGGGGAGGTGGCGCGAAGGCGGCGAAGATGGATGGACCGGCGGCGGACGGGTCGGTTTTGATCGTGCATCCCTCCAAGAGCAACGCAAGGGAGACGCCCGGATGATCAGATCGCTTTGCCCGGTTTTTTGTGCTGCTTTGGCGATGGTGTGCTCGGCGATCCCGGCGGCGCGCGCGGCGGATGCGCCGGGGGGCGCGACGTCGTTTCGGGTGGGCTTTGCCGAGCGCGACGTCACGCCCGAGCTGGGCATGGAGCAGCCGGGAGGATACGGGAAGTCGTACCACCGGACGTTTCACGATCCGTGCAAGGTTCGCGCCGCCGTGTTCGACGACGGGAAGACGCGCGTCGCCCTGGTGGGGATCGACGCCGGATTCATCTACCGGCCGCTGGTCGAGGCGTGCCGCGAGGCGATCCGGGCGAAGTGCGGGATCCCGCCGGAGGCGGTGCTGATCGGGGCTTCGCATTCCCACTCGTCCGGCCCGCTGGGGATTGTCCAGCCCGGCCAGTACGACCACGCTTCGCCGCTGGTGCAGTCGCTCGCCTATGAGAAGTCGGCGTGTGCCGACCCGCGGTACCTGGAAACGGTCGAGCGGGAGATCGTGGCGGCCGTGTGCGCGGCGGACGCCGGCCGGGTCGAAGCCCGGTGCGGCGTGGGCGCCGGCATCGAAGACCAGGTGGCCTTCAACCGCCGGCTGCGCATGAAGAACGGTCGGACGTACACGCACCCCGGCAAAGGGAACCCCGACGTCGTCGACTATGCCGGCCCGACCGATCCCGCGGTCGGCGTGATCGGGGCCTGGGACGCCGAGGGCAAGCTGCTCGGGTGCGTCGTGAACTTCGCCTGTCACGCTACGACCAGCCCCGGCGGCGTCTCGGCCAATTACATCTACTACCTGGAGCAGACGATCCGCGGCGCCATGGGCGACGAGTGCGTGGTCGTGTTCCTCCAGGGCTTCTCGGGCGACGTCACCCAGGTCGATAACCTCAGCCCGTACGCCAATCCGTCCGGCGAGCGATGGGCCCGCCTGGTCGGCGGCCGGATCGGGGCCGAAGCGGTCAAGGTCCTCCTGGGCATGGAGCCGGGCCAGTTGACCCCCGTGGCCGCCCGCTCCAAGGTCCTGCGGATCAAGCGGCGCGTCCCCTCGCCCGAGCGCGTGCAACGCAGCTACGAGCTTGTCAAGAAAGACCCGAAGGAAGCGGGCCCCACGGATTGGGCGTTCGCCAAGGAGATCGTGCTGCTGGACGCGCTCATGGCCAAGGTGCCGGTCGAAGAGGTGGAAGTGCAGGCCGTTCAGCTCGGACCGGCGATCTTCCTGGCCAATCCGGCCGAGATGTTCTGCCAATTCAGCCACGACCTGAAGGCCGAGTGCCCCTTCCCGCTCACGTTCCCCGTCGGCTACGCCAACGGGTTCGTGGCCTACGTGCCCACCGAGGAGGCTTTTGGCGAGCACGGCGGCGGTTACGAGACCCGGCTCACGAGCTGTACCAACCTGGAGGTAACGGCCGGACGGCAAATCGTCGAGGCCTCGCTCGAGCTAGCCAGCCAAATGACCCCCGGCCAAACACCCACGCCCCCGCCCGCCCCGGCCTTCAAAGGCCCCCGCCCGGCCGTTCCGCCGGAGTTGGAGTGAGGGGCGGTACGGTAAGCTGCGTGCATCCTTCCCACGCTTCGCGTGGGAACGATGGGGAACGGTTAGCATCACCGGCGCGAAGCGTCCGGTGGATGCATTGGTTCTGCCTTCTTCTTGTTTCTTTTCCTAATCCAAATGAAGCCCGATATCGCAATGCAGCAGAAGAGACAACAGAAAGCACTGGCTACCGCTATGATGTCGCGTATGTCTCGAATGCACGTCGTTGCGATTGGACCATAGTCAAGGGGTTGCCCGAACTCAGCCTCAAATGAGTAAATCATCTCAAGGATTGGTTCCAGATGTTCAGGCTTATCGATGTAGTGCTTGCCATCCGCATGCACGATAGTCTTCTTGTTGCCATCACGCAGAATGACCTCATATCTGCCAATATCACATTGGTAAGCACCCCACCTACGCTTCACCTTGATCTGTGAAAAGCTATTCTCAGCCATGCAAGATAGGAGTTGGCGATATCGTTCACTGGAGATGCTCGTACGAACCGGTTTCTCGTCTCCAACCTGAAGGCTCGCCTGACCATCTCCCGAGAAGACGGCATACACGTCGCAATTGCACAAGCTGAATCCCCCAGCCCATGAGTAACTGACGCTGGTATTCCTTAGGTCGGGAAGCTTCAACATCTCGTTAGGCTCTGCGCGTCGCTGCCAGAAGCCCCACGCTATGCACAACACCACGACAAAGCCAAGCACGGCAACTAGGGCAAGCAGCTTCTTCATGATGGGTTCATAAGGGCAGAACAGGGATTATCCAGTCTGCATAAACCTGCAAAGGCAGACTGCTTCCTTCTGCATAACACCTGCGATGTTGTGCAGGCCAAACCTCGCAACTCGTGCGACGACAACGTTCTGGACCGTCTCGGAGCTCGTCGGTCATCCGGTCTATACAGACTGGACAAGCCCGCGTCGAAGCGG